>NZ_JAMPQL010000008.1:0-200182 GCF_028482435.1 Providencia sp. PROV119
AAGCAGAACGTCAGCGCCAAGCAGAAGAACAAGCTAAGCTGGAAGCTCAAGATATCGTCGCGTTACGCGATGAGGTTCTGAGTGAGCAAGAAGAGCCGAAACAAACAGAGCAAGAAAAACCTAAAAAGGAAGGTTTTTTTGCTCGATTAAAGAAAGGGCTACTGAAAACACGTCAAAATTTAGGCTCAGGTTTTCTTGGGTTATTTACTGGCAAGAAAATTGATGATGATCTTTTTGATGAATTAGAAGAACAATTATTGATTGCCGATGTGGGTGTTGATACAACACGTAAAATTATTGATAACCTGACCGCTCACGCAAGCCGTAAAGAGCTAAAAGATGCAGAGGCGCTATACAGTAAATTGCGTGAAGAAATGTCTGATATTTTAGCGGGAGTGGATAAACCGCTAGTCATTGAAGACAAGAAACCCTATGTTATTCTTATGGTTGGGGTCAATGGTGTTGGTAAAACGACCACGATTGGTAAATTAGCTCGCCAATATCAATCTGAAGGTAAAACCGTCATGTTAGCGGCAGGGGATACTTTCCGCGCGGCGGCTGTTGAGCAATTACAAGTTTGGGGGGAACGTAACCGTATCCCTGTTGTTGCGCAACATACTGGCGCCGATCCTGCATCAGTCATTTTTGATGCAATCCAATCAGCTAAAGCTAAAGGCGTGGATGTTCTGATTGCAGATACTGCTGGGCGTTTACAAAACAAAGCACATCTGATGGAAGAATTGAAAAAAATTGTCCGAGTGATGAAAAAACTGGATGAAGAAGCGCCACATGAAATTATGCTAACACTAGATGCAAGTACTGGACAAAATGCTGTCAGTCAGGCAAAACTTTTTAATGATGCTGTAGGTCTGACAGGTATCACATTGACTAAACTCGATGGCACAGCAAAAGGTGGTGTGATCTTCTCCATTGCTGATCAATTCGGTATTCCTATTCGTTATATCGGGATTGGTGAGGGTATTGAAGACTTACGTCCATTTAAAGCCGATGACTTTATCGAGGCTCTATTTGCCCGAGAGGAATAATTTTCGATGATTCGCTTTGAACACGTCAGTAAAGCTTATCGAGGTGGCCGGCAGGCTCTCCAAGGGGTAGATTTTCATCTACAACCAGGGGAAATGGCTTTTCTTACTGGTCACTCAGGAGCTGGTAAAAGTACGCTACTGAAGCTTATTTGTGGTATTGAGCGCCCGAGTGCTGGGCATATATTGTTTAATGGCCATGATATTAGTCGTTTGAAAAATCGGGAGATCCCTTTTTTGCGTCGGCAAATTGGGATGATTTTTCAAGATCATCATCTGTTATTTGATAGAACGGTGTACGACAATGTTGCAATGCCATTGATCATTTCGGGCGCAAGTTCCGAAGATATTCGCAGACGAGTTTCAGCAGCATTGGACAAAGTGGGTCTACTTGATAAAGCGAAAAATTTTCCAATTCAGTTGTCGGGTGGTGAGCAGCAGCGAGTTGGGATTGCGCGTGCTGTCGTAAACAAACCAACCATGTTACTTGCGGATGAGCCAACGGGGAACCTTGATGGTGAACTATCAGAGGGGATCATGCGGTTATTTGAAGAATTCAACCGTGTTGGAGTAACGGTTCTCATGGCAACCCATGATGTTGCTTTGATTGAGAGGCGTAATTACCGTGTACTGACTCTGAGTGAAGGGAGAATGATCGGAGGTCAACATGGCTAAACACGTTCGCAAATCTAAGTCTGAACGCCCTATGCAATCAAAAAGTAAGGCATTGAAAGGTGGGTGGCGTGAACAATGGCGCTATGCTTGGTTGAATACATTGGCGGATATGTTAAGACAGCCGTTAGCAACCTTTTTAACGGTGATGGTCATTGCGATTTCTCTGACCTTACCAAGCCTTTGTTATATTGTCTGGAAAAATGTGGCTCAAGCAGCTGCTCAATGGTATCCAACACCACAATTAACTGTTTACCTTGATAAATCACTGGATGAACAAGGTGGGCAAAATGTGGTAACTCAGTTGCAAGCGCTTGATGGGGTAGAGCACGTAAACTACTTATCTCGCGACCAAGCGATGAGTGAGTTCCGTAGTTGGTCTGGTTTTAGTACCGCCTTAGACATGCTAGAGGAAAACCCATTACCTGCTGTGGCAATTATTACGCCAAAATTGGATTTTCAAAGTTCTGAAGTGTTAACAACACTGCGTGATCGAGTAAGCCAAGTTAATGGCATTGAAGAAGTTCGTATGGACGATAGCTGGTTCTCTCGGCTGGCGGCATTAACACAACTTGTCGGGCAAGTCGCTTCGGTGATTGGTATTCTAATGATCATTTCACTATTCCTTGTTATTGGTAATAGTGTGCGTTTGAATATTTTTGCGCGTCGAGACACCATCAATGTGATGAAGCTCATCGGTGCGACAGATGGCTTTATTATGCGGCCATTTTTACACGGTGGCTTGTTAATGGGGGCACTGGGCGCGGTAGTATCGCTGATTATGTCAGCGCTACTGGTGTGGAAGTTATCCGATGTTGTAGCACAAGTTGCGAGTGTTTTTGGTACGCAATTTCATATAGAAGGCTTGCTATGGGAGGAATCTTTATTAGTGATCCTTATGTCAGCCATGATTGGTTGGGTGGCAGCTTGGCTAGCGACAGTCCAGCACTTACGTCATTTTACGCCTGAATAATCCTTTTTATCGGCATAGTTTATCGCTATGCCGATAAAAATGGCACAGCTTGGGAACTTTTGAAGTCTTGATTTGTCTGATATTAACCTGTCGCTATCGCACAAGTAGAATTTATTTAACTCAGTAAAACTGGTAAACTACGGTTTTCTAATCTTATATATCGCATCAAATTAATCTCTTTTCTTTATTTTTCAAAGAGGATCTGAATGACCAAAGACATGCAATCATTAGCACTTGTTCCGCAGGGAAGTATTGAAGCTTATATGCGGGCTGCCAATGCTTATCCTATGCTCACCGCTGAGGAAGAAAAGGAACTTGCTGAACGGCTGCATTACCATGGTGATCTGGATGCGGCAAAGCAACTGATCTTATCGCACTTACGTTTTGTGATACATGTTGCTCGTAGCTACGCAGGTTACGGTTTACCGCAAGCAGATTTAATTCAGGAAGGGAATATCGGCCTGATGAAAGCAGTGCGTCGGTTTAACCCTGAAATTGGTGTTCGCCTAGTTTCCTTTGCGGTCCATTGGATCAAAGCTGAAATTCATGAATACGTGTTGCGCAATTGGCGTATCGTTAAGATCGCGACAACAAAATCGCAGCGTAAGTTATTTTTTAACTTGAGAAAAAATAAAAAGCGTCTCGGTTGGTTTAATCAAGATGAAGTTGATATGGTGGCTAAAGAGCTGGGCGTGAGTACCAAGGATGTACGTGAAATGGAATCACGCATGGCGGCTCAAGATATGGCTTTTGATATGTCTGATGATGATGATAGCGGTGATTTAGGGCAACCTATTGCACCCGTACTGTTCTTACAAGATAAATCATCTGATTTTGCAGGCTCTATCGAAGAGGACAATTGGGAAAGTCACGCAACAGATCGGTTAGCCGACGCATTAGATTCATTAGATGAGCGTAGCCAAGATATTATTCGTGCTCGTTGGCTAGATGATGATAATAAGACAACATTACAGGAATTAGCCGATAAATATGGCGTTTCTGCCGAACGAGTCCGTCAGCTCGAAAAAAATGCCATGAAAAAATTGCGTGCCGCAATGGAAGAAGGCGAAGAAGAGAGTTATTAAAATCGATTTCCTTCCTGATTCACTGTTACTGCATTTATTGTCGCCGCCACGCGCGGGGCAATAAATGCAGAATACGCAGTATCATTCACTGTATAATTCTAAGGGGAGTCCATCCGGATCGGCAAAAAAAGTAAACCTTTTTTGTGTGTAGGGATCGATTCGTGGTGATTCACAATCAACATTATGCTGCTTTAAATATTCAATCCATCCGTCAAGATCGTCCACACTAAACGCCAAATGCCTCAAACCACAAGCTTCAGGGTAACTTGGTCTAGCTGGTGGCGTAGGAAAACTAAATAATTCAATTTGGTATTGGTTGCCGAGCGCTAAATCTGCTTTCCATGAATCAGACTCTGCTCGATAATGCTCTTCTAATAAGGTTAATCCAAGAATTTTGCAGTAAAAATGTTTACTGGCAGCATAATTGGAGGCAATGATGGCAACATGGTGAATCCGCTTTAATTTCATAGTATTAAACTCGTTTTTCCCATCGATGACTTTCTTGTGTTGGTGTGAAGCGACAAGCTAATAAAAATTGCTCCATCACGATTTTATCCGCATCTAAAACCCCCTCTAAGCTGAAATACCAATGGGTTATTTGAGGCTCTTGTCGGCATATTTCGTCGAGTAAATAGAGCCCTACGCCACGGCGACGAGTGACCTCGCGCACTAAAAAATCGTAGATAGTACCTTTGTGTTGTTCTCGATGAATTTTGGCTGCGGCTAATAGGCGATCATTAAAGCGTGCCGCATAGATTTTTTGCTCTGATTGGCATTGATGAGCAAGTTGGTCTGGCTTCTGGTCAGGCCAGATTTTGTACAGGTCAAGATATTGTTGCTCAGTAGGATTGACCAAAGGAATGATTGTTAATTTCATAATCTTTCTATCTATATTAGTGAGACACCAAGCTGTAACTCATTGATTATTGCTGCTGTATGTAATCACATAGCCATGTTTGTCATTAAGGATATGCTTAATGGCTACCAAGCTGCAACTCGCATTATTTAGAGTATGCCCTTTGCTTATTTTTCATTCATACTCATCGACAGAGTGATCTGTAACCGATTTTTTGATTTTAGAGATGAAGATTTTGTCTTGGTTGATCTTCCGAGTTTAGCTCGGATTAATTTAAATTTAACTAGAATATAACACTGGCATTTACCAAAAACCCACGTAATAACATTAGATTTTTATTCTGCTGATTATGTAATTACCTGCCATATACATTTGCTATTTAGCATATTTATCTTGTTTAATGTCATGAAATATATAGCCTTATTGGCTATGTTTTTAAATATTAGGCATTCGATAATGCCAATCATAATAATTGACTATAAATCAAACACAAACATGCAGAACCACAGAAGATGGGGACGACAGAATGAAAAAAATGAATAAAATGTTACTGGCAGGATCGATTGCGATGGTGTTTAGCCAGCCGATATGGGCTAAAGAGGTGAAGATCGCAGTTGTTGGTGCTATGTCTGGCCCTGTTGCCCAATATGGCGACATGGAGTTCACTGGTGCTCGCCAAGCAGTCGCTGATATTAATGCAAAAGGTGGGATCAACGGCGATACTTTAGTTGCAGTTGAATATGATGATGCTTGTGACCCAAAACAAGCTGTCGCTGTTGCTAACAAAGTGATCAATGATGGGATTCGTTATGTTATTGGTCATCTCTGCTCTTCTTCAACACAACCTGCATCCGATATTTATGAGGATGAAGGGATTATCATGATCACGCCGGCTGCAACCAATGCTGATCTAACCACGCGTGGTTATCAAATGATCATGCGTACAACAGGTCTAGATTCAGACCAAGGCCCTACCGCAGCGAAATATATTGTCGATGAGATCAAACCAAAACGTATCGCTGTTGTTCATGACAAACAGCAGTACGGTGAAGGTTTGGCGCGCTCTGTCCGTGAAAATCTAAACAAAGCGGGTGTTAAAGAAGTGATGTTTGAAGGGATCACCGCGGGCGATAAGGACTTTTCTGCACTGGTAGCCAAACTGAAAAAAGAGAATGTGGATTTTGTCTATTTTGGTGGCTACTACCCAGAAATGGGGCAAATTTTACGTCAAGCGAAGCAATCGGGTTTGAATATTCGCTTTATGGGCCCAGAAGGAGTAGGTAACTCATCACTTTCAAATATTGCTGGGGAAGCTTCAGAGGGGATGTTAGTAACATTGCCTAAACGCTATGACCAAGTCCCAACTAACAAACCTATTGTGGATGCGATTAAAGCGAAAAAAGAAGATCCAACCGGTCCGTTCGTTTGGACTACGTATGCGGCAATTCAAGGCTTGACGACAGCAATGGAGCGTACAGGGAGCCGAGAGCCAGAAGATTTGGTTAAGGATCTAAAAGCAAATCCAGTCGACACAGTGATGGGGTCATTGACTTGGCAGCCTAATGGAGACCTGAAAGGTTTTGAATTTGGCGTATTTGAATGGCATGCGGATGGTACATCCACTGCAGTGAAGTAATTTCACTATTCAGGCGCTGAACCGGGAGTTGGCTTACCAACTTCCGGCTTCTGCCCTGTTTAGGGATGGTAGTATTAAAGGATAGTCCTATGTCAGATCAAATTCTTTATTTTATCCAACAACTCCTCAATGGCTTAACCTTGGGCAGTACCTATGCATTGATAGCGATTGGCTACACAATGGTTTATGGCATTATTGGTATGATCAACTTTGCTCATGGTGAAGTTTACATGATTGGTAGCTATGTCTCCTTCATTGTCATCGCTGGGCTAATGATGCTAGGTATTGATGTTGGTTGGATCCTTATTGCTGCGGCATTCGTGGCTGCGATTGTTGTTTCAAGCTCCTATGGTTGGAGTATTGAACGCGTCGCATACCGGCCTGTTCGCCATTCAAAAAGGTTGATTGCACTTATCTCTGCAATTGGAATGTCAATTTTCCTACAAAACTATGTCAGCTTGTCACAGGGATCACGTGATCTGGCATTACCGAGTTTGATCACAGGTCAGTGGGTATTAGGCGAAAGCGATGGCTTTGAAGCGAGCATTACAAAAATGCAGCTGACCATTTGGGTGGTTACCTTACTTGCTATGTTGGCATTGACCCTATTTATCCGCTATTCCCGTATGGGAAGGGCGTGTCGTGCCTGTGCTGAAGATTTAAAAATGGCAAGTTTATTAGGCATTAACACAGACCGAGTGATTTCATTAACTTTCGTGATTGGTGCCACAATGGCAGCGGTAGCGGGAGTACTACTTGGGCAGTTTTATGGGGTCATAAACCCTTATATTGGTTTTATGGCTGGAATGAAAGCCTTTACCGCAGCCGTACTGGGGGGAATTGGTAGTATTCCTGGCGCTATGCTAGGAGGCATCATTCTCGGTGTTGCGGAAGCAATGACATCGGCTTATTTAAGCACGGAATATAAAGACGTTGTGTCATTTGGTTTATTAATTGGTGTATTGCTGATCATGCCAACCGGCATTCTGGGGCGCCCGGAGGTCGAGAAAGTATGAGAAAAGAAAATTGGATTAATGCCATTGTCGCGTCTGTGATGTTCTTTATTCTCTCTGTCTTTATGATGGGTCTGCAATTGACACTTGATGGCACGAAACTGGTTGTTTCAAGTGGTGATTCGGTACGCTGGAATTGGATTTTTGCAGGGATTGCAGTGATCTTTATTTTTCAGCTAATACGCCCTTCATTGGTGAGAGTGTGGCAAGGTGTTCCGAAACAATCGTGGTCTATACCTGATTTTGATGGCTCGACAGCGAGGCAAAAGATCCTTGCATTAGTTATTGTTATTGCTGCAATTATTTGGCCTTTTGTTGTTTCTCGAGGTAGCGTCGATATTGCGACATTAACCTTAATTTATGTGATGTTAGGTCTTGGTTTAAATGTGGTTGTCGGGCTATCAGGCTTACTGGTTTTGGGGTATGCAGGGTTTTATGCAATAGGTGCTTATACTTTTGCATTATTAAACCATTACTACGGGTTTGGCTTCTGGGAAAGCCTACCTATTGCTGGGTTAACAGCGGCCTTAGCTGGGTTTTTATTGGGGTTCCCTGTATTGCGGCTAAGAGGCGATTATTTGGCGATTGTCACCTTAGGTTTCGGTGAGATTGTGCGTATTTTATTGCTCAATAACACAGAAATCACGGGAGGACCAAACGGGATTAGCCAGTTGCCTAAGCCAACGTTGTTTGGTTTAGAGTTTAGCCGCACAGCAAAAGAGGGTTGGGATACTTTCCATAATTTCTTTGGCCTTGATTACAACGCAGGCGATAGGATTATTTTCCTCTATTTTGTGGCTCTGCTGCTGGTGCTATTAACGCTGTTTGTGATCAATCGATTATTACGTATGCCTTTAGGACGGGCTTGGGAAGCATTACGGGAAGATGAAATCGCCTGTCGCTCTTTAGGTTTATCACCGACAAAGATCAAGTTAACCGCCTTCACGATCAGTGCTGCCTTTGCTGGGTTTGCGGGAACGCTTTTTGCGGCTCGCCAAGGCTTTATCAGCCCTGAATCATTCACTTTCGTTGAGTCTGCTTTTGTACTAGCCATTGTCGTGCTCGGAGGGATGGGCTCACAAACATCGGTGATATTAGCGGCGATTATACTGGTTGTCTCAAGAGAAATGATGCGTGATTTGAATGCTTACAGTATGTTGCTATTAGGGGCATTGATGGTGCTGATGATGATTTGGCGTCCACAAGGGCTATTACCAATGAAACGTCGCCAAATGAAGCTAAAAAATAGCGAGCAAGTCGCCAGTGAGGGGGAAAAAGTATGACTCCTCTATTACAAGTCAACGGTCTAACCATGCGTTTTGGTGGGCTATTAGCGGTAAATAACGTTGAGCTGAGCTTAAATCAAGGTGAAATCGTTTCCTTGATTGGGCCAAATGGTGCAGGAAAAACGACAATTTTTAACTGCTTAACCGGGTTTTATAAGCCAACTGGCGGCTCAATTCTATACCGAGAAAAGCATTTGGAAGGCTTATCGGGTCAGGCGATCGCTCGGCTTGGGGTGATCCGAACTTTTCAGCATGTACGCTTATTCAAAGAAATGACCGTGATTGAGAATCTGTTAGTTGCTCAACATCAACATTTGAAAAGTGGTATTTTCTCCGGGTTACTGAAAACGCCAGCCTTTCGACGAGCGGAATCAGAAGCGATCGACAATGCAGTAAAGTGGCTTGAAAGGGTCGATTTATTGCAATTTGCTAACCGTCAAGCTGGTAACTTAGCGTATGGTCAACAGCGTCGGTTAGAGATAGCTCGCTGTATGGTGACACGGCCTGAAATTCTTATGTTAGATGAACCCGCGGCCGGCCTAAACCCGAAAGAAACTGATGACCTTGATGAGTTAATTGCTGAGTTACGCTCTCATCACCAAGTATCTATCTTATTGATTGAACATGATATGAAACTAGTGATGGGAATTTCAGATCGCATTTATGTGGTGAACCAAGGCACGCCTTTGGCGAATGGAACACCTGATCAAATTCGTCAGCACCCTGATGTGATCAAAGCTTACTTGGGGGAGGCTTATTGATGTTAGAATTTAAACAAGTTTCTGCCCATTACGGAAAAATTCAAGCACTACATCAAGTGAGCCTGAATATTCAAAAAGGGGAGATCGTCACATTAATCGGTGCTAATGGTGCGGGTAAAACGACGCTACTGAGCACATTATGCGGTGACCCGCGAGCCTCAGAAGGGCAAATTCTCTACCGTGATGTCGATATTACTCAGTTGCCGACCGCGAAAATTATGCGTGAAGATATTGCATTAGTACCCGAAGGTCGCCGCGTTTTTTCACGAATGACCGTCGAAGAGAATTTAGCGATGGGGGGCTTTTTTGCTAATCGCCAACAATATCAAGAGCGCATAGAGCGTGTTTATACGCTGTTCCCGCGTTTGCATGAGCGCCGTAGTCAACGCTCTGGCACCATGTCTGGTGGTGAGCAGCAAATGTTAGCGATTGGTCGTGCGCTGATGAGTCAACCTGAGTTGTTGCTACTTGATGAACCATCATTAGGTCTAGCGCCAATCATTATCATGCAAATCTTTGATACCATTTTGCAACTGCGCGAAGCGGGAATGACTATTTTCCTTGTGGAGCAAAATGCCAATCAGGCATTAAAACTGGCTGATCGCGGCTATGTTCTTGAGAATGGGCGTATTGTATTGGAAGATAGTGGTAAAGCGTTACTCGCTAATGAAGCAGTACGTAATGCCTACTTAGGCGGCTAAACAATCCCCCTTCATATCCTCTATTGGATACTGAAGGGGCTTAATAGTTTAAGGTATTTTTATTAATGTCGGATTGGTTTCGAGTTCAATCTTTATGGTGAGCTTATCTAGATTATCAAATTTTAACGTATGATCTTTATTCACGTTGAAACAAGTTGCTCTCTTTATCTCAATAATAGACCCGGAAATTAATCGTTGAGGCTCAATTTGTTCAAGTTGATAACGGCAATGGGATGTTATTAAATATCCATTTTCCGTTATTTCGATTTGGACTGTTCCTTTATTCTCTCTTTGAGAGATATTGATTTTATCACGGTTTTGATTTGTGTTATATATATCGATATAAGCGTTTAAAATATGCTTTTGGTTCGCAATGTTACATAGATGACTAATGTGCTCAGGTGGTAATTTTTTAAAAGCATAATAAATGTCATTTATTGAATCTAATACAATTGACGAGCCATTCTCTGATTTGAAAATAATCTTCATTGCACCTATATCACGGGATATCTGCTCAAGGCATGAAATCTTATCTTCTGATTTTATTGTTATTTTTGAATTTTCATCCTCTATAATTTCATCTCCTTTACCCCACCGCCTTATCTGATAGTTTAATGCAGCAATCAATTCATTTTGTGTCATCAGAATATCTGTTTTACCTTGATTTGCCTCATTGAAATAAGAGGAGATCTCTTTGTTAAATTCAATAGTAACTTTTTGGTTATCTAATGATAATGACTTTAAACTTAACTTTGTATCGGGTTTATTTGCTATATTCTCTGGTAGGTGAAAATATTGATTAATAAAATCAATGGCAGACTCTTCATCCGTGATTTTAGGTTGCCAATGTGTATTTTCAGCTTGGTTTATTTTTGAAGTTTTAACAGGAAAAGAGTGATCACTATTTTTTACTTTGGCTATTTTTGATTCATGAGTGTGATCGTTATTGAGCCAAGAAGTAAGGCTATAAAATGGATTTTTAATCTTCATAAGTTATCACCAATAAAATTTATTTGCGATAACTTACAATAGGTTTGATGCGAAAGATTGCAATAATCGAGCATCCTATCGCTCATAGTGGGCTTTTCATGACTAGTTTATGTGAAGCGTCTCGCATTTCAGCTATTTACTTGTTTCTGCATATTAAATTAGTTGTCTATACATCTTCCTTCGAATAAACAGCAAGCTATCACTCATTGTATAGCTCATCACCTCCCTAGCTATCTAATCTTTGTGCAAAAATTCAAATTTAAATGTATATACTTTGTGAATTAAATGTATATATATTTAAAGGTAACAAGATAAATGATTTGATAAAAATGATAGAAAATTAGTGCTGAGATAACTTCAACTGATTGAATATCAATAAGTTGAAGGAGGTTTGAAATCAATAAATCTATCAGTGAAAAAATAATGACTAATGAGAAATATCATTGATTGTTACAAAAAAGTTACATAAAAAGGATAAATAGGGGATACACCGATGCTAAACCGTACTGACTCTACACGCGTTATCCGCTCCCCACGTGGCAGCGAAAAAACTTGCAAAAGCTGGCTGACAGAAGCCGTGTATCGCATGATCCAAAATAACTTAGATCCGGATGTTGCTGAGCATCCGCAAAGTCTAGTGGTGTATGGCGGAATTGGACGTGCTGCTCGTGATTGGGAATGTTATGACAAGATTTTAGAAGTATTGAAAACGCTTGAAGATGATCAAACGTTATTAGTGCAATCAGGCAAGCCTGTTGGTGTTTTCCCGACTCACCCTGATGCCCCCCGCGTATTAATTGCTAACTCAAATATCGTCCCTCATTGGGCGAATTGGGAACATTTCAATGAGCTAGATAAAAAAGGCCTAATGATGTATGGCCAAATGACGGCTGGCTCTTGGATCTATATTGGTTCACAAGGCATCGTACAAGGGACCTATGAGACTTTTGTATCTTTAGCTAAGCAACATTTTAATGGTGATCCAGCCGGACGTTGGATCCTAACGGGAGGACTCGGTGGAATGGGGGGCGCACAACCTCTTGCTGCGACCATGGCCGGCTTCAGTATGATTGCTGTTGAATGTGATGAAAGCCGCATTGATTTTCGTTTAAGAACACGTTATGTCGATAAAAAGGCCACTTCATTAGATGAAGCGCTGCACTATATTGAGGAAGCGAAACAGAGCGGTAAGCCAGTTTCAGTTGGCTTATTAGGTAATGCTGCCGATGTTTACAGCGAATTGGTAAAACGTAACATTACCCCAGACTCAGTAACTGACCAAACGAGCGCACACGACCCCGTTCATGGCTACTTACCTCAAGGTTGGACATTGGCGCAATGGCGTGAAAAACAACAGACTGCTGCCGATGAAGTGACTAAAGCTGCGAAGAAGAGTATGGCAGTACAGGTTGACGCTATGCTGACTATGCAAAAACGTGGCTCAGCAGCCTTTGACTATGGTAATAACATTCGCCAAATGGCGAAAGATGAAGGTGTGAGTAATGCCTTTAATTTCCCTGGCTTCGTTCCTGCCTATATTCGCCCTCTATTTTGTGAAGGAATTGGCCCATTCCGTTGGGTGGCATTATCGGGTGATCCAGAGGATATCTATAAAACAGATCAAAAAGTAAAAGAGCTGATCCCAGACGATAAACACTTGCATAACTGGCTGGATATGGCCCGTGAACGCATCGCATTCCAAGGGCTGCCTGCTCGTATTTGTTGGGTTGGCTTAAAAGATCGTGAAAGATTGGGTCGAGCATTTAATGAAATGGTGAAAAATGGCGAGTTAAAAGGGCCTATTGTGATCGGTCGTGATCACTTAGATTCAGGCTCTGTAGCAAGCCCACATCGTGAAACCGAGTCGATGAAAGATGGCTCTGATGCAGTCTCTGATTGGCCTTTACTCAATGCGCTATTGAACACCGCGGGAGGAGCGACATGGGTGAGTTTACATCACGGTGGTGGTGTCGGAATGGGCTTTTCACAACACGCGGGTGTCGTGATTGTCTGTGATGGCACTGATGCCGCGGATAAACGTCTAGCACGAGTTTTACATAATGACCCAGCAACAGGGGTGATGCGCCATGCTGATGCGGGTTATGACATCGCAATACATTGTGCAAAACAGCAAGGTCTGAATTTGCCGATGGTCAAGTAGCACCTTTGGCCTGCCTCAGATTAGGGGCGGCCTTATTTAGAAGGGGATCAGTATGAATACGATGTCAAAGCCAAAAAGAGTAGGGCCATTATCAGGGATCAAAGTTATTGATCTAAGTCGCGTACTTGCCGGTCCTTATTGCACAGGCATGATGGCCGATTTAGGGGCTGAGGTGATCAAAATTGAGGTGCCTGATCATGGTGATGATAGCCGCCATTTGGGGCCATTTATTGATGGTGAGAGCGTTTATTACGGGCTGATTAATCGAGGCAAACGCAGTATTGAGTTAGATCTAAAATCAGAGACTGACCGCGAAATCCTTTATCAGTTAGTCAAAGAGAGTGATGTCGTCGTTGAGAATTTTCGACCGGGGGTAACCGCGAGGTTAGGCATTGATTTTGACAGCCTAAAACAGCACAACCCAAAATTGATTTACGCCAGTATTTCCGGATTTGGTCAAGATAGCCCACTGGCTAATTACCCCGCTTATGACATTGTGGCACAAGCGATGTCAGGGTTAATGAGTGTGACAGGCTTTCCACAAACAGGCCCAACCCGTAGTGGAGAATCGATAGGTGATGTTTGCGCTGGCATATTCGCTGCTTGGGCGATCAGTAGTGCACTATTTGCACGGGAAGCTCACCAAGAAAAAGCACAATATATTGATGTTGCTATGGTTGATGTGCTGCTAAGTATGCAACTAACAGGGTTATCTAACCTATTTGCAAATGGTACAGCGCCCAGCTTAGTGGGTAATCGACACCCTGTATCCACACCGTTTGATACTTATCAGGCACAGGATGGTTTAGTGGTTATTGCTATCGCCAGTGAAAAGTTATTTCAGCGTTTTTGTGAGTGTATGGGGAAACCTGAATTACGCAATGACCCTCGTTATAAAGACGATCCTACAAGAACGCTTTATCAGGCTGAACTTCGAAAAGAAATCGAACGTTGGACATCACAAAAAACGGTCGAAGAAGTTTGTGATTTGCTGCTAAACGCTGGGGTTCCTGCTTCGCCAATCCATGATTTGCAGCAGGCAACTCAGAGCGAACATGCAAAGGTACGTGCTGTTCTTACTCATCTTGATGATGGGGGAACACCATTAGTGTCTCAACCTGTTTTCTTTAATGGGTACAAACCTCATGTGACGCAAAGGGCACCTAGCTTAGGTGAAGCGAATGCTGTTTATAAATCGGCAAATCTCACAATAAAAAATGCGGAGACAATACAATGAGCTTTCAAATTGATGAAACAGAACAAGCAATTGTAGATGCTGTTGAAAAGGTTTGCCGGGATATTCTGCAAGCAAATGCGCAGCGTTACGATGAAACAGAAACCTTTTGTGCAGAAAGCCTAGCAGCACTGGGTGAAATGGGCTGCTGGGGGATCAACTTACCGGAACAATACGGCGGTTTTGGCATTGGCAGTATAGCAATGAGTATGATCGTGGAAGCAGTGGCAGCGGCTTGTGCATCAACATCATCGGCTTTAACGGCACACTTTCTCGCAACAGACTCAATTTTGATTGGGGGAACGGAGGAGCAAAAACAGTATTGGTTACCGAAAGCGGCAAGCGGTGAAATGCTAGGGGCGTTTGGCCTAACAGAGCCAGCGGCGGGATCAAACCCTGCTGACATGCGTACTATCGCGACCCGTGAAAATGGTGGTTGGCGAATTCGTGGCAATAAACACTACATTACCAATGCCAAAGAAGCTGATTTTATCGTGTTATACGCCAAAACGAATCCAGAAGCCGGCGCTCGTGGCATTAGTGCATTTATGATCCCAAAGGGCACTGAAGGCGTCGAGTTTTCTTCACCTGAGAAAACGATGGGGCTACGAGGGAGCACAATCTATGAACTAGCTCTGAATTGTTGGCTGCCTGAGTCGGCGCTATTAGGTGAAGAAAATAAAGGTTTCCATACCGCAATGGAAGTGTTGGATAAAGGTCGCGTGGAAGTTGCGGCGACTTCATTAGGTATTGCTCGTGCTGCCATGGAATGTGCCTTAAATTGGGTGAAAGAGCGCCAAATCGGTAAAAAGCCATTAGCGGCTTACCAAGGAACACAATGGCGACTTGCAGATATGCATACTCAATTAGAAGCCGCGCGTATGTTGACATGGCGTGCTGCGGAGTGTCGAGATTCAGGCGAACGTTTTAGCTTGCAATCGGCAACAGCAAAATTATTTGCCGCGGAGTGTGCTGGTTTTGTTACCGATGCAGCATTACAGCTTCATGGTGGTTATGGCTATATTCGGGATCTACCTTTAGAACGCTATGTACGTGATGCAAGAATTTTACGTATTTTTGAAGGTACTTCAGAAATCCAAAAAATCATTATCTCACGTGCGGTTTTAGATGCTGTTTAATGTGAGATAGGGAAATGCGAGTGGGCAGACAGGGTCCACTCGTAATGAGTAAAAACTGCAATAGGATGAACGACCTGATAACAGGATCATGGAATTAAAAACACAACAACAACCGGGTTTAAGAATGTATTTCAATTTTTAATGGCGGGTAGTTTATAAAACAACAATAACATCCGTCTTAACGTCTCATGGCTGTATCCTACGACAACCATTGCGACAAATTGGTCCATTCTTTAAGCCAAGCCTTGCTTAAAGAGGAGTTACCATGACAGTTTCAAACGACATAATCGCAGATAAAAAACATCGGCAGGATAATGTTCCTTTAATCGAAGCACGCTCTATTGACTATATCCCTGAATCAGAACGGCATGGCACATTATCAAGTCAATTTACTCTCTGGTTTGGGGCAAACTTACAGATTACCGCTATCGTGACTGGGGCACTCGCTGTCGTGTTAGGTGGCGATGTATTTTGGTCATTAATTGGTTTGTTTATCGGGCAACTACTTGGTGGTGCAGTGATGGCACTGCATGCTGTTCAAGGGCCAAAGCTAGGGTTACCACAGATGATCTCAAGCCGTGTTCAGTTTGGTGTCTATGGCGCGGTGATCCCGATCCTTCTTGTGTGCATGATGTATGTTGGCTTTTCAGCGAGTGGCACAGTATTAGCGGGTCAGGCCGTTGGGCAATTGCTCAATGTTAGTGATTGGGTCGGTATCTTGATCTTCGGTGCTGTGATCATCGCGATTACGATCTGTGGCTATCGTATCATCCATATGCTAGGTAAAGCGGCCAGTGTGATCGGTGTAGTTGCATTCTTTTATCTATTTTTCCGCTTGTTTTATATGAATGACGTTTCGGTTTTATTAGAAAACCGTCATTTCACGTGGACCAATTTCTTACTTGCAATGTCACTCTCAGCATCATGGCAAATTGCATTTGGCCCTTATGTTGCCGATTACTCTCGTTATCTACCTACCAAAACGCCGACAATCAAAGCGTTCTTAGCGGTAGGTTCGGGAACGGTGATTGGCACTCAAGCATCTATGATCCTAGGCGTCTTCGCTGCTGCTTTAGCCGGTAACGCATTCGCAGGTCATGAAGTGGCTTATATTGTTGGTCTGGGTAGCACAGGGCTTATTGCCGCGCTGCTCTATATCAGCATTTTCTTTGGTAAGGTGACGATCACTGCACTAAACGCGTACGGTAGCTTTATGTCGATGGCAGCCATCTTCTGTGGTTTCCGTGGCAAGCAGCAAATTTCTCGCAGGCAAAGGCTGTTTTTCATCATATTGATGGTCAGCTTCTCAACGGCTCTGGGCTTAGCTGGGCAACATTCATTCCTAAAACTATTTTCAGCTTTCCTACTGTTCTTACTGGCATTTTTTACCCCATGGAGCGCAATCAACCTTGTTGACTACTACTGGGTAACGAAAGGTCGTTATGACGTGCCTCAGCTATCGAACCCGAATGGTCGTTATGGGCGCTGGAATAAAGTTGGCATCATCACTTATGTGATTGGCGTTATGATTCAATTGCCTTTCATTGCGACAGGTTTTTACACCGGACCATTAGTAGAGAAGCTGGGAGGCGTTGATATCTCATGGATTGTGGGCCTCGTTGCCACCAGTATTATCTACTATGCTGCGATTAAAATATGGCCAATGTCCGTTGCAGATAGGCTAATACTGCCGTCGTCAAATGAAATACTGGACAGCAAATCAGCTAATTAACAAATCACGTTAAAACAAAAATAAGAGGGGATGATAGCAGTGAATATTCACTGCTAAGGCTCCCCTCAGCCTGAAAAACACTTTCTGGCAGAGAGTAATTAGGAGTAATTATGAAAATTTTAGTGGCTGTTAAAAGAGTTATTGACCACAACGTCAAAGTACGAGTGAAAGCAGATGGTTCAGGCGTCGAATTAACGAATGTCAAAATGGCAATCAACCCGTTTGATGAAATTGCCGTTGAAGAAGCGGTGCGCCTAAAAGAAGCTGGAAAAGCGGATGAAGTGGTTGTTGTATCAATCGGTGATGCTCACTCACAGGAAACGCTGCGTAGCGCGATGGCGATGGGTGCCGACAGAGCCATTTTGGTTCAGAAGCCGAGTGATTTAGTGTTAGAGCCACTGGATATTGCTCGCTTATTGCAGCAGGTGGTGGTTTCAGAGCAGCCGGACTTAATTTTGCTTGGTAAACAAGCTATTGATAATGACTGCAATCAAACAGGGCAAATGTTGGCTGCACTTCTTAAGTGTGGGCAAGCGACGTTTGCTTCCTTGATTGAAATTGATGGTACATCACTGCAAGTCACTCGTGAAATTGATGGTGGATTAGAAACATTAACATTAGCGTTACCAGCGGTAGTGACAACCGATTTACGTTTAAATGAACCTCGCTATGCAACCCTCCCTAATATCATGAAAGCAAAGAAAAAACCGCTTGAAGTTCGCGATATTTCAGCGCTGGATTTTACGCCATTAGGGCAAGTAAAAACATTGATGGTTACGGAGCCGAAAAAACGTACAGGACAATGCACATTATTTAATGATGTCAAAGCATTAGTCAGTGAACTGCAAGCTAAAGAAGTTATCTAATCGGGGAGAGCGCCATGAGCCAATTATCAGTATTAGTTGTGGTAGAACATGACAACCAAACTATTAAATCGTCAACATACCATAGCGTGACAGCGGCTAAACAGATCCTTGCAGGCCAAGGGCAATTGCATCTACTCGTTGCTGGTAGCCAATGCGCTAGGGTTGCAGAGCAGGCGGCTAGCATTGCAGGGGTCGAAAAAGTGATCCTTATCGACCATGTAGAGCTTACTCATCAACTCGCAGAAACTGTGACTGACTCAGTGGTTTCGATAGCTAAACATTACAGTCATTTAGTTTTTCCCGCGACCACTTACGGTAAAAATGTTGCTCCACGTGTAGCGGCAACGCTAGGTGTTGCACAGATTTCCGATATTACTGACGTTATTGATGCACAAACCTTTGTGCGTCCTATTTATGCGGGCAACGCATTAGCCACAGTACAAAATAATGGGAACCAAGTGGTGTTAACAATCCGTAGTTCTGCTTTTTCTGCTACGACGGAAACTCAGCCGGCGGCTGCCATCGAAGATTATTGTGCAAACAGTTTTAACCCATTATCTCAACTGAAAAGCCAATCTTTAACCCAAATGAGCCGTGCTGAGCTTAGTTCGGCAAAAGTGGTGATATCGGGGGGAAGAGGGCTAAGTTCTGGTGAAAACTTTGCTTTACTTGAAACCATTGCCGACAAATTAGGGGCTGCGGTTGGGGCATCAAGGGCTGCTGTTGATGCAGGTTATGTGCCGAATGATTATCAGGTTGGACAAACAGGTAAGATTGTTGCCCCCGATCTCTATATTGCCGTTGGAATTTCTGGGGCGATCCAACATATTGCTGGCATGAAAGAGAGCAAGGTGATCGTCGCAATCAATCAAGATCCAGAAGCTCCTATTTTCCAAGTTGCGGACTACGGAATTGTTGGTGATCTGTTTGAGATCTTACCTGAATTAGATAAAGCATTAGCCTAATTAGGGGGAAATATGACTATCGACAATAGTGTCAATATCAATGAGGCTCCAGAGCGCGAATCGATGGAATTTGATGTCCTGATTGTCGGTGGTGGACCTGCGGGACTATCTGCGGCAATCCGCTTAAAGCAACTTGCCTTAGAAAAAAACAGTGAATTATCTGTCTGTCTGATCGATAAAGGTGCTGAAATTGGAGCGCATATTCTATCGGGTGCCGTGATCGACCCCCGTGCCCTTGATGAGCTACTACCCGACTGGCAGCACTTTGTCTCCAGTGACTTAACGGCAGTCACTGAAGATCGCTTTTTGCTCCTAAAAGAGCATAAAGCGAACCGGTTACCACTTGCTCTGTTACCAACCAGTTTAAAAAATGAAGGAAATGTAATTGGTAGTCTAGGGCGGGTATGTTCCGCCTTAGCATCACAAGCCGAACAGCTCGGGGTCGACGTATTTGCGGGCTTTGCGGCAACAGAAGTTATATACAGCGAGTCAGGCTCAGTGATAGGGGTGACGACGGGGGATATGGGGCTTGATAAATCAGGTAATCCGACCTCAATGTATCAACCGGGCATGAATTTATTAGCAAAAATAACGTTTTTTGCAGAAGGGTGCCGTGGGCAATTAGGGAAGCAACTTATTGAACATTTTGACTTATCAGCTGGCCGTGGAAAGCAAACCTATGGTCTTGGATTAAAGGAAATTTGGCAAATACCTAAAGAGCAGCATCAAGCCGGTTTGGTCGTTCATTCAATTGGTTGGCCTTTAGGTAATAATACTTATGGTGGCGGCTTCGCTTATCATTATGGTGAAAATCTGGTTGCTGTTGGTTTAGTGGTAGGGCTGAACTACGAAAATCCTTATTTATCACCGTTTGATGAATTCCAACGTCTCAAAACTCACCCAGCGTTTAGCGCTTTTTTACAAGGTGGCGAACGAGTGAGTTATGGGGCTAGAACCTTGGTTGCTGGAGGACTTTCCGCATTACCAGAACTGAGCTTTCCTGGAGGAGCATTGATTGGTGATGATGCAGGCTTTTTGAATGCGGCTCGGATCAAAGGTAGTCACTGTGCAGTGAAAAGCGGTGCACTTGCGGCAGAAGCCCTGTTCGAATCAATGCGCGATCAATCTATCGATTATGCGGAATTTAAAACACAATATCGTCAAAAATTTGCACAGAGTTGGCTCTATCGTGAGTTATACCAAACTCGTAATTTCAAACCCTATATGAAAAAAGGTTTGTACTTAGGGTCGTTATTATTTGGTGCAGAACAGCTGCTTTTAAAGGGGCGTACACCGTGGACGTTAAAGCTAAAGCAAGCAGACCATGAAAGTTTGCAAGAGGCTAAAAACTTTCAACCGATTGAATACCCCAAACCGGATGGCATTTTGACTTTTGATAAGCCTTCGTCGGTATTTCTATCAAACACTAATCATGAAGAAGAACAGCCGTGCCACTTAAAATTACAGGATAGTCAAATACCTATTAGCGTTAATTTACCTCGATATGCGGCACCAGAGACCCGTTATTGCCCCGCGGGGGTCTATGAAATAGTGAGTGAAAAAGAACAACCAAAGTTACAAATCAATGCGCAAAACTGTTTGCATTGTAAGGCGTGCGATATTAAAGACCCAACGCAAAATATCTGTTGGACAGCACCACAAGGGGGAGAAGGGCCAATTTATCAAGGGATGTAACTGGTTTTGTTGTGATGTATTCCCGCCAATAGAAGCGCGGGTGTGGTTGTGCTTTATTTTATCAGTCGCTTTGGGGCATTTTGTGAATTTGCCCCATTTTTTTGTTTATGTGTTATGGGGTATCAATACGTGAATGTAACTTTAATTTGTAACGAGAGCCTGCTGTTATCATATTGACATAACTAATTAAAATAGAGCCTGTCCAAGTACGGCGGCTAAGTTGTAAGCAGGGGGAACCTTCTTTAATAGAGAGGGATTGGGCAATGGCCTTAGTCGCTAAAGCGGCTTCGATGGTATGCTCCATTTCACTAACGGGAAAATGCCGCTGCAAGTATCCACTTGGTGTTTCTGTATCGCCAAAGTGTTGTTTGACGAAATCAGGAACGATAGCGTGATTGACATAACGCTCCTCAAGCATCAAAGGAATGTCATTTTCAAAATGGAGTACCTTGCAATAGCCGATATCACTTCCTTCCATCACTCCAAGTTGTAACGCAATTTCAGGCGAAGCAGTAATAATTTTAAGTTGTAATTGATGACCGCTATATTTATTACCGCTTAATGATATTTCATCAAAAATATCAAAAGCTTTGGTTACAGGCAGCTCATGCTTTTGGGTCGCAACAAAGGTGCCTTTCCCAGCAATACGATTCAGAATACCTTTTTGGCTTAGCTCAGAAATGGCTTTATTCACCGTCATGCGGCTGACATTAAATTGGGCGCAAAGCTCTAGCTCTGTGGGTATTTGAGTTTCAGGTTTGAAGATACCTAAATCAATACTACGCAGAATATAAGATTGAATTTGCTTGTATGCTGGTTGTGAAGTCATCGTGATTATTTTATTAATAATAAGGTGTTAGAAGAATCCGTTAATCTTCAGTTGTTACCATACCTAATCGGCGGTTTGCCCAAGTTTACCAGCAAACCTGCATCATTGTGACAAAAAAGTGTATTAAAGTACCGTAATGCTATTCAAAATAAGAAACACTGTAATTACCTGAATTTTATTAGTAAAGTCTAATTGTTATTAGGTGCATAATACGCCCTGACTATGATAGTGAAATATTAATAAATAAGATAGGCTCTACGTATGGGGGCAGTACTTTTATGCCACTTTATCCGAGTATGATTATCGGTATGTTAGCCCAAAAGTAGGGTTCGATTGATAGCATCTGATTTAGTATTCTTTTTTACTCTTGAAAGTTATTAAAAATAGCAATATTTTTTGAAAAAATTTTAAAAGTGGCAATAAATTGGTGAGTTGTACGGAAAGCAAATCGATCGAATTGATTGGTTGAGTTGGCTATTCCATCAACCAAAAGGCCGTTTAAAGCTTATGGCGTGAGTAATGCAGGGAACAAACACACTATTTTTCAGACTCAATAATAGGTGAACTTGGTATTTTATTAAGGGGGAAGTTTGCCAAAACATAAAAAATAATGAATAACGTATCGCAAATTTTATTAAGTTATATAAGGTATTTTCATTGATTTTATTTGACTTAAATCTATTTTAACTTAAGTGAGATGTTACTTTAATTTAATAAAATAAACTTAAATCTTAACAAGCTATAATAAAATTTCCTTGTTAATGTTTTTATTAAATTGTTATAAAATTCAGTGTGTTACTTTTATTTTTACGGGTTTTTGATTTCAATAAATAATGTGATGAGCGTCATGTTGTTGTCGATAAATTATTCAATATTGTGATGCGTGTATAATATAATGACAACAGAGATTAAAATAACTAAATAGTTGTTATATATCTAAGCTCGACGGTAGTACTAATCCCTTAATTGAGGAGGCATAGTATGTTATCATTACATAAGCTAGTAATATCGAGGAGTTTCTTCTATATGAAGAAATGGTTCAATATTGATATTCCTTTAGCCTTCTTTTTTCCTCATCGATAATTCCAACGTTTTCTCTTAATTAATCGTTATCTTATTAATCATAATAAGTACGAATTTCTGTTTTTATTATTTAATGAAAATTAAAGGTATTATCATGGCTAAAAGAATCGTAGAACCGTTCCGTATTAAAATGGTAGAAAATATTCGTATTCCATCTAGGGAAGAGCGAGAAGCTGCATTAAAAGAAGCTGGCTACAATCCATTCTTATTACCGAGTAGTGCTGTTTATATTGATTTATTAACCGATTCCGGTACTAACGCAATGAGTGATCAGCAGTGGGCCGCGATGATCACAGGGGATGAAGCGTATGCAGGGTCTCGTAACTATTATGATTTAAAAAATAAAGTTAAAGAGATGTTTGGCTACGATTACACTATTCCTGCTCACCAAGGGCGTGGTGCAGAAAATATGTTGTTCCCCGTATTATTGAAAGCTAAACAACAGGAGGGAGGAGCTAAGAATCCAGTCTTTATTTCTAATTTCCATTTTGATACAACAGCCGCACATGTTGAATTAAATGGGTGTAAAGCGATTAATATTGTCACCGAAAAGGCTTACGATTCGGAAACATATGATGACTGGAAAGGTAATTTTGATATTCAGAAGTTAAAAGATAATATTGCTAAATATGGGGCTGAAAACGTTGTCGCGATTGTTTCTACCGTCACTTGTAATAGTGCTGGTGGTCAGCCCGTTTCTATGGCGAATTTAAAAGAAGTCTATGAAATCGCTAAGCAGCATAATATCTTTGTTGTCATGGATTCCGCTCGTTTTTGTGAAAATGCCTATTTTATTAAAGAGCGTGATCCAAAATATAAAGATGCCACAATCAAAGAAGTTATTTTTGACATGTACAAATATGCCGATGCATTAACCATGTCTGCGAAGAAAGACCCGCTATTAAATATTGGTGGCTTAGTTGCTATTAAAGATGATGAAAATATTTTCACCTTAGCAAGGCAACGCTGTGTTCCAATGGAGGGGTTTGTCACTTATGGCGGTTTAGCCGGACGCGATATAGCGGCGATGGTACAAGGGCTTGAAGAAGGAACTAGGGAGGATTATCTACATTATCGTATTGGTCAAGTGAGATACTTAGGTGATCGCTTACGTGAAGGGGGGATCCCTATTCAGTACCCTACAGGGGGACATGCGGTATTTGTTGATTGTAAAAAGTTAGTTCCACAAATACCGAGCGAGCAATTTCCAGCCCAAGCAGTGATTAATGCACTTTATCTTGAGTCCGGTGTTCGTGCTGTTGAAATTGGTTCATTTTTACTTGGTCGTGACCCTGAAACAGGGAAACAGAAACATGCTGATATGGAGTTCATGCGACTCACTATAGCAAGGCGTGTTTATACCAACGACCATATGGACTATATCGCAGATGCCTTGATTGGCCTTAAAGATAGATTTGCAACGTTAAAAGGGCTGGATTTTGAATATGAGCCACCCGTATTAAGGCATTTTACCGCTAGATTAAAACCTATTAAATAATAGTCAATACTTCAGGTTCCCGTGCAATGCGGGAACTTTACCCTTATTTTTAAGGTGAATAACCATGAATAATTCGTCAGAGAAGAAGGAACCCTCCATATTGGTAGGGGGCTTTGTGCTCGGTGGCGCTATGATAGGGGCGGGCATGTTTAGCTTACCCACAATTATGGCAGGAGCATGGTTTATAAATTCAGTCATTGTTCTATTCGTTGTTTGTTTTTTTATGTTTCATTCAGGGATATATATTCTCGAATGTATTTCTAAATATGGATCAGGAACAAATTACTTTTTTATATCAAAAGAACTATTACCTAAATGGGCTTGTTATATTGCAAATGCAGCATTGATTTTTGTCCTCTATATTTTAATCTATGCGTATATATCTGCTGCTGGATCTGTAATTAAAGAATCAGCCTCCATTTATGGCTTCGATATTAATTTAAGAATTATATTTATTATTTTTACGTTAATATTAGGTGCAACTATTTGGTGGAGTGGTATTGGAGCTAGCCGTTTAACATCAATATTCTTATTGATAAAAATAGTATTATTTGTCTTAGCTTTCTCAGGTCTTTTCTTTGTAGTAAAAACGGATTTACTTTTAAAACTTCCAACAGGAGATACACAAACCTCTCTTTTACCGTTTGTCTTTATTATCATTCCTTATGCAATCACTTCTTTTGGCTACCATGGTAATGTTTGTAGTTTATATAAGCTGTACCATGAAAATGAAAGAAAAGTGGTAAAAAGCTGTGTCATCGGTTGTATTCTTGCCCTTGTTCTCTATTTCCTATGGGTATTAGGAACGATGGGAAATTTACCTAGAACAGAGTTTTTAACCATCATCAATAAAGGTGGCAATCTTGATGCTTTTATTGAGTCACTTTACGCAGTTCTGAATAGCAAGCATATTGCGACATTTTTATTGTGGTTTTCAATCAGCGCCGTATTTTGCTCATTCTTAGGGGTAGCAATCGGTTTATTTGACTACATCTTAGCATCGTTGAATTTCCAAGATAACAGCTCTGGACGTATGAAATCTGCACTACTTTGCTTCTTACCTCCATTAATACTCTGCATGTTATTCCCTAATGGGTTTTTAGTTGCAATTGCCTATGCCGGTATGGCGGCCTGTATTTGGGCGATTATTTGTCCTGCGGTGATGGCACTTAAAGCTAGAGAGCGTTTTCCTGAATCAACGTTTAAAGTATGGGGAGGGAAGGGGTTAATATATGCAGTCATTGTGTTTGGGGTTGTAGGGATTATTTGCCAGCTACTTGCTCAGTTTAATTTGCTACCAATATATCGTTAATTGTTTAATCTCCTTTTATGCTAACTGTCAAAGGCACAGCAATTTTGCTGTGCCTTTTTACTATGGCTTTAACCATAATAAAAAAGCACTTCCTGAGAACCAGAAAGTGCTTCTAAAAACACTGCATTAACCGACTAGGATTAGTTCATGCCGTATTTTTTCAGCTTCTTACGCAGAGTACCGCGGTTGATACCCATCATCAGGGCTGCACGGGTCTGGTTTCCACGGGTATATTGCATAACCATGTCCAACAAAGGCTGCTCTACCTCAGCCAATACCAGCTCATATAAATCATTAACATCTTGATTGTTTAATTGAGCAAAATAGTTCTTCAGTGCTTGCTTAACTGAATCACGCAATGGTTTTTGAGTTACTTGATCTTGTGAATTTACAGTAGCAACGGTTAGTACGTCAGAATTTACGCGTTGTTCGAACATAGTTCTGTCAGCTCTTATCTTTATTTACGCAAAATATTCAAAAAATGCTTCCAACACCTCCAGCTGTTCGCTGGCGTCCTCAATGGCGTTGAATGAGCGCCGGAACTGGTCATCAGGTGCATGCTCTTTTAAATACCAAGAGACATGTTTGCGCGCTATACGGGCTCCTTTGCCTTGACCATAAAAGTCGTGCAACTCCTGTACGTGCGCAATCATAATGCGCTTCACCTCTGCCATAGGCATGGGGGGCAACATTTCACCTGTGTCCAGATAATGCTGGATTTCCCGAAAGATCCAGGGTCTTCCCTGAGCTGCTCGTCCTACCATTAGGGCATCAGCCCCCGTGTAATCTAAGACAGCTCTGGCTTTAAGCGGGTCAGTAATGTCACCATTGGCGATAACCGGTATGGCAACAGTCTGCTTAACTGCCCGTATGTTGTCGTACTCAGCTTCACCATTAAACAAACAGGCACGGGTCCTGCCGTGAATGGTCAGCGCTTGAATACCACAATCTTCGGCCAATTTGGCAATTTCTATGCAGTTTCGTTCTTCAGGTGACCAACCTGTGCGGATCTTCAGTGTAACAGGCACATCTACTGCTTTTACGACTGCCGACAGGATAGACTTCACCAAATCGGGATAGCGCAAGAGTGCAGAGCCTGCCAACTTACGATTCACTTTCTTAGCTGGACAGCCCATATTGATATCAATGATCTGGGCACCACTCTCAACATTAATCTGAGCCGCAGCAGCCATTTCATCGGGATCATTGCCAGCTATTTGAACGGAACGCACCCCCGGTTCATCGCGATGGATCATTCTTAGTCTCGATTTGTCAGTCTTCCAAACCTGTGGGTTAGAAGAAAGCATTTCTGATACCGTCATCCCCGCACCCATGTCATAACAGAGGGACCTAAATGGTCTATCCGTAATGCCTGCCATGGGGGCAGCAATAAGACAGTTTCTCAACTGATATTGTCCGATTCGCATAACTAAAGGGGGCCATACTGTGACTGCAAGGGCGCGTATATTACGCATTTTTTTCGAGATATGAAAGGACAAACTTTGAGCAAACCGTTATTTATCACTAACTTTTTTATCTTGATTTTTTCAAAATACAACTATTAGTCTTTTATAACAATGGGTTAGGTATGTTTGTAAAAAAGCACACGAAAACCGCTGTTAGTCCGTTCAAATCTCAAGCAGGATAGAATATCACCAGCAGTTGAACAATATTTGAGCTATAAGATAATCTATTCCTGCCCTAATTTCAAAGAAATTATTCACTGATTTTTATTATAAATTTGTCAAAAACGCTTGACACCAGTGATACGACACCATTCATCTTTTTCAGCGATAGGGTCTATCTCAAACAGTTGACGATAAGCATCGGCCACCCCTTCTGCTTGGGTAGCAAGGACACCTGAAAGCCCTAATAAACCTCCTGTACGAGGCAATACGCTTATCATAGGCGCTAACTCACGTAATGGGCCAGCTAAGATATTGGCGACCACGACATCGGCTTGTAGCTCTTTTGGCTGGTCTTTAGGCAAGTAGAGTGATAGGCGTTCTGAAACACCGTTGCGTTCTGCATTATCACGACTTGCGATAATCGCCTGTGGATCAATGTCGATCCCGATAGCTTGTGCAGCACCTAATTTTAATGCGGCGATCGCAAGAATACCGGATCCACAACCAAAATCGATGACGGTTTTACCTTCAAGATCAAGTCCATCCAGCCACTCTAGACATAACGACGTTGTTGGATGAGTACCTGTACCAAAGGCAAGGCCAGGGTCTAACATGACATTGACTGCGTTAGGATCTGGAACATCACGCCAGCTTGGGCAGATCCACAGGCGTTGCCCAAAGCGCATAGGATGAAAATTGTCCATCCACTCTCTTTCCCAGTCTTTATCTTCCAGTTGCTCGATTTTGTGAACAAAACCTTTTTCGAGCAGAGGGCTGTTTTCAAGTTGTGCCACAACCATGTTCATGTCAGTTTCAGCATCATAAAGGCCGATAACATCCGTATCGCCCCATAGTCGTGTTTCTCCCGGTAACGGTTCGAAAACAGGGGTATCATGACTATCTTGAAAGGTGACTGACACTGCGCCACTTTCAATAAGTTCATCGCCGAGAGCTTCGGCTTGTTGGCCTGTTGAGTTGAGTCTGAGTTGTATCCAAGGCATAGTTATTCTCTTTTAACTTAATTTTTTGCGGGCGTAGCCTGCTCATTGGGCGCCGATTGTACTGGATTTTTACCGAAAAGATTACCAATTATAAAAGCAATCAAGCTAAATAGTAGTGAAGGCACGATGGCGTGGAACCCCATGATTTCGATTTTAAATGATGCCAGTAGAGCATAAGAGACGCCGCCTACAATCATACCGCTAATCGCTCCCTTGCTGTTGGCTTTTTGCCAATATAGGCCTAAAACCAGTGGCCATAAAAACACTGCCTCCAGTCCACCAAAGGCCAGCAAGTTGAGCCAAATGATCATTTTGGGGGGATCCCATGCCGCGAACAGCAGCAAGATACCGAGTATTAAGGTTGAAAAACTCGAAATGCGGGAGAGCTTTTTCTCATTCTTAATTTGTTCGGGGGCGGCGCTTAAATAGATATCTTTTACAATCGTAGCTGATGACTGCAATAGCTGTGCGTTGATGGTTGACATGATTGCTGCCATTGGTGCGGCTAAGAAAATACCCGCTGCAAAAGGTGGTAGCACTTGCACCATCAATGTTGGAATAACCTGATCTGGAATAGTGAGATCAGGTAAGACGGCGCGGCCTAAGGCTCCGGCAAAGTGCATACCAAACATGAGTATTGCCATCACGATTGTGCCTATTACGATACCACGGTGAACGGCTTTACTGTCTTTGTAGGAAATACAGCGTACAGCCGTGTGTGGCAAACCAATCACCCCAAAACAGACTAAAATCCAAAAAGAGGCAAGGAAAGGGCCACTAAGAATATCATCGGCACCTTCTACGGAAACCAGTTTAGGGTCAATGGCCTGAATTTTTTCGACTGCCGCGCCAAGCCCACCTGCATGGTAAATGATCGCAACAAGCAAAATAACCGTACCTAACAACATAACGAGGCCTTGTAAGGCATCATTGAGCACACTAGCTCGAAAGCCACCGATAGCGGTATAGAGTGCGATAGAGATACCAAAAATCATTAAGCCATAGGTATAAGGGATACCCGCAGCGGTTTCGAGTAGTCGTGCACCGCCAATAAATTGCACGGTCATTGCGCCGAAAAAGGCGACGAGCAAACTGATACTTGCAAATCCAACTAAAAAGCGGCTTTGGTAACGTGCATAAAGCATATCATTGAGTGTTACTGCATTGTATCGGCGAGCTAAGATGGCAAATTTTTTCCCTAGTACACCCAGTGATAGCCAGATAGCAGGAAGCTGGATCATGGCAAGTAGTACCCAACCTAGCCCATATTTATAGGCTGCTCCTGGTCCACCGATAAATGAACTGGCGCTGACATAGGTTGCTGTGATCGTCATGGCGAGCACAAAACCCCCCATAGAGCGATTCCCTAAAAAATACTCATTGAGGAATTCTCCCTTTGTGCGTTTGCGATAAGCGTACACAGATAGCAAGAATACGAGTGCAAGATAACCAATTAGAGGTAGTAGAACTTCAGTCTGCATCCCTATCCTCCAGCGGAATATCTTTAAAAATAATTTTGACCATCATAATACACAGTAAAATGAAAATGACCGGTAGGATGAGACATGACCATTCAAACCATAAAGGTAAACCTGTCAAGCCAATCGCATTACTCGGAAGATAGGCACAAATAACCCAACCAACTAAATAGGCGAGCGTCAGATAGAGTGACCAGCGAGCTTCCCTGTTTGATTGAAGAAAACGTTTATCCATACGTATTTCCCCCTCATAGAAATAAAAATAATCAGGGATTGTACGATAAACCTAGGAATGTGTGTAAAAAAACAGACCAAGGAAAGCCAAGGTGCTTAGTTTACAACCAAAGATAATTTTGAGTATGTAGGATAGTAAGTATTATTTATCTACCAGCAGGTGCACAATCAATAGGATGGACATAGTAAAAATAGCAAAAGCCGTAATATAAAGAAAAAGTGAGCTATCTATCTTAAGTCCACTATTTTGATACGCTGTTGAAATACTCCTTTTGAAGCTAATTAAGCACAGTAGGGCGATCGCAATGACAGCTCCTAATAACGCTAGCCATGACGACTGTATTAGCCCTAGTCGTAAGAACAATAACCCATTGATTGCTAACAGGAGCAAAGTACGGCTCCAGGCTTGTTGTGTTCTTTCCGGCTGTAAACCAGGATCACGCATGATAGTGCCTATAGCAGAACATAGAAGAGTGAAATGACGGCAATGACGGTAATGAATAGCGTCATCATAGTAAGAAAGGAGGTGTATTGTAACGGCTCCTCTTTGCGCATAGCGATTTCGTTTTGTCGCCAGCGATAAAGGGCCATAATGGCGGTAATCCCCCCCGCAGATGCAAGAAAAACCGCTAATAAGGTTCTTAGCCAAGGGGCGGCAGCCTCATGTAGGAGCTGTTCAATGGCAATAGCACCCGCTAATAGTGCTAACGCGGTTCTGATCCATGCTAGAAATGTTCTTTCATTCGCCAATGAGAATCGATAGTCTGGCGTTTTTCCAATGTTTTTCCACTTATTACGTTTAAAAGACATGGTTTTTTCACTATGTTGATTGTCGTGGTGGTGTTTGGGGTATGTGACTCATGATAGCTTGATTATGAGATAAAAAAATACCGGAAAGGTGACTTTCCGGTATTTGATGAATGAGAGGTGAATCTCAGTGTTTCAGTCATTACTCCTGAATACCGAGTTTTTTCTCCAAATAGTGGATGTTAGTGCCACCTTTTTGGAAGTTTTCATCATTCATGATCATTTGGTGCAGTTCAATATTGGTTTTGATGCCATCGATGATCAGCTCATTAAGCGCATTCTTCATACGCATAATGGCGATTTCACGTGTTTCACCGTAGGTGATCAATTTACCAATCATTGAGTCATAGTATGGCGGTACGCTATAGCCTGCATAAATGTGAGATTCCCAACGAACACCAAAGCCACCTGGCGAATGGAAACGGGTGATCTTACCTGGGCTAGGCATAAAGGTATTCGGATCTTCAGCATTGATACGACATTCAATCGCATGACCACGAACGATAACATCTTCCTGTTTTACTGATAATGGTAAACCAGATGCGATGCGTAACTGTTCTTTGATCAAGTCAACGCCAGTGACCATCTCTGTTACTGGATGCTCAACCTGAATACGGGTGTTCATCTCAATAAAGTAGAATTCACCATTCTCATAGAGGAATTCGAAAGTACCTGCACCACGATAGCCAATTTCGATACAAGCATTAGCACAACGCTCACCGATATTGCGGCGAACTTCAGGAGTAATACCTGGTGCTGGGGCTTCTTCAACGACTTTTTGGTGGCGACGTTGCATTGAGCAGTCACGCTCTGCCAAGTAAATGGCATTGCCTTGACCATCAGCCATAACTTGAATTTCAACATGACGAGGGTTTTCAAGGTATTTTTCCATGTAAACCATATCATTATTGAAGGCCGCTTTAGCTTCTGCACGCGTCAGATTGATGGAAGATTCCAAATCTTTTTCGTTACGCACAACACGCATACCACGACCACCGCCGCCGCCAGAGGCTTTGATGATAACAGGATAGCCGATACGTTGTGCGATAGCTTTGTTTTTATCAGTATCGCTGCCTAGTGGACCATCAGAACCTGGTACACAAGGAACACCGGCAATTTTCATCGCTTCGATAGCGGAAACTTTATCGCCCATTAGGCGGATGGTTTCAGCTTTTGGTCCGATAAAAATAAAGCCTGAGCGTTCAACTTGTTCAGCAAAATCAGCATTTTCAGACAGGAAACCATATCCTGGGTGAATAGCTTGAGCCCCTGAAATCTCTGCCGCTGAAATGATAGCGGGAATGTTCAAGTAGCTTTTTGCGGAGGCTGCTGGGCCGATACAAATAGTCTCGTCTGCCAACAGCACATGTTTTAAATCACTATCTGCCGCGGAGTGCACAGCTACGGTCTTAATGCCTAACTCTTTACAGGCACGAAGAATACGCAGTGCGATTTCGCCACGGTTAGCAATGACAATTTTTTCCAGCATGGAAACGCCTCGTTATTCGATAACCACCAACGGCTGGTCATATTCAATTGGCTCGCCGTTCTCTGCCAGGATTGCTTTCACAACACCTGCTTTTTCTGCTTCGATTTGGTTCATCATTTTCATTGCTTCGATGATGAAAAGTGGATCACCGACGTTGACAGTTTGGCCAACTTCAATAAATGGTTTTGCTTCAGGGCTTGGTGAACGGTAGAAAGTTCCCACCATAGGTGAGCGAACTTGGTGGCCCGCAACAGCAGCCGCTGCTGGAGCTGGGGCTGCCGCCGCCGCTTCTTGAGCAGGTGCAACAGCGGTAGCTAATGCTGGCTGAGCTGCTGGCGCTGAATAAAATTGTTGAGGAGCCGTCATGACCTGAGAAGTAGCTGAAACGCGACTGATGCGTACTGATTCTTCACCTTCAGAAATTTCCAGTTCAGAAATACCAGACTCTTCGACCAGTTCGATCAGCTTTTTAATTTTACGAATATCCATGGATATGATTCCGTACTCTTATATTTGGATTTAATTGATTTATGACAGACGGTTAACCGCTGCCTGTAACGCGAAACTGTAACCGTCAGCACCAAGACCACAAATCACACCGACAGCTTTATCGGAAAGATAGGAGTGATGGCGAAACGGTTCTCTGGCATGCACATTAGACAGATGGATCTCGATAAACGGGAGTGCAACTGCTAATAATGCATCACGTAGGGCAACACTTGTATGTGTGAATGCCGCCGGGTTAATCAGAATAAAATCTACGTTATCTTTTGCAGCATGAATTTTTTCAATCAACTCATGTTCTGCATTAGACTGAAAATGACTCAATTTTACACCTAGCTGTTCCGCTTCTGCGGTTAACTTGGAGACAATATCTACCAGAGTTTGATTACCATATTTCTCTGGCTCCCTTGTGCCAAGTAGGTTTAGATTCGGTCCATTGAGGAGTAAAATGTGAATATCTTCTGTCATTGTGGTGCTAACTCCGACGATATGTCAATAACCTGACAACATAACCTGATGTTGGCGGTTTGTCATCTTTTATCATAAAAATAAATGAAATCTTTATCGATAAAAAACGCTATTATAATTATTTCGTGGCATATGACAGCAAAATACTGGTCTTATCAGAGAAATTACCCGAATTTATTTTTTGAATTGTGCGGTAATCCAAATTTCTGAATATCTCCGCACAAATTCAAATTATGAACGCGAAATGTTCACCAGTGTACGCCCTGTTATCTGATTTTTTAAGATCTTTTGTGCGTACTCAATGGACTGCGTTAAGGTAATTTCTGAGGTAACCTGTGTATAAAATGACTCAGGAAGTAATTGTGTGAGGCGTTGCCAAACGGCGGAGCGCTTCGCGGCAGGGTAGTAAACAGAATCGACGCCTTGCAGGCGAATATTGCGCAAAATAAATGGCATGACAGTCGTCGGTAATGAAAATCCTCCGGCTAGGCCACAAGCCGCGACAGCGCCATTATATTGTGTTTGGGCTAATATATTCGCGAGTACCTCTGCGCCTACCGTATCAATTGCACCAGCCCAATGTTGCTTATCAAGTGGTTTGGCCGGGGAGGTAAATTGGCTTCGTGGTAGCACTCTTTTCGCCCCTATTTGCTGCAAATAGTCACTGTTTTCGGCGCGTCCTGAGATGGCAACGACATCATAGCCTAACGATGATAAAAGCTGTATTGCGGTAGAGCCGACACCGCCGCTAGCGCCACTGACAATAATTTCCCCTCTCTCTGGCGTGATCCCAGCATCTTCTAATGCGTTGACACAGAGCATAGCGGTGAAGCCTGCCGTACCGATAATCATCGCTTGGCGTAATGATAAATCTTCAGGAAGCGGGGTGAGGTAATCTGCGGGAACACGAGCTTGTGTCGCCAGTCCACCCCAGTGCGTTTCGCCTACACCCCAGCCTGTGAGTAAAACATGTTGGCCGACACTAAAGCGAGGATCTTCGCTGTGGTGTACGACACCCGAGAAATCAATGCCAGGCACCATGGGGTATTGACGTACAATCCCTGCCTTACCACTGATAGCGAGGGCATCTTTATAATTTAATGTGGACCAATAAATATCCACGATAACATCGCCAGCAGGAAGTTGTTCAGTGGGAATGGATTGGATATCGGATGTGAGTTGGTCATCGTGTTTCTGTAGGACGAGGGCTTTCATACTTCGCTCCTAATTTTGAGGGGATTTTTTAGTCAATTTAAGAATAATGAATGATATCTATCATGGCAACTTTATCGCAACCGAGTGAGTTGTGACGCTCGTATCATTACTATTGTAATTAATTTGTAAAAATGTAATTTTTTCTGGCATAAACACTGTTTTATCGTGCAAAATATCACGTTACGAAGATTTCTGTTTGTGAATAAGTACCATTACCTAGTTTCTTTAGTGAGTAATGGAACTAACATACAGAAAATGCACGTGTTTAGCTGTGAAGCTAGTCGATGTGCAACAATAAAAAAAATAACAAAATATTATTTGAACTTGTAGCTATAAAAACTTGTCAACACAGGGTGGAAGAGAAGACGGCGTATATAACAACCAAAGTGCTATTGTCTGTTGATAAATTTATGCATAAATAAGTTAAATTTACTCACCAATAAATGGCCCTTTTTAAAGGTTGTTATCTGCTTCGTTTTCTAAAGAGGCATGTACAGTCATTTGTGCTGTAACAACAGATGGATTAACCATATTTTTCGAAGCGGCTCATTAACGCCTTGAGACAGCTTCAAGTGGTTGGTAGAGTAGACGGGTTTTTATTCGTCCCCAGCTTGCAGGATAACCCTTTCGTTATGTTTAAAAAATTTCGTGGCATGTTTTCTAATGACTTGTCAATTGACTTGGGTACGGCCAATACCCTTATTTATGTCAAAGGACAAGGCGTAAAATTAAATGAACCTTCTGTTGTCGCTATTCGCCAAGACCGCTCAGGTACGCCAAAAAGCGTCGCGGCTGTTGGTGGTGAAGCTAAGCAAATGCTGGGGCGTACACCAGGTAACATTTCAGCGATAAGACCAATGAAAGATGGTGTTATTGCAGACTTTTTCTTAACTGAAAAAATGCTTCAGCATTTTATCAAACAGGTTCATAGCAATAGTTTCCTTCGCCCAAGCCCTCGCGTGCTGGTCTGCGTTCCTGTTGGCGCAACTCAAGTTGAACGTAAAGCAATTCGTGAATCTGCGTTAAGTGCGGGTGCACGTGAAGTCTTTTTAATTGAAGAACCTATGGCTGCGGCAATTGGTGCTGGGTTGCCGGTTTCTGAAGCGACAGGTTCAATGGTTGTTGATATCGGTGGTGGTACTACCGAGGTAGCGGTTATTTCGTTGAATGGTGTTGTCTATTCTTCTTCTGTTCGCATTGGGGGTGACCGTTTTGATGAGGCGATCATTAACTATGTTCGTCGCAACTATGGCTCTTTAATTGGTGAGGCAACCGCTGAGCGTATTAAGCATGGTATCGGTTCTGCTTACCCAACTGATGAAGTTTATGAAATAGAAGTTCGTGGTCGTAACCTCGCTGAAGGTGTGCCGCGCGGCTTCAAAATGAATTCAAATGAAATTTTAGAGGCATTGCAAGAGCCACTAACCGGTATAGTTAGTGCTGTCATGTTAGCATTAGAACAGTGCCCTCCTGAATTAGCTTCTGATATTTCAGAACGCGGTATGGTATTAACTGGTGGCGGTGCTCTGCTACGTAACCTCGACCGCTTACTAATGGAAGAGACAGGTATACCTGTTATCGTTGCTGAAGATCCTTTGACCTGTGTTGCTCGTGGTGGCGGTAAAGCACTAGAGATGATTGATATGCACGGTGGCGATCTGTTTAGCGATGACTAAATAACGCTATAGGCAAGCTGGGGCTTTGGCTCCGGCTGCTGATTTGCCTATTTTTGTTCCTCCGAACTTAGTGAAACACAGCCATACATGAAGCCGATTTTTAGGCGAGGTCCATCGCTCCAGCTGCGTATTTTTATTGCTGTTATTGCCGCAATCGCACTGGTCGTGATCGATCATCGCTTTGAGCCTTTCAATAAAATCCGTAACTATCTAGACACGGCGGTTAGCCCATTTTACTTTTTGGCTAATGGCCCACGTCAATTTCTTGATAATATTTCGGAAAATTTCTCCTCGCGTGAACAACTCCAGTTTGAAAATAAGGCATTGCGTCAGGAATTGTTGTTGAAAAAAGCAGATAGTCTTTTGCTCGAACAATTAAAGCAAGAGAACGCTCGCCTGAGAGAATTACTTGGCTCACCGCTCCGTCAAGATGAACACATGATGGTCACACAAGTGATCTCGGGAGCGAACACGCCTTATCGAGACCAAGTCGTTATCGATAAAGGTGAAAATGATAATGTGTACGAAGGGCAGCCCGTCATTAGTGATAAAGGGGTTGTAGGGCAAGTCGTTGGTGTTAGCCAATTTAATAGTCGCGTCTTGCTGATTTGTGACACGACCCATGCGCTACCGGTACAGGTATTACGTAATGATATCCGAGTGATCGCCGCGGGGTCGGGGTGTGCCGATGACTTACAGTTAGAGCCACTGCCTGAAAATACGGATATTCGCGTTGGGGATGTTTTGGTCACATCCGGTTTAGGTGGTCGTTTCCCTGAAGGCTACCCTGTGGCCGTTGTCTCTAATGTTAAGCACGATACTCAGCGGGCTTATACGATTATTAGCGCAAGGCCAAGTGCTGAGTTGCAGCGCTTACGCTATTTGTTACTATTATGGGGTAATGATAACGATGCCGTTACACCATTACAGCCTTCAGAGGTCTATCGCGCTGCCAATGAGCGTCTGATGAAGGTGCTCCCACAAGTATTACCAAACCCGAGTGAAATTCAGGGTCCACCGTTACCTCCATCAATGTCTCAAGAAGCCCAACCATAAAGGAAGGTATAATGGCTATGGGTAAAGAGGGTTAGTTAAATGGATGAATATCGCGGTAATGGTCGCAGTATTATTTGGATTTCTTTTTTCATTGCATTGATTTTGCAATTGGTCCCATGGCCGGAACAATTTACGTTTTATCGGCCATCATGGTTACTTTTGATCCTTATCTACTGGGTTATGGCGTTACCGCACCGTGTAAGTGTGGGAACGAGCTTTATTCTTGGCATTATTGTTGACTCTATTCAAGGTTCGGCATTGGGGGTTCACGCCCTTTCATACAGTATTATTTGTTATCTTGTCTCCTATAAATACCAATTACTGAGAAATATGGCGCTGTGGCAGCAAGCCTTAATCATTGTGTTGCTGACAATCATACTGGATATGACTGTTTTTTGGGCTGAATTTGTCTCTTCTCAGGTATTATTCCACCCTCAAGTATTCTGGAATAGTCTCGTAAATGGTATTCTGTGGCCATGGCTGTTTTTGCTATTACGGAAAATTCGTCGTCAGTTTTCAGTGTGTTAAGATTTTTACCGGCTGGCAATTATCTCTGGAATATCGTTTTATGAGTTATATTTATTTGGCTTCTGGTTCGCCGAGAAGAAGAGAGCTTGTGCAACTATTAGGATATCATTTTGATATCTTGCTTCCCAACGTTGAGGAACAATGGCAACCGGGTGAAACTCCTGAAGCGTATGTTCAACGTTTGGCGCGGGAGAAATCACAGGCGGGGGTTAAAATAGCGCCTAAAAAATGCCCGGTAATTGGGGCAGACACCATTGTTGTTCTTAATAATCAAATCCTAGAGAAACCTCGCCATGAACAGCATGCTCAAGAAATGCTGTCAGCCCTTTCGGGAAATACGCACCAAGTGATGACGGCTGTCGCAATCTCGGATATGGATCGCACACTCAGCGCATTGATTGTGACAGATGTGACGTTCCGCGAGTTATCTTTAACTGAAATACAGGATTATATAAAGTCAGGGGAGCCTATGGATAAAGCTGGAGCCTATGAGATCCAAGGTAAGGGTGGCTGTTATGTAAGGCGTATAAATGGCAGCTATCATGCAGTTGTTGGTTTACCGTTAGTAGAAACAGATGAATTAATACAACGATTTTTAGCGTTAAGTGATGGTAAGGGGATGTCATGACGGCTGAGTTACTAGTAAATGTTACACCATCTGAAACGCGCGTTGCTTATATTGATGGTGGGATTTTGCAAGAAATCCACGTAGAGCGAGAAGCAAAAAGAGGAATTGTAGGGAATATCTACAAAGGTCGTGTGAGCCGTGTGTTGCCCGGTATGCAGGCGGCCTTTGTTGATATTGGTCTGGATAAAGCTGCCTTCTTACATGCCTCCGATATTATGCCTCATACCGAGTGCATTGCTGGGGATGAGCAAAAGAATTTCCATGTTAGAGATATCGCTGAACTTGTTAAACAAGGGCAAGACTTGATTGTTCAAGTCGTGAAGGATCCCTTAGGCACGAAAGGTGCAAGGCTCACGACAGATATTACATTGCCTTCTCGCTATCTGGTATTTATGCCGGGAGCTTCACATGTTGGTGTGTCACAGCGCATTGAAAGTGAAAGTGAACGCGAGCGTTTAAAAGAGTGCGTGTCTCAATATTGCGATGAAAATGGTGGCTTTATCATACGCACCGCTGCTGAAGGGGTGGGTGAAGATGAAGTGAAGCAAGATGCGGCATTTCTCAAACGTTTGTGGGCTAAAGTCATTGAACGGAAGAAACGTAATGTCACTCGCACCAAAATTTATGGCGAATTATCACTCGCTTACCGGATAATTCGTGATTTTGCGGGGGCTTCATTAGATAGAATTCGTGTGGATTCTCGTCTAACCTATAAGGAGTTACAGGAGTTTATTGAAGAATATGTTCCTGAAATGACAGCTAAGCTTGAATTGTATCAAGGTAACCAGCCGATTTTTGATTTGTTTGACGTAGAGAACGAGATCCAACGCGCGATGGATCGGAAAGTCGAATTGAAATCAGGTGGTTATTTGATTATCGATCAAACTGAAGCGATGACGACAATCGATATCAATACAGGGGCGTTTGTAGGGCATCGCAATCTTGAGGAGACCATCTTTAACACCAATATAGAGGCGACCCAAGCGATTGCTCGTCAGTTACGGCTGAGAAATTTGGGCGGTATTATTATTATCGATTTTATTGATATGAGTGATATCGAGCACCGTCGCCGTGTTTTAGCCTCTTTGGAGCAGGCGCTTAGTAAAGATAAAGTAAAAACCACGATCAATGGCTTTTCTCAGCTAGGGCTAGTGGAAATGACGCGTAAGCGTACCCGGGAGAGCCTTGAGCATGTTTTGTGTGATGTGTGCCCAACTTGCCAAGGGCGTGGCACAGTAAAATCGGTTGAAACCGTGTGTTATGAAATTTTACGAGAAATTGTTCGTGTTCATCGCACAATCGATGCAGATAGGTTCTTAGTTTATGCTTCCCAATCAGTGGTTGATGCACTGACTGGTGACGAGTCTCATGCCCTTGCGGAAGTGGAAATTTTTGTCGGTAAGCAGGTTAAAGTTCAGACTGAATCGTTATACAGTCAGGAACAGTTTGATGTCATCATGATGTAGTTTTTACGTGAAGGAGAAACGGGTGAAACGACTGCCACGGGTAGTATGGATGACGACGGCTATCGTGCTGCTGCTTGGTGCATTGCTGCTCACTGGGCTACGTTTCTTCTTACCGAATATCAACTATTACCGGCAAGATATCATTGGCTATATTGAAAAAAACACGGATATCACCTTACAAATAGGTGAAATTGAGGGGGCATGGCAATCGTTTGGGCCGGTTCTGACCTTAACCGATGTGGTTGTTCGCAATGAAGAAGTCGATGCAAAAGCCAGCAAAATCGCCGTTGAACTCGATATTTGGAGCTCGTTACTTTCTTTAACATGGCGTTTTCGTGACATCACTTTCTACCAGCTCAATGTCGATTATAAAGTGCCTTTTAGTTTTGAAGGCCGCGCACAACCGATTGATAGTGATAGTATTGAAGGGCTATTTCTAAAGCAATTTAACCATTTTACTCTCAAAAATAGCCAACTGACCTTTCTGACGCCATCAGAGCAAAAAACAACCCTGATTTTACCTGAATTAACTTGGTTGAATGAGCAACGCCGCCACCGTGCCCAAGGGTTTGTTAGCTTAGAAACGATCAACAAACAGCATGGTTTTTTGCAAGTCAAAATTGATATTAAAGATAAAAACGGCATCTTGAGCGACGGCACCATTTATCTACAAGCTGACAATATAGATATGCAGCCATGGTTAAGTCGCTGGTTACGTGAAAATACTGGGCTGCGCGATGCCAATTTTAGCTTATCCTCTTGGGTTACCATCAAAAATAATCGTATTGATAGCGGCCTCTTGCAGTTACGACAAGGCGAAGCGAATTGGGGGGAAGCCCCTTTAGCGCAAAACCTACAAGTTAATGATTTACTCATCCGCATGAGAAGGCAAGGGGAAGGCTGGTTATTTAATATTCCTGAGTTAGATACATTAAAAACCAATGAATATATTTGGCCGAATGGGAGTGTTTCGGTACTTTATCTGCCTTCATCGATGAAATACCACCAAAAAGATCACTGGCGGATCCGAGCTAAAAATATTGAGTTAGAGCGCCTTAGTGAAATCTTACCTACTTTTTCATTTGTGACGCCAGAAACGGTGCAAGAATGGCAGCATCGCCAACCGAAAGGTTTATTATCCGTTTTTGCTCTAGATATTACTCCCGATCAACTTGAGCACACGCAAATTGATATGGACTGGCAGGATGTCAGTTGGAAAAAATGGAAACAACTCCCTTCGGTTGATCACTTCACGGGGGTCTTGGTCGGGAATGCGCAGCGAGGGGTTCTCTCTGCGACATTAGATAAGAGTTATGTTGACTATGAGCCTCAATTTAAAGCCCCTTTTCAAATTGATAAAGCACGCGGACAACTGTATTGGCAAAATGATGACAATCAATTCAAGTTGTGGAGCGACCAACTGGATATACAGGCCTCTTCATTATGGGCGAATGGGCAGTTTAGTTTTTATCAGTCGAAAAAAAGTGATGATACTGACCTGAGCATCTTAGCGGGCGTCAATATTGATAATGCGGGAGAAGCGTGGCGCTATTTCCCGCAACAGTTGATGGGGGAAAGCCTAGCGGACTACCTATCAAACGCTATCATCGCAGGGCAAGCGAAAGATGCGACAGTCGTCTTCAAGGGTGACCCTAAACATTTCCCATTTAATCAGAACGATGGCCAGTTCCAAGTCTTTGTGCCCTTACGCAAAGCGACCTTTGAGTATGATAAAGGTTGGCCTGCTTTATCTAATTTAGACATTAACCTTGATTTTAAACGTTCAGGTCTGGCAATGCGTGCAGACAGTGTCAAATTAGGTGAAGCAACAGCCACACAGCTAACCGCTGATATCCCGAATTATCAAAATGAAATGCTATTTATTAAGGCTGATTTAGCGGGTACAGGCTCACAAATACAGCAGTATTTTAGTATGACACCACTGAAAAGCTCGATTGGCAATACGTTAGATGAGTTGCAAATTGGAGGCATGGTAACAGGTGATCTCGCTTTATCTATTCCGTTAGCACACGGCAAGGAAGTTAACGCGAAAGGGAATATCAATCTGAATAAAAATGATTTATTGATTAAGCCTATCGACAGTAAGCTCACGGAGTTGACGGGGCAGTTTAAATTTAACAACGGCGATTTGGTCGGTGATAAATTAAAAGCACAATGGCTGGGGCAACCTGTCGACGTCAATTTTTCAACGGTTGATAACCCTAAAGATTACCAAGTGAAGGTGGATCTAGGGGGAAATTGGGATATAGCAAAAATTGCTCAATTGCCTGATTCATTAAAGCAAAAAGTGGCGGGAACCAGCGATTGGAACAGTCATATTGAAATTACACTTCCACATTCGCCGTCCGATGATATGGCTCTTGCCGTGGAATTCTCCGCTGGTTTAAAAAAACTGAAGAGCCGCCTCCCTGCATTGGACGATCGCTTACTTAAAGAGTTAGGGACGGTCAATGCAACAGCTAAAGGCTCATCGACACATTTAAATATAGGCGGTGATATTGGTCGGCGTATTGGTTTCAACACGCGTTGGGATCTGAGAGCACCACAATTACGTTTAGAAAAAGGCACTCTGGCAAAATGGAATGGCAAGCCACCAGAGTTACCGCAGTCATCAATGCTACTTGCTGATTTGCCAGTGATTACTAACCCACAATGGTTAAAAACAGTCGATACATTTTTTTCAGCAGATCAAGGTGGTAAATCGATAAATATTGGCTTACCTGAAACAGTGAGAGTGAAGACACCATCCCTATCTTTAGGTGGACAAGCATGGCAAAATTTAGACCTCTCATTTAATTTGTTGGCTAAAGAGCAGCAAATTAAGGTATCAAGCGAAAATCTTAAAGGGGAATTACAGATTTTTGCTCAACAGCCTTGGGTGCTGAATATCGATTACCTGTATTACAACCCAATGGCATTCCCTGGAGAACAAACAACCAGTAGCAATGACTCTTCCTCATTCAATTTTAGCCATTGGCCTGAAATGACGGTTAATTGCCAAGATTGCTGGGCAGGTGGACAAAAATTAGGGAAATTGAGTGCCCACTTGAAGCCGCAAGGAAATACATTGCAACTAAGTGGTGGAACATTAAGTAATAGCGCCACTCAATTAAAATTAGATGCTTTATGGCAAAGCGGTAAACAAAACCGTACACAAATTGCAGGCTCCTTAAGTGGGGAGCAATTTGATGAAACAGCCGCTTACTATGGTATTTTAGTTCCTATTATCGGTTCACCTTATACGCTTGATTTCGAACTCAATTGGCAAGATGTGCCTTGGTCGCCAGATATTGCAACCCTTAATGGCGCGTTATCAAGTAAGCTTGGTAAAGGCGCGATCGCTAAAATGGGCGGAGGGCGAGCGGGCCAACTGTTACGGCTAGTGAGTTTTGATGCACTATTACGCAAACTTCAATTTGATTTTCGCGATACCTTTAGTAATGACTTTGACTTTGACTCAATTAAAGGTAATGCCAAGATCCGTAATGGTATTCTATCAGCAAAAGATGTGTACATTGATGGGTTAGTTGCCGATATTACGTTAAGTGGGGAAATTGATTTGGTGAAACGCCAAATTAACGGTGAAGCGGTCGTGACGCCCGAAATATCTGCTACAGTAGGAGTAGCAACGGCATTTGCAGTTAACCCGATTGCGGGTGCAGCGGTTTTTGCTGCATCAAAAGTATTAGGTCCGCTATGGAGCAAAATTTCTGTGATACGTTACCGTGTGACAGGAAGCTTGGATGAACCCAAAATTGATGAAGTATTGCGTCAGCTAAAGGAGACTCAAGAGTAATGAAAAATGGCAATGTTGCACTTTTGCAGTTATGCAGCGGTAAAAATACGAAACATAATTTGGCACAGATTGAGCAGCAAATTAAGCAGTTGCCAGAGACTGTTGAGCTAGTATTGACACCTGAAAATGCCTTGTTGTTCGCAGATGCGGCGACTTACCGTAAACAGGCCGAAAAAGAAGGGCAAGGCCCTTTACAAGAAGCTATTGCCAATATGGCGAAGCGCTACAATGTCTGGATTTTAATTGGCTCAATGCCATTGATCAGCCGTGAGGATCCTGAACGCATTACGAGCAGCAGTATTTTAATTGATTCCCAAGGGCAGATTCAGGCGCGCTATGACAAGATCCACATGTTTGATGTGAATATTGAAGATGAGCAGGGAACCTATAATGAATCGGTTATTTATCAGCGTGGTGAACATATCACGGTGGTTGATACGCCTGTAGGTCGATTAGGTATGACAATCTGTTATGATCTCCGCTTCCCTGGTTTATTCCAAGCCTTGCGTGAGCAGGGGGCTGAGATTATCTCTGTACCTGCCGCTTTCACGCGTTATACCGGTAAAGCACATTGGGAGCCACTGCTGCGTGCAAGGGCGATAGAGAACCAATGTTTTATATTAGCGCCCGCTCAAGTTGGTGTACATGGTACGCGCAGAACGTGGGGCCACACCTTAGCCGTCGATGGTTGGGGTAAAGTTATGAAAAAGAACGTTGATGCTGTAGCATCGACGGTTTTAAATATTCAAACTGAAAATTTAAGTGGGATGCGGGAACAAATCCGAGTGGTGAAACATAACCGCTTTAGGCCGCAACTGACTTCATTGATTAAAAAAGACACAATAAAAGAGTAACCAATATGAGTTTAGCTTCTGTCAGCGAACATTTGCTGGCCGCCAATGGTCTTGACCATCAAAAACTGTACGACACACTAGGCTTGTTATCTGAGCGTAAAATTGATTATGCGGATCTCTATTTTCAATCAAGCTACCACGAAGCGTGGGTATTAGAAGATCGCATCATCAAGGACGGCTCTTATAACATTGACCAAGGCGTCGGTGTTAGAGCGATAAGTGGCGAAAAAACGGGATTTGCCTATGCCGATCAGGTTTCGTTGATGGCGTTACAGCAAAGCGCGACTGCGGCACGTAGCATCGTCAGCGAGCAAGGTAACGGTAAATCACAAATTTTGACTGAAGTGGGCTACAAGAAGCTATACTCAGAAACGGATCCACTGCAAAGCTTGTCACGAGAGGACAAAATTGCGTTATTGCACCGTATTGATCAGGTTGCAAGAGCAGAAGATCCGCGAGTGATCGAAGTCAATGCAAGCCTAACGGGTGTTTATGAGCAAGTATTAGTAGCAGCAACGGACGGTACGTTAGCGGCCGATATTCGCCCATTAGTTCGTTTATCTGTCAGTGTGCTGGTGGAGCATGAAGGTAAGCGTGAGCGCGGTGCTAGCGGCGGCGGCGGGCGCTATGGCTACGAATATTTTCTTGAAATTCATCAAGGACAAGTGCTTGCAGAGCAGTATGCGAAAGAAGCGGTACGTATGGCACTGGTTAATCTGTCAGCGATTGCAGCGCCAGCTGGTATGATGCCTGTTGTATTGGGGGCAGGCTGGCCGGGCGTATTGCTTCACGAAGCGGTAGGACATGGCTTAGAAGGTGATTTTAACCGTCGCGGCACGTCTGTTTTCTCAGGGCAAATTGGTGAGCTGGTCGCATCTCCTCTTTGTACTGTCGTTGATGATGGCACAATTGCAGGCCGTCGAGGCTCTTTAGCCATCGATGATGAAGGTGTACCGGGTCAGTATAATGTCTTGATTGAAAATGGTATTTTGAAAAATTACATGCAGGATAAATTGAATGCACGTTTAATGGGGGTCGCACCAACCGGAAATGCGCGTCGTGAATCTTATGCGCACCTACCAATGCCTCGTATGACCAATACCTATATGTTGTCAGGTACGTCAACGCCTGAAGAGATTATCTCTAGCGTGGATAAAGGCATCTACGCACCTAATTTTGGTGGTGGTCAGGTTGATATTACTTCCGGTAAGTTTGTTTTTTCAACTTCTGAAGCTTATCTAATTGAAAATGGCAAAATTACCTCTCCGGTTAAAGGCGCAACGCTCATTGGTTCTGGCGTTGAAGCAATGCAGCAAATCTCCATGGTAGGTAACGATCTTGCGCTCGACAAGGGAGTGGGTGTGTGCGGAAAAGAAGGGCAAAGTGTGCCTGTTGGTGTTGGGCAACCGACACTGAAATTGGATAAAATGACTGTTGGCGGCACCGCATAAATTGGAATTAAGCAATGAATAAACGGATTATTTCAATGCTGTTGATGGCGGTCTTGATCGCGCTTAGCTTATATTTTAATGCGGGTGAACAACAAGACAAAAAACAGGCCGAAAGGCCTGTTTCAGTGCCAGCGCAAACAACAGAACAACAGCCGCATCCCCAGAAAATTGATGAACTAACCAAACAGGCAAATGTGGTGAGCTATATGCAAAAACATCAGCAATTGCCGAGTTTTTACATCACGAAAAAAGCGGCTCGTCAGGCTGGTTGGGAGCCGAAACAGGGGAACCTGTGTGATGTGCTACCTGGGAAAGCGATTGGGGGAGATAGGTTCTCTAATCGAGAGAAGCGGTTACCCATCGCTCCGAATCGCCAATGGTATGAGGCTGATATCAATTACAACTGTGGGCACCGCGGTGCAGACCGTTTGCTATACTCCTCCGATGGCATGATTTATGTCACTACAGATCACTATAAAAGCTTCCAGCAGGTAAACTAAGAGATAGCAGCGATGAACCAAAAAATAGTTTTTGACTTTCGGCAGATCAAAACAGTTGAAGACTTTTATTTGCAATTTTCACAACGGTTCTCGCTGCCAAATTGGTTTGGTCACAATCTTGATGCCCTTTGGGATATGGTCTCTGCGGGGCTAGAGCTGCCTATTACCATTGTTTTTAGCCACATGACATCAACTCAGCGGATAGAATTCTCGGATATTATTGATGTAATGAATGATGCACAAGATATGTGGGAAGATGAGTTTATTTTCGCCCTAGATATAACGAAAAATTCTAAATAACCATTAAACTATGCATGGTATAGTATATGCCAACTGATTAGGGTTATGGAGAAATAAAAATGGCAAATGACGTTTCTCAAAATGAGTCATTGAAAGGTAAGAAGTTTGTCATTGTGCATGGTTATACCGCTTCACCAGAAAAAAACTGGTTTCCATGGTTAAAGGCTGAGTTAGCGTCGTTAGGCGCGTTAGTGTATGTACCTGAAATGCCTGAACCGCTATCACCCGAGCCATTAAAGTGGCAACAACATCTCAAAAACTTAGCAATTGAGATTGATGAAAATACCCTATTTATTGGGCATAGCCTAGGGTGTGTGACCGTATTGCGCTTTTTAGAGCAGCAGGTTGCAAAAGGCAATAAAGTCGGTGGCTATATTTTAGTAGCGGGTTTTGATCAGGAGCAAAGCACACTACCTGAATTAAAGCCTCACACGTTGAGCCGATTAGATTACCCATATTTAATTGATATAGCAGATAAAAGGATTTCAATTATCTCTACCAATGATTGGGTCGTTTCACCACAATCATCACAAACACTCGCCAAGGCATTACAAACCGAAGTGATTATTGAGGAAGAAGCTGGGCATTTCCTTGATAGAGAAGGGTATACAGAATTCCCAACATTACTTCACTCAATAAAAACTCAATTTAACTGAATATAAAATCAGGCTGATTGAAGTCAACCAGCCTGATTTTATTAATCTTCAAGTGGCTCGCCCCGTAAGAGGGCTGCAAATCTTGCCTTGGCTTCGTTATCCGGCTCAATGGCATGACATTGAGTCAGCAATGGCTCTAAGTCTTGAGGCCAATCTTCTCTTTTCCAATTCGCTAATGCCCTAAGAGCCATATTACGGTTACGCACTACAGGGCTTTGCAACCCACAGAGGATCATAGATAAACCGACACCAGGAAAACGCGGTAATTCTTGTAAAATAAAATCAAGTTTTCCATGTTGTGCATAGCCAGCACCAAGACCAAGGCTATCACTCGGCCCTGTCGATATTGCTTCTAATGGGAGCTGCTGCTCTGCTAAGGCTATCACTTGTTTGACTTGGTCTATATCGTTCGTTTTCATTAACTCAAACCACAAATCATTCTCAGGATGATTTAACTGTTTTTCGTATAGATAAGGGAAGATATCTTGACCACGGGCTCTGGCTATACTGGTGCTATTACGGAATAAGATATCATCATCACTATTTAAACCTTGAGCGATTAATTTATCCCATATAGGGTTATCCAATATAGTTTGTGCTAATGAAGTGATGGCTGTGCTATTTTCAAATTTCTCGCTATTTTCTTGAAAATAATCATTAATGCCGAGTACAGTAAAATAATAGTCTAATAAATAATCTTGTTCTAAAATGCGGCTCAAGTAATTGAAGCAACAACGAAAAGCATCATCATAGTCATTGATATCACGTGCCGGTCCACCGCCTAGCAACGCTTGAATAATATCGGATGAGGCTACTAATAATTGGCTATCATTTTGTGTTTCTAATGCATCTGCCAAGTGGCAATAGGTTGCACAGTGCCAAGCGGTATATTCAACCATAACACTATTTTGATAGCCTGTAGTCAGTATCCATTGCTTGGTTTCCTCACTTATTTCATCGGGTAGATGTTCAATAAGATGTACGCGCCCCCAGCCTTCAACACGTTTTGCTAACTTTAGCCACATTGCATCATAGTCAGATGTGGATGTGAGCATCGCATGGATTGGGATAATAGTGTAAAGCGTGAATTCATCATGGCAAGCAAGACAATAAAGTGTCTTAAGGCGTTCATCACTTGGAAAAAACACAGTAAAGGAAATGGCCAATTTAACCACATTAGTATCGGGGCTATTGTGGAGTAACCAGTCGGTAAAGGCTTCCAATTTTGGCGCATGGATCTCTTGTTTATCGACGATTAAATGGATTAGATCGTCGATATAAGATAACGGGCTTTGTTCGGCGACTTGCTGATAGAAATGATAAACCGATTCTTTGTCGTTTTTCTCCAGCGCTCTTTTTAGTGAAGTGTAAATTTCGCTAGCAGTGATTTCAGAAGCCCCCATTCCGTGGTGGCTGAATACACCATCTTCAGCGCCATTAGCCCAACGAATTGTATTTTCATCGACTTCAGTTGTATCTGGGAGCTCAGACAGTGATTCAGGGAGTGGGGATAATTCGTTTATCCAAGGCAATAAATGCTGATAGATTGGCGTGATATTCGTATTCCAAACGACAGGATAATTTTCTTGTCCTTTTTTAAAAAGAGAGGCTAACCATTTTTTCATTTTTGATAACATCCTATTGTGTTTGAATTATGGGTTTTTATATTGAATAAGCCAATAAAATGTTTTTTTAATCATAAAATAGATAACACGGTAGGTTCGATGTTGGCTCAATCAATTTTGTGATAAAACCTTCTTTAAGGGTAATTAAAAAAGGTTTCACTTATCGTCATTTCTTACGGGATAAACTCGCTGAGATAACTTGGAACAATATCTTTAAGTATCTCAATTAATTGCGGGTCCATGTATTGATACTCATCAGGAATATCGAGTACATAAAGTGATTTGTGTTCGAGTAGGCGAGTAAAATTGGCTTTTAGCCGATCTTTATGTTTTTGTTCCATGACAAAAATAACATCAGCCCAACGGAGCAAATCTGCGGTAATTCGGCGTCTTGCATTGCTACTGGTGCCAGCAGAGCGTACCGACCAGCTTGGATGGTGGCGCCAAATTTGCTCTGCGGTTGGGCTACGCCATTGGTTACGACTACAAATAAATAAAATATTCATTTACTGTTATGTATTTCCTCCAAACCTTTCAGAGCAAGCTGTCTGTTACTGATTTGGGGGTATGCCATACCTAGCTGTGTCGCGCGAATAATTTTTTCCTACGCCCATACATCTGTTTCCAGTTTTTCTCAGCGGGAAAGCGATCTCGTTTTTTTCGCGGCGAGTGGATTCTATTTTTGGCTCTACGCCATGCTCGATTTCTTGAATTATCCATATCTTCCACATAAGGTTATCGGGGATAGCAGCCGCGATAATACGGGTAAGAATATGATTAACGTCAGTATCATACGGAGACATTGTATGACTATCAAGCAAATTCAAGATAGCTAACGTTTTTTAGGATTATTACGTTATTTATATCCTAATAATGATTATTCTACTGTTATTGGGTTTAATCATTTTACATTTATCTCAAGGTTAATGATAATTGAATATTTATGACTAAAGCTAGATTTATTTATAATAAAATAATGCTAAATAAGGTAAGGGAAATGAATTTTTTTGAAAGAATAAACATCAGTTTTTCCGATTGTGTTAAAAAATACCATCTCGAGTTTCTACCTAGTTATCTTGAGGATTATTATAACGGTCGACTTTTACGGGTCAAAGAAAGTGTCACATTGGACTCTTTAGAAATTGATGATATAGACGAGATGGGAGGGACTATTATTCTTTTTGAAAAAGACCTTATTATCGAAAATGCGTTAACTCAAAGTAATGTAGATTATGGTCCAACCGTTATTGTAAAAGGGAATGTATCAGCTAAGAACATAGCATTTGGGGGAGCTTGTATTATCATCAAGGGGGATGTGACCGTTGAGCAAACCATGATAGGAATTTATAATCATGGAGTGATAAATATAACAGGTAAAGTCACAGCGGAATATATTATTTCGGATGACCACTGTTTTTCAATCTATGATAAGGGGAGTAAAGGTATCTTTTTAGGTTTCCAAGATTTAAGGTATCATGCAAAAGACGTATTATCTGGAAAGTATTATGATGACGCCGAAGAAAATATCAAAATAGATAAAATCATTGAGGCGATAAAAAAAGGTAATTCGATTAAGAAAAATGGTAATATAGTAAGTCAAGTTCAGAAGGCAATAGATAAGTTTAAAGCATCAAAAAATGCTAAACTTAATTTGTCTAACCTAAATCTTACAGAAATACCCGAAGAAATATTTCAGCTTGAAAATATTAAAGAGCTAGATTTATCAAATAATCCGCTAAAAGAATTATCGTTGAAGGGCATGCAGACTGACCATTTAAAATCCATTAATTTAGCGTGCTGCTCGTTGACTGAATTTCCAATAGATATATTAAATATCAATCAGATAGAATCCATTGATTTAAGTTTTAACACTATTTCAAGTTTACCCGAAGAACTACCTGTACTCAATCAATTGAAAAAACTATTGTTAAGCCATTGTAATTTTACCGAGTTCCCTTGTATTTTATATCAGGTAGTCAATTTAGAATATTTAGATCTTGGTTTTCAAGATGAAGAAACCTTATTTCTTATCGACAAAGCACTTCAAAGTTTAAAGGTGTTACTGCTATCGGGTAATGCAAATATCAATATTACTGCACCACAACCCAAATTATATGAACTGAATATCAGCCATTGTCTAATGGATACTTTTCCAATTGCATTAACCAAGTCAACACATCTTACACACTTGGATATGAGTTATAATCATAAAATGAGATGGCTACCTGATGAGTTTTCTGAGTTAAAAAAATTAAAAAAACTCTCTTTTTCAATTCTCTATATGGAAGAAAGTCATATCAATATTTTACAAAAACTTCCTAAGCTACAATATATCACTAATTTTCTAAAGAGTGATAATCCGTTCTATGGTAATCAGGTGGCTCAAGCACTATTAGCCGTCAAAAATTGGAATACATTGGTTATTGATAGTGTCTTAGAAGATCAAACAATTATTGATGCAATCGTACTCAGAGAGAACCTTAAAAAATTCATTATGGGTGAATATGAAGTTGATATAAAAGAAGCAAGGCAATGTTTAGGGGTTAGTTTTTAATCTATTTTTGACATCATCCCCTATAGCATATTGTGAGTGGTATAGGGGATGGTGATTTAAGCGCTTTCGGACAGCTCTTTTAAATATTGAAAAACTTGGCGGAAGGCTTTTGGTGGCTTATTGCCTTCACGCTCTTTTTTAGCGTTACGTACCAATGCCCTAAGTTGTTGTCTATCTGTATGGGGAAACAGAGCAACGACTTCTTCGATAACATCATCACCATTTTCAATAAGGCGTGTACGCAGGTCTTCAAGCTTATGCAGAATGACAACTTGCTGATTATGGCGATTTTTCAGTTTATCTAAAGCCTCTGTGATGGGGTCAACGTCTCGAGAGCGTAGCAACTTACCAATATATTGTAGTTGGCGACGACGACCTTCACGCTTGATTTTTTGTGCCAGTTCAATGGCATCGAGTAACTGAGCATCAAGTGGAATGCGCTCAAGTTCATTTTTGCTTAATTCAACAAGTTCGGCCCCCAGTTTTTTGAGAACTTCAGCATCGCGTTTAATTTCGTTTTTACTGACCCAAATGATCTCATCATCGTCTTCATCTTGCGGCGCTGGGACATCATCCAGCCAGTCTTCAGGCTGTTTGGCCATATATCGATTTCCTTTTTACAGAACGCAGCGTGTAATTGCATGACCTGCCGCGTTGTGGATGTTAACATTCATATATTATGTATTGTAACTGGGAAAAAGCCCTGATGACACCCGACATTTGTGAGTTGGTGTAAAAAAAGCCGGGTTTCCCCCATTTTATGTGGATTGAATCGATGAATTTAACTGAACAAGTCAGCGAACAACGTAAAAATTTAGAAGAGGCGGTTGCACGGGCGCTTCATTTTGCAAAAAGTCGTTGTGATGCCGCTGAAGTTGCTGTGAACAAAAGCACTGGAATTAGTGTCAGTACCCGTCAAGGAGAAGTCGAAAATGTTGAATTCAATAGTGATGGCGCACTTGGGATCACCGTTTATCACAACCAACGTAAAGGGAGCGCCTCTTCAACAGATTTAAGCCCCGAAGCGATTGAGCGTACAGTACAAGCTGCGGTAGACATTGCCCGTTACACATCGGAAGACCCATGTGCAGGCCCTGCTGAGAAGTCACTATTAGCCTTTGATGCCCCTGATTTACAACTATTCCAAGCCAGTAATATCACTCCTGAAGAAGCAATTAAATTGGCGTCACAAGCGGAAATGTCGGCACTTAAGGTTGACCCGCGTATTGTGAATACGGAAGGGGGAAGCTTTAATGGTCATTATGGCGTGCGGGTTTTTGGTAACTCTCACGGTATGCTACAAAGCTATTGCTCAAGCCGTTATTCGATGTCAAGTTGTGTGATCGCAGAGCAAAATGGTGAAATGGAACGTGATTATGCTTATACCATCGGGCGCAGCTTAAGTGCTTTGAAATCGCCTGAATGGGTGGGGCAAGAGTGCGCTCGTCGTACATTGGCACGCCTCTCACCGAGAAAGCTGCCAACGATGAAGGCACCTGTTATTTTTGCTGCTGAAGTGGCGACAGGGTTGTTTGGTCATCTTGTTGGGGCAATTAGTGGAAGTAGTATTTACCGCAAATCTTCTTTTCTACTCGATAGCTTAGGTAAGCAAATTTTACCTGATTGGTTAACCATCACTGAACAGCCGCATTTAATCGGTGGATTAGCGTCATCGCCATTCGACAGTGAAGGGGTTCGCACCACTGAGCGCAATATTATTGAAAATGGTGTGTTGCAAACGTGGCTAATGACCTCTTATTCAGCCAGAAAGTTAGGCTTACAAAGTACAGGGCATGCTGGAGGGATCCATAACTGGCGTATTGCTGGTCAGGGGCTGTCATTCGAAGCATTGCTAAAACAAATGGGAACAGGACTGGTTGTTACTGAACTGATGGGGCAAGGGGTCAGTGGGATCACCGGAGATTATTCACGTGGTGCTTCCGGTTTTTGGGTGGAAAATGGTGAGATCCAATATCCTGTCAGCGAGATCACAATAGCAGGTAATTTAAAAGATATGTGGGCAAATATCGTCACGATTGCCGATGATATTGAAACTCGCAGTAATATTCAGTGTGGCTCTGTATTGTTACCTGAAATGAGTATTGCGGGAGAGTAATTTGCTCAAATGAATAAGGCACTCCTTTTGAAGTGCCTTATCAATAAACAGAATAGATTTATTTTTTGCCTGATAAAGTGGCTTCAAGCGCTTTGCCTGCAAAGCCTATCGTGGAAAACCCATTTTTTATTCTGTTAACGTCAGCCTGCTTATTTAATACATTGATGTTATTGCTAAGTTAGGCGATTTTATACCATTAACGATGGTATTCACCCGCGGCTTCTGGCTGATAAATAATTTCGAGTACTCTTACGCGTGTTTCAACACCATTAGGCAATGCCCAACTGATCTCATCATTAACATGCAGACCAAGCAAAGCCGCACCGATTGGCGCCATAACAGAGAGCTGCTCAGCACTATCTTTTAAAGAGGCTGGGTAAACTAAAGTGCGTGTGCGTTCTTCATTGCTAATCAAATCAAGAAAACGCACCGTACTGTTCATTGTGACGACGTCGGCAGGAATTTCCTGTGGTGACAGGATGTCTGCACGATCAAGTTCATCATTCAGTGCGTCAGCAACTGGGGTACCCGCATAAGCTGCTTGTTCCAACAGTGCATCTAGGCGTTCTGCATCTAAATCATTGATAATAATTGTTGGCTTTGTCATACCACACTCCAATAGAGACGTACAAAGCAAACACCCCCCACCCAATAAGGTAGGGGGTGTCGCTGTGATAAAATTGTATAAAATATTAGGCTCTTCAAGCTCCAAAAGGAAGAGATCATGATCACGATCTTTGAGCCAATACTTGTAAAATTATTGATATTTAGTTCATAAATAAATGGTGGATTATACTAGCTTTCATCAAATCCACTTTCGAACAGGTTAATAATCGCGGATAAAGCCTGATCCTCATCAGGGCCGCTAACCTCAATATCAATGGTACTTCCTTGCTCTGAGTCTAACATCAACATCGCAATAACGCTATCGGCCTCAGCCTCAATCTGATTATTATTGCGTAAAATAACCTTAGAGTTAAATTTTTTAACTAATTCATAAAGTAACATTGCCGGCCTAGCATGCATACCAAGCCGGTTTTTTAATGTGATTGTCGCTTTTAAGGTCATTACTTGCGTTTTTCTAGGGTTCTGTGGCGAGATTGTACATTCTTACCACGAGAACGGAAGTAATCAGCTAATTGCTCAGCGACATAGACCGAACGGTGTTTCCCTCCGGTACAGCCGATTGCCACCGTGAGGTAACTACGGTTATTGGTCTCAAGCATAGGCAGCCATAATTCAAGGTAGCTACGTGTTTGATAAATAAAGTTGTGTACCTCTGTGTGCCTATCGAGGAATGCGGCAACAGGGCGATCGAGGCCTGTCATTGGGCGCAATTTCGGATCCCAATGTGGGTTCGGTAAAAAGCGCACATCGAAAACATAGTCTGCATCGATAGGAATACCATGTTTGAAACCAAAAGATTCGAATACCATGGTTAGCTCTCGTTCACGTTTACCCATCAAACGCGTTCTGAGCATCTCGGCTAATTCATGGACTGACATTTCTGAGGTATCAATCACTAAATCAGCGCGTGACCGTAAAGGCTCTAAAAGCTCATTTTCTTCATCGATAGCACTTTCAAGTGACAAGTTTTTGCTCGAAAGTGGATGTAATCTACGAGTATCACTATAGCGGCGAATTAATGTGTTGCGATCGGCATCCAGAAATAGCAATTGCGGCGAAAAGCTAGAAGGTAATCTACCTAAAGCCTCTTCAAAGATTTCTGGGTTGTCAGGCATATTACGCACATCAATGCTCACAGCAGCTGAAATATTACGATCTGCGAGTGAATTGGCCAGTTCTGGAAGCAGCACAACCGGCAGGTTATCCACACAATAGAAACCCATATCTTCCAGCGCACGTAAGGCAACGGATTTTCCCGAACCGGAACGGCCGCTGACAATCATCAGCACCATGAGCTAACTCCCTTTTGTTTCTTTTCGGTGATCATAGGACCCCGATAGTTGAATAGATCGTTTGCTTACTTATCAGAACATCACAGTCTATGTCAGTACAGCTATATAGAAAATATCAAAATTTCATAGACATGTAACCCTGTGATGACGAAGTTATTTAATTATAGGCTACTCAGTAATAATACTATATAACTCTGCATCGCTTTGTGCCGATCTCAGACGCTTACAAAGAGATTTGTCGGCTAATTTTTTCGCGATTAATGATAAAGTGTGTAGATGCGTTTTACACTGATCTGCGGGCACTAATAGCGCAAAAAGCAGATCAACAGGTTGGTTATCAATGGCATCGAAGGCGATTGGCTCTTCCAGATGCAAAAAAACACCAACAGCTTGTGTATGTTCACCTTCTGCTAGCTTGCCGTGAGGGATGGCGATTCCTCCGCCAATACCTGTTGTTCCTACTTTTTCTCTGGTGAGTAAAGCTTCAAATACCGTGTTTTCCGCTAATCCCAACTCTGCGGCAGCCAGTTCACTAATAATCTCAAGTGCTCTTTTTTTACTAGTACAAGTAAGGTTATTGCGTGTACAAGCTGAAGATAATACGGCGCTTAATTGGATTTCTATATCACTGTTCATTTTATTGTTCACTTAGGACTACAAAACCAGATGGTGTATGCCACCATCTGGTTTAAGCCATTTATTAGTTATACACCACAGTATGATTTGGGATTGTTGTTAACAAACTGAGAACGCATACTGTTGTTCGCATTGTTTCATACGTTGAAAACCAACCGTTTGGCTTTCGACGCTTATTTTTACAATCCCTAATGACCGCCACTAAACATTGAAGGTCTGGTGAAGGCCTGAAATCAACCTGTGATTTCACCATAAATGTATTAGTGTTGTCTCAGTTTTTCTTTATGTTTAGTTAATTGGCGTGACAGTTTGTCTACCAGTTGGTCAATTGCAGCGTACATATCACTTTCTTCCGCTGACGCATGGAGTTCAGCACCATTAACCTGCACAGTTGCTTCAGCAATTTGCTGAACTTTTTCAACTTTCAGAATGACTTGAATACCGTTAATGCGATCAAACAATTGTTCCAATTTTCTGATCTTTTTCTCAACAGTTTCACGTAATGCAGGGGTGACTTCAATATTGTGTCCAGTAATCTGAAATTCCATACAACCTTCCTTATTTTATCAATTAAACCAACTGTTTGCGTTGGTTTGAGGGCGGAATAGATAACGATTCACGGTACTTAGCGACAGTTCGACGTGCAACCTGAATGCCCTGTTCGGCTAGCATGCTTGTCAATTTACTGTCACTTAATGGTTTTGCTGGGTTTTCAGCAGCAACCAGTTTTTTCACTAACGCACGTATTGCCGTTGAAGAGGCTTCACCTCCTGTATCGGTACTGACGTGGCTAGAGAAAAAATACTTCAACTCGAAAATTCCTCGCGGGCTATGGAGAAACTTTTGAGTTGTCACTCTCGAAATCGTTGATTCGTGCATATCCACCTGATAAGCAATATCTGCCAATATCATGGGTTTCATGTACTCTTCACCGAACTCAAAGAATTCTTGTTGTTGTTCTACAATACAAGTCGCCACTTTTAACAAAGTTTCATTACGGCTTTCTAAGCTTTTTATCAGCCATTTGGCATCTTGTAAGTGACTACGAATATATTGTGAATCACTTTCGTTCACGGAATCTTTTATCAAAGAAGCATAGTGATTATTGATACCTAATTTAGGGATGCTATCTGTATTTAATTCAACTTGCCAGTGCCCGTTGATTTTTTTCACCAAAACATCGGGAATAACATATTCCGACTCTCCGGTATTGATAGATTGGCCCGGTTTAGGGTTCAACGTCAATATCAGGTCAATAGCGGTTTTTAAAGCATCCTCTTTTAGACGGGTGAGTTTACTGAGCTGGCGAAAATCACGATTAGCCAGTAAATCAATATGTTGACTAATAATCAACCGAGCCTCATCTAGCCCGTCAGTACCTTTTGGGTAAAGGGATAGCTGGATCAATAAGCACTCTTTCAGATCTTGTGCTGCCACACCAAGCGGATCAAAATGCTGAATGCGTTTTAAAACAGCGACCACTTCTTCAAGTGTGATATCTGGGTTATTGATACCTTCGTGGATCTCTTTTATTGGCGTTGTCAGATAGCCAGAATCATCAATTGAGTCAATAATCGCGGTAGCAATCGCTCTGTCTGTGTCTGTAAAAGGCGTTAATTCAGATTGCCATAACAAATAGTCTTGCAGCGTTTGTGTGGTTTCCCCTTGATAGACGGGTAACTCATCAAAGCTATAGTCATTATTTGTACCCGATGGCGTACCCGCAGTATAAATTTCATCCCAATTCGCATCCAAAGGAAGCTCATCTGGCATATCACCTTTTTCAAGGGCATCTTTAGTATCGATTTCACTGCTGTCAGTATGAATATCGAGACTATCAAGGGAGTCTAAGTCAGAGGCGTTTTCTTCTTGTTCCAGAAGCGGGTTAGTTTCTAGGGCGAGTTGGATCTCTTGTTGTAGCTCAAGCGTAGAAAGTTGCAACAGACGGATAGCCTGTTGCAATTGAGGAGTCATTGCAAGTTGTTGACTGATTCTGAGCTGCAAACTTTGCTTCATGAATGTGCTTTTATCTCCACCTCAATTGAATGCTTAACCAATGACTTACAACCGGAAACCTTCCCCTAAATATACCCGTTTTACTTGTTCGTTTTCTAGGATCATTTCAGGTGTGCCATGAGCAATTAAGTGCCCTTGACTGACAATATAGGCTCTTTCACAAACATCGAGCGTTTCACGTACGTTATGGTCAGTGATGAGTACTCCTAAGCCATAATCACGTAAATGTTGGATAATTTTTTTAATATCTAATACCGAAATCGGGTCAACACCTGCAAACGGTTCATCTAATAGAATAAATTTCGGGTTTGCTGCTAATGCACGAGCAATCTCTACGCGGCGACGTTCCCCACCAGACAACGATTGGCCAATGCTATCACGCAAATGGGTAATGCTAAATTCTTCCATTAACTCTTCTGCACGCTCTTTGCGTTGCTCAGTGTTGAGGTCATGGCGTATTTCTAGCACTGCCATTAGATTATCATAAACACTCAAACGACGGAAAATCGACGCCTCTTGAGGAAGATAGCCAATACCACGGCGCGCACGTTCATGAAGCGGAAGGAGACTAATATCTTCACCATCAATGGTAATTTTGCCTGCATCCCGCTGGACGATGCCGACGACCATATAAAAGGTGGTCGTTTTTCCCGCACCATTAGGGCCTAAAAGACCAACAATTTCGCCAGATTTCACCTCAAGGCTAACATCTTCAACGACCTTGCGTTTTTTATAGGCTTTTGCCAGATTCTCTGCGGTTAATGTCGCCATAACGATTATTTACTCTTTCCGTTGTTTGCCGCTGGGCCTTTTTCTTGTAGCTGTGATGGCAATAATACTGTCGTGACACGTTTCCCTTTGTCACTAAACGCTTCCATTTGCTGCGTTGGCACGATATAGGTGATCTTATCACCTTTAATATTACTGTCTAACTGCTCAAGATAAGCATTGCCAGTTAATGTGAGGAGCTCTTTATCTACCTCATAGCGTGCTTTTGACGCTCGGCCTTTAATTGGCTTACCATCATCTTGTAATTGATAGAAGGTCACTGGGTTACCAAACGCTTCTATCGTAATTTTATCTGAATTACTGCTAGGGCGCGTCACAACCACCTTATTTGCTCGGATATCAATAGAGCCTTGCTTAATAACGACATCATCAGTAAATGTGGTGACATTTTTTTCTAAATCAAGGGATTGCTTGACTGAATTAATCGTCATTGGCTGTTGCGTGTCAGTTTTTAATGCAGAAGCTGGTACGCTAAGAGCAAAAATTGCGCTGGCAACGGCTCCTTGAATAAAACGCTTTTTATTTACTTGATTCATTTTTTTGCTCTTCTTTTTGTAGCACGTAATGTGTTTTTACATCTTCAATTAACTCTGCGGTTCTTGAGCGCAGGTTACCGCGCATTTTTAGACCGGTAGAATTAAGGCCTTGCCCGATAATAGTGACTTTGTCATCTGATGAAACATCTTGTGTTATCAGGTTAACGACGGCACTTTGGGTTGAAATCCGTTGGATTTGGGAATCCGGGCTTAAACTATCGGCCTGTACATCGTTATACAGATAGAGCACTCTATCATTTGTTAACTTGGCTTTTAGCGCCCGTACAGTCCAAGTGGGTACACCGACTTCGTTGTATGTTGTTAAAACAGGGTTAGCAAACCAAGTGATTTTTTCAGCCGTATAATTATCAATTTTATCTGATACTAATTTATAGGCCAAATCACCCGCTGGATTATAGACAAATGTCACTGAATCATCGGTTTGATAATTAGGTTGGCTGTTATCAAGGACACTGTTTGTGGGCGTGTCTGTGTCAAGACCGGCAAGGTTCCAGCCGATCAGACCAAGTGCTATCAATGATAACAGGATAATTAACCACTTTTTAGCGTTACTCATGGGTGTCTTTATTCTTTAAATCGATAAGCCTTTAGCTTCTTCCAGTTTATTTTGCGCTAGAAGGATGAGGTCGCAAAGTTCACGTACCGCCCCTTTACCCCCACCAAGACGTGTGACGTAATCTGCCTTTGGTAGTAATAATGGATGTGCATCAGCAACCGCTGCCGATAGCCCAACTTTTGCCATAACAGGCCAATCAATAAGGTCATCCCCAATATAGGCCGCTTCTTCTTCTGTTATCTTCAGTGTATCTAACAGTTCATGATACGCCAAAAGCTTATCGCTTTGACCTTGGTAAAGATATGTAATCCCTAATGTCTTCGCGCGATCTTCAAGCAATTTGGCTTTTCGACCGGTGATAATCGCCACTTCGATACCAGAGGTGAGTAAGCAGCGAATACCGTATCCATCACGGACATTGAAGGCTTTGAGTTCTTCGCCGTTATTACCCATATAAATCAGTCCGTCAGACATAACGCCATCGACATCACAGATTAATAATTTAACTTTAGCGGCTTTCTGCAATACTGTCTCGGCGACTGGGCCATAACAGGTATCCTGATAGTGCGGATCCATAATCATTCCTTTTTATACCACGCCTGCTTGTAAGAGGTCGTGCATATGCAAGACACCCACTAATTTATTACCTTCAGCAACCATTAACGAAGTAATATGTTTAGACTGCATTAGGTTGAGTGCTTCTACTGCTAGCATATTCTGTGACACTCTAATTCCACCACGGGTCATTACATCGGCGATTTTGGCATTATTAAGATCGATGCCCATGTCGAAAATACGACGCAAATCACCGTCGGTAAAAATACCAGCAATATTCATTTCGTCATCACAAATAACCGTCATACCCAATTTTTTGCGAGTAATCTCAATTAAAGCTTCACGTAACGTTGCTGTTTGAGGAATATGCGGAATATCATCGCCAACGTTCATTAAATCACGAACTAGTAGTAAAAGTTTGCGCCCTAGTGCGCCACCTGGGTGGGAAAGGGCGAAATCTTCTGGCGTAAAGCCTCTTGCCGTCAGTAGCGCAATAGCTAAAGCATCCCCCATTACCAGCGTTGCTGTTGTACTGGTGGTTGGTGCAAGTCCCAGTGGGCAAGCTTCTTTTGGTACTTTGATGCATAGATGGATATCTGCATATTTGCCCATACTGCTATTGGGATTATTGGTCATACAGATCAGCGGAACTTTAATTCGCTTTAAAACAGGCAGCAGCGCAAGGATCTCACTTGACTCTCCTGAATTAGAAATCGCCAATACAATATCTTTATTAGTGATCATCCCTAAGTCACCATGGCTGGCTTCTCCGGGGTGAACAAAGAAAGAAGGGGTACCTGTGCTGGCTAATGTTGCTGCAATTTTTCGCCCAATATGTCCCGATTTCCCCATGCCCATCACAACAACCTTCCCTTGGCAGGCAAAAATGCGCTGGCAAGCGTGAGTAAAGTCATCGTTGATATATTGTTCTAAGTTTTTTAGGCCTTCACTTTCGATATGGAGAACTTCTTTGCCTACTTGCTGAAAATCGATGTTTGACATTTTCTGTTCCATGCGTAGCTTTTCAGTTAATCGGATTAGCGAGCGCGAATTGTATAACGAATACTTACTATCAGTAAGTGCTTTGTCAAATTAGTCGAATATTCATTGTACTTTAATGAATACTAACGGTGTTGTGATTAACAAAAACTTAAGTCAAAGAGCGCTTTGCATTTATTAGCATCATAAACCAAATAAAAGATGATAAACTTTAGTATTCTCAAACGATAACAAATTTTTAAAGTCTAAGAGCTATCTGCTTTAATTGCGTAAAAATCTGGTTAATTATAAGTCGTTGAACTGTTTTATGTTCCCTTTAGTTATATAAATACACATTTTGAACATCAACAGAAATATTTCGAACGTTATAATACTATAAATACAATCAGATGCGATATTAGACGATTTTCGGTTTATCTTTCTGTAAGATCGTGCTCTTGGTGCGTCTAAAAGACAAAATTCATGGTGTAATGAGCTATCAAACAAATGCAAGCACAGACAGACAACTTAATTGAAGTACGTAACATGTCTTTTACCCGTGGTAGTCGGAAAATATTCGAGGATATTAACCTAACCGTACCACGCGGTAAGATAACGGCAATTATGGGGCCTTCAGGGATTGGTAAAACCACCTTATTACGTCTCATTGGTGGTCAGTTACGCCCAGAACAAGGTGAAATTTGGTTTGATGGTGATAATATTCCAGCGTTATCACGTTCAAAATTGTACCAGTCGCGTAAAAAGATGAGCATGCTTTTCCAGTCTGGTGCGCTGTTTACGGATATGAATGTGTTCAATAACGTCGCATTTCCGCTGCGTGAACATACCAACTTACCCGAGTCATTGATCCACACAACGGTGATGATGAAACTAGAGGCGGTTGGTTTGCGTGGTGCTGCGAAATTGATGCCTTCAGAGTTATCAGGCGGGATGGCAAGACGAGCTGCACTAGCTCGAGCGATTGCACTTGATCCTGAACTGATCATGTTTGATGAGCCTTTCGTTGGGCAAGACCCCATTACGATGGGAGTTTTGGTCAAATTGATTGATGAGCTTAATCAGGCGTTAGGCGTGACTTGTGTTGTGGTTTCTCATGATGTTCCTGAAGTACTGAGCATTGCGGATAAAGCCTATATTGTGGCTCAGCAGCATGTGATTGCGAAAGGAACGGGGGATGAACTACGTAACAACCAAGACCCGCGTGTTAGGCAGTTTTTAGATGGTATTGCTGACGGGCCTGTACCGTTCCGTTTCCCCGCCAATGATTATCTGGCTGATTTATTAGGGTAAAATAAGATGATAGTAGAGGCAATTGCTGCCCTCGGACGTCGGTGGATTGAAATTTTTTCGGCCTTTGGGCGAGCGGGTTATATGCTATTTCGCTCATTAATTGGGAAACCTGAGTTTTCCAAGCAGTGGCCATTATTAATTAAGCAGTTATATGCTGTTGGTGTGCAATCACTCTTGATTGTTGCTGTCTCAGGGCTATTTATTGGTATGGTGCTTGGGTTACAGGGCTATTTAGTTCTGACAACGTTTAGCGCGGAAGCCAGCCTTGGTATGATGGTGGCACTATCTTTGTTGCGTGAACTTGGTCCGGTTGTGACAGCCCTTTTGTTTGCAGGGCGGGCAGGCTCAGCATTGACGGCTGAAATTGGCTTAATGAAAGCAACAGAACAAATTTCTAGCCTTGAAATGATGGCGGTGGATCCTCTTCGTCGAGTGATAGCACCGCGTTTTTGGGCTGGTTTTATTAGCATGCCATTGCTATCACTGATATTTGTTGCAGTAGGTATCCTAGGTGGTGCATTGGTTGGCGTTGATTGGAAAGGGATTGATGAAGGGTTCTTTTGGGCCTCAATGCAATCCTCCGTTGATTGGCGGATGGACATTGTAAATTGCTTTATCAAGAGCTTAGTGTTTGCCATAACGGTGACTTGGATTGCGTTGTTCAACGGCTATGACGCTATCCCAACATCGGAAGGGATTAGCCAAGCGACAACACGAACCGTGGTCCATGCATCGTTAGCGGTTCTTGGTCTAGATTTTGTACTTACAGCACTGATGTTTGGGAACTAAGTCATGCAAAGTAAAAAAAGTGAAGTATGGGTAGGTTGTTTTATATTGCTAGCGATTGCGGCAATTATTTTTCTGTGCCTAAAAGTGGCGGATATAAAATCGCTCGGTAGCCAATCGACTTATCAGATTTCGGCCTCTTTTGAAAATATTGGTGGCTTAAAAGAAGGTTCCCCAGTGAAAGTGGGGGGCGTTGTGATTGGGCGCGTTGCTAGCATTACGCTTAACAAAGAGACCTATGTGCCTGATGTTAAAATTGACCTACTAAGTGAATATAATAATATTCCTGATACCAGCTCATTATCTATTCGTACTTCCGGCTTACTCGGTGAGCAATATATTGCGATGAATATCGGGCCCTATGGTGAAGGTCTCGATGCAGAATTATTGAAAGATGGTGGACGTATTGAAGATACCAAACCTGCGATGGTTTTAGAGGATTTGATAGGTCAATTCTTGTATAAGAGCGGCGATAGCCAAGGCGCTGAATCTCAACCTGCTCCTGCTGCTAATTGATTCGATGTTAAGACGAATTTAGAAGGAATAACTTATGTTTAAGCGCTTAATGATGATAGCAATGTTAGCGATTGCACCATTTGCAATGGCGATAGATCAAACCAACCCGTATAAGCTGATGGATGAAGCGGCTGAAAAAACCTTTACCCGTTTAAAGAATGAGCAGCCGCAAATTCGTAAAGACCCTAACTACCTGAGAACTATTGTTCGTGAAGAATTATTGCCATATGTACAAATTAAATATGCAGGGGCTTTAGTCTTAGGCACTTACTACAAGAACGCGACGCCTGCGCAGCGTGACGCTTACTTTACTGCTTTCGAAGCGTATCTTGAGCAAGTTTATGGTCAAGCACTCGCGATGTACCATGGTCAAACTTATCAGATAGCACCAGAGCAACCTATTGGGAATAAAAACATTGTTGCTATTCGAGTCACCATCATAGATCCAAATGGCCGTCCACCAGTACGCCTTGATTTCCAATGGCGCAAAAACAGTAAAACAGGTAACTGGCAGGCCTATGATATGATTGCAGAGGGCGTCAGTATGATCACGACCAAACAAAACGAATGGGGTGATATCCTGCGTAAACAAGGCATTGATGGCTTAACAAAACAGTTAGAAATCAGTGCGAAAGCACCTATTACGCTGGAAGAGAAATAGTCAAATGAGTCATGATCTTACGTGGGAAAAGTCATCATCGGCATTGTTACTGTCCGGCACATTAGGCCGAGACTCTTTGCTGGTGTTCTGGGAAAAGCGAAAATCATTACTTGCTGAGGTTGAGCAAATCGATGTTTCGGGCTTGGAACACGTTGATTCAACAGGGCTAGCAATGCTAGTGCGCCTAAAAGGCGAATTGGCAACAGAAAAACGCTCACTGAAGATAGTCGGTATGAGTGATAATCTAACAACCTTGATGGAGCTTTATGGTGTTAAGTCATTATTGCTAAGTTAAGGTCAGTTTGTGTAAAGAAAGGCGCCTCTGCGTGTTTTTGTGCACCAGAGGCGTTTTCTTTGGTTTAAGAATTGTGACGGATCCTTTAGGATAGACGTCTATTTATACCCGTAACCAATGATTATAAAATTGAGTCATATATGGAACCCAACGAAATAAAACAAGTATTGATGGATAAGCTATCTCTGGATGAGGTAATTGTTAATGGTGATGGCAGCCACTTTCAGGTTATTGCCGTCGGTGCCATGTTTGAAAATATGAGCAGAGTCAAACAGCAACAAGCTGTTTATGCCCCTTTAATGGAGTATATCGCGGATAATCGTATTCATGCGCTTTCAATAAAAGCATATACCCCAGCAGAGTGGGCTCGCGACCGCAAGCTAAACGGTTTTTGATAAAAAATCCGCGAACAGTATTTAAAATCTATACTCCAAATATTTCACGTTGCCTGTCGTCGCTCAATAAAAGGAAGTTCTAGCAAGCCACTGGACTAAGGAAGTCGATTACATCCGCAACTTGAAGTATGGCGAGTGTGAATACGAGAGTAACCGAATGGATAAATTTTTAGTTAAAGGGCCTACCCGCTTAGAAGGTGAGGTAACAATTTCTGGTGCGAAAAATGCCGCATTACCAATTCTGTTCGCTGCGCTGTTGGCTGAAGAGCCGGTAGAGATCCAAAATGTACCTAAGCTTAGGGATATCGATACAACGATTAAGCTGCTGAATCAACTCGGAACGAAAGTTGAACGTAATGGTTCCATTTATGTTGATGCCAGAAATGTCACTGAATACTGTGCACCTTATGATCTGGTCAAAACCATGCGTGCTTCCATTTGGGCTCTCGCACCGCTAGTCGCTCGTTTTGGTCACGGGGAAGTTTCTTTACCGGGAGGCTGCGCGATTGGCGCTCGTCCTGTTGACCTACATATCTCAGGCTTAGAGCAGCTCGGCGCGCACATTATCCTAGAAGACGGCTATGTGAAAGCGACGGTTGATGGGCGTTTAAAAGGCGCTTGTATTGTCATGGATAAAGTGAGTGTTGGCGCTACGGTGACTATTATGACCGCGGCAACATTAGCTGAGGGCACGACAACTATTGAGAATGCCGCTCGCGAGCCAGAAATTGAAGATACGGCTAATTTCTTAAATACATTAGGTGCCAAAATTACCGGTGCTGGTACTGACCGCATTGTTATTGAAGGGGTTGAGCGCCTAGGTGGTGGTACCTATCGTGTACTGCCTGATCGTATTGAAACAGGTACTTTCCTTATTGCAGCAGCAGTTTCAAAAGGGAAAGTGGTTTGCCGTAACGCTCGTCCAGATACACTAGATGCCGTTTTGGCGAAGCTGCGCGAAGCAGGTGCTAAAATTGAGGTAGGCGAAGATTGGATCAGTCTTGATATGCAAGGCAAACGCCCTAAAGCGGTTACTTTGCGTACTGCACCGCATCCTGGCTTCCCAACAGATATGCAGGCTCAATTTAGCCTATTGAATTTAGTGGCTGAGGGTGCAGGGATGATCACAGAAACAATTTTTGAAAATCGTTTCATGCATATTCCTGAATTAATTCGTATGGGCGCGCATGCTGAAATCGAAAGTAATACTGTGTTATGCCATGGTGTGGAAAAGCTAACTGGAGCACAAGTCATGGCGACAGATTTGCGTGCATCAGCAAGCTTAGTCATTGCAGGTTGTATCGCGGAAGGTACTACAACGGTTGATCGTATCTATCATATCGACCGCGGATATGAGCATATTGAAGATAAGCTGCGTGGTTTAGGCGCGAATATCGAACGGATCAAATCTGACGATTAATTCGTGGATGAGAGCGATAAGATAAACATAAAAAGTTGTTCAAATTGAACAACTTTTTTTTGTATTGCTGTGGGGGAGACTCTCAGAAAATAGCCTAGCCCGCTTGCCCTTCAGGTATCTCTTCGATGATCACATCGACATCTTTTACTTCACCATCACGTAAGATTTTTACTGGTACTTTGCTACCGGGGCGGATCTCTGCCACTAAGTCCATCGTTTCAGCGGCTGATATTGCAGGCTTATTATCGACGGATAAAATAATATCCCCTTGGAGAATGCCGGATTTAGCCGCTGGGCCATTGGGAGCAACTTGGAAAACGCGCAAACCTTTAATCTGATCGATATTGTTGTTGTTGGTTCTAATTTGCGGTAATTCACGTGCGGTGATCCCAATATAACCTCGGATCACACGCCCATCACGGATCAGTTTTTCCATAATTTTTGTAGCCAGTGCTGTTGGGATAGCAAAACTTAGGCCTTCTGAACTAACCCCTTGGCCTGCACTGAACGAAAGCGTGTTAATACCGACAAGCTCTCCTTCGCTATTAATCAAAGCTCCCCCTGAATTACCTGAATTAATCGATGCATCGGTTTGTAAAAAGTTTTGCCTCCGAGTGGAGCTTAACCCTACACGACCTGTTGCACTGATAATCCCTTGGGTGACGGTTTGACCAATATTATATGGGTTGCCGATAGCGAGCACGACATCGCCTACATGGGTGACGCGGAATTTATTAATTGGGATAACGGGAAGATTTTCTGCATCAATTTTTAGTACAGCTAAATCAGTCAGAGCATCCGAGCCAACTAATAGCGCATCAAAAATAGAGCCATCCTGTAAGGCGACTAAGATTTGATCAGGGTTATCAACCACATGCTTATTGGTGATGATATAGCCATTTGAACTCATGATCACACCCGAGCCAAGTGATTTCAATTCGCGACCTGATTGAGAAAAACTGCCTTTTGAGCTGCTATAAACATAAACAACGGCTGGAGCGGCTTTACGCACAGCCTTATTATAACTGACAGGTTCGCTATCTATTTTACCATAAAGCAAATCTGCTAAGCCTTGAGGACGTAGGGAAGGAACCGCAACGATAATAATCATAGCGATTAATAGGCCTAGCATTGCTGCCCAGATAAGCTTTTTCACCATAAGATATCGAATTATTCAGGTTGTTGATGTTAATAAAGGGAACTTGAGCATAACATAAAAAAACAGGCACAGCAGTTTGTCCTGTACCTGTTTTGATCTTTTACAACAATTTTGTGTAACGCTCTAAATATTTCGAGTTAAAGGAAGCCATATGTAACCGACATTCACTCGAAGTACAGAGGGCTAATTAGTTTTTCATCAACAGATATAAGGTTTCACCACCACGCAGAACCTTCATAGCAAGTACTGGTGGTTTAGCATCAATGACTTTACGGAACTGTTCGATGGTTTCGACACGAACATCGTTTACACCGTAAATGAGGTCACCTTTCACTAAACCGACAGCCGCTGCTGGTGATTTAGGTGTTACGTTATCGATCTGTACACCTTTGGTGTTATTAACTGTTGCGTTAGATAATGTTGCACCAAGTAATGATTCACTCAGTTTTTCCGCTTTAGTGGCTTCGCCTTCATTGTTTTCTAAAACCACTTTAACATCCATTGGTTTTCCTGAACGGATCAAACCAATCGTGATCTCTTTACCAATCTGGCTAGTACCAATTTTGGCTCTCAGCTCAGCAAAGCTGTTGATACGTTTACCATCAACAGACACGAGGACGTCGCCTGATTTAATGCCTGCTTTTGCGGCAGAAGATTTAGGCAGAACTTCACTGACGAATGCGCCGCGTTGAGCATCGATATTAAAGGCTTTAGCAATATCTGAATTCATTTCGGTGCCTTTAATACCCAAAATACCGCGTCTTACTTCACCGTGCTTAATTAACTGCTCACTGAGGTTTTTCGCCATATTACTTGGGATAGCGAAGCCGATACCGATGTTACCACCGCCCGGAGCTAAGATTGCGGTATTGATACCAATCAATTCACCGTTTAAGTTAACCAGAGCACCACCGGAGTTACCGCGGTTGATAGAAGCATCGGTTTGGATAAAGTTTTCTAACCCTTCAAGGTTTAAACCACTACGACCCAGTGCCGAAATGATACCTGAAGTCGCTGTTTGCCCTAAACCAAATGGGTTACCAACGGCAACGGCAAAGTCACCAACACGGAGTTTATCTGAATCTGCCATGCTAACGGCGGTAAGGTTTTTGATATCTTTCGCATTGGTGATTTTCAGTAACGCAATATCGGTTTGCGCGTCTTTACCAATGAGTTTGACATCAATTTCACGCCCATCATTCAGTTGGATTTGGATCTTATCCGCGCCATCAATCACGTGATTATTCGTTAAAATGTAGCCTTGTTGTGCGTCAATAATAACGCCGGAGCCTAAGCCCTCAAATGGCCTAACACTTTGTTGTTGTGAAGGGATATTTGGGCCAAAGAAGAATTTTAATTCTTCTGGGATCTGCTGATTTTGAACGCGCGTACCAGAAACATGGATATTCACCACCGCTGGCAGTACTTTTTCAAGCATAGGTGCCAAGCTTGGCATATTTTGGCTTTGTGCCGTTGCTGGTAATGTCGCAGGCAAAGCAGCACTGCTAATTGAAGGTAAAATTGAAAGGGATAACCCTAGGCTCATTGCGACTGCAGTGAGAAAGAAATTTTTTCTTTTCATCATTCCGTAGATTCTCTCAAGAATAAAATTTATCAGGTTGTAGCCTTGCTACACCAATCAGGATATTTTTCTCATATCAGATTTGATTTTACTGATAACTATGACCATGGATTATGCGCAAAAGTTCATACAACGGGTAGCGGTTATCCATTATTTTACATCTATTTACATGTATTGTAGATGAGGACTTAATTTCTATACAGTTTTGAAATAAAAAGAAATATTTAATATGAAACGATATATTGTGAAATAGAGTTAACTGATTAATTTACAGCAGCAAACTCGTTGGTTTAGTGTAAATAGAAAATGATATTTGGTATCCACCAGCAAATTGCTTTGCTGGTGGTTCGACTCGTTATATTTTAAGTTGCAGCTTGCTGGATGAAGCTATTGTTCGCGCGCTGCCCCTCAAATACTTTAGAGCATAAATGAATAATTACTTCTCTTTTTCGTCAATAGGACGGAATAACCCTGATGCCCCATCGGAATAATCTCTTGGTGGCATTTTGACGGGTGCTTGGTCATTATCCGCTTCTGATTCTGTTAAGCGATAATTGAACGGGTTATCTTGCGCTGGCATATCTGGCATTAACTCAGATGAGCTTTGAGCCATATGCTGATATAGCTGACGATAATCACGAGCCATATTATCAAGTAATTCTGCACTGCGAGCAAAATGACCGACTAGCTCCTTACGGTACTCTTCTAGCTCAGTGTTTTTCTTGTCTAATTCAGCTTGTGCTGTTTTTTGTTGACGAAGTTTTGGGTTCCCATAACGGACAACTAATGCGCCGATGATGAAACCAATAACTAATCCAATTAGTGCATACTCCCAGGTCATGCTGACTCCTTCGTTTACTTCACTGTTCGCAGAAATTAAGCTTGGCTACCTATAACTATACCTGTTAATCACTAAAGAGTGGAATACTAAGGTGAAATTCCTTACTCTATTTAGCATTCGTTAACTAGACGTTAAATAATAAATGAATCTGGTTATAATAAGGGCAGTGTATACCATATAACGGTAAAAAAACCGAAAATTTTTTAAGGATTATTCAGTTAATGTCGCCGATGTCTCCTACTATGCGTTATCAGCAGGCTCTTGCTGAAGGTCACTACCAGCCTGATGACGTACAAAAACGTGCTGTAGAGCGTTTAGATGAAATTTATCAGCAACTGATCGCGTCATCCTCTTCAAATGAACAAAAGGAAAAGCCTTCTGGGTTGAAAATGCGCTTAGAACGTCTACTAGGCAAAAAGCATGCTGCTGTGACTGAACCTGTACAAGGGTTATACATGTGGGGGGGAGTTGGCCGAGGTAAAACTTGGCTTATGGATATGTTTTATGAAAGTTTACCGGGAAACCGGAAACTTCGTTTGCATTTTCATCGGTTTATGAAAAAAGTCCAAGAAGACTTGATGGCTCTGCAAGGTCAAGAAAACCCGCTAGATATTATTGCTGATGAGTTTAAAAAACAGACGGATGTCCTTTGTTTTGACGAGTTTTTTGTTTCTGATATCACGGATGCGATGATTTTAGGCACATTGCTTGAGGGGCTATTTGCCCGAGGCATCACGCTTATTGCGACATCCAATATTATCCCTGATGAGCTGTATCGTAATGGTCTGCAACGCGCTCGTTTTCTACCTGCAATTGAACAAATTAAAAAATATTGTGAAGTGATGAATGTTGATGCTGGGGTTGATTATCGGCTAAGAACATTAACTCAGGCTCATCTTTTCCTCTCTCCAATAAATGAAGAAAATCGCCAGCATCTCAATGAAATTTTCGTGAAGCTGGCAGGTAAGCAAGGCGAACAACAACCTGTATTAGAAGTGAATCATCGCAAAATGCAGGCTATCAGCAGCGCAGAAGGGGTACTTGCGATTGGTTTTAAAACATTGTGTGATGAGCCTCGTAGCCAAAATGACTATATTTATCTAGCCAATTGTTATCACACTGTCATTTTATATGATGTGCCAGCGTTAGATTCCAAACAAGAAAATGCAGCACGGCGATTTTTGGCGTTAGTGGATGAGTTTTATGAGCGTAAGGTTAAGTTGATCATTAACGCACAGGTGCCGATGGAATCGCTTTACCAAGGTAATTTATTAGCCTTTGAATATCAGCGCTGCCTTTCTCGTTTACAGGAAATGCAAAGCGAAGAGTATTTAAAGATCCCGCATTTGGCTTAAGTCGATTAAATACCGGCATGCTATTCGCACAAAAAAGACGCAGTTCACCGCGTGGTGAAAAAAAATGTGTTTTGGGGTCGATTTTTATTGCTGACTTCTCTATAATCTTGCGACCCCACGTTACAGCGATATTTTCTTATTTCCCAAGAAATATCGCATAATGCCGGCTAGGCTGCTCGAAGGGGTAGGTTTGCTGGACAAGAGTCGTGTGAACCTCACAAAGCTTATGAACATGAGTGTTCACCAACGTGTAACTTCAATATTGGGTAAGTTTTAATGAAAACTTTTACAGCTAAACCAGAGACCGTAAAACGCGACTGGTACGTTGTTGATGCAGATGGCAAAACTTTAGGTCGTCTTGCAACTGAATTGGCTCGCCGTCTGCGCGGTAAGCATAAAGCGGAATATACTCCGCACGTGGATACTGGTGATTATATCATCGTTCTGAATGCAGAAAAAATTGCTGTTACCGGCAATAAGCGCGAAGACAAAATCTACTATCGCCATACAGGCCATGTAGGTGGAATTAAGCAAGCGACTTTCGAAGAAATGATTGCTCGCAGTCCTGAGCGTGTGATTGAAATCGCGGTTAAAGGCATGTTGCCAAAAGGGCCTCTGGGTCGTGCAATGTACCGTAAACTGAAAGTTTACGCAGGTAACGAGCACAACCACGCGGCACAACAACCGCAAGTTCTTGACATTTAATCGGGATTATAGGCAATGGCTGAAAATCAATACTACGGCACTGGTCGCCGCAAAAGCTCTTCCGCTCGTGTCTTCATTAAGCCAGGTAGCGGTAACATCACAATCAATCAGCGTACACTGGAACAGTACTTTGGCCGCGAAACTGCGCGCATGGTCGTTCGTCAGCCGCTAGAGTTGGTTGAAATGTTGGAAAAACTGGATCTGTACATCACTGTTAAAGGTGGTGGTATTTCAGGTCAGGCAGGCGCAATCCGTCACGGTATCACTCGTGCACTGATGGCTTATGATGAGACTCTTCGTTCTGATCTGCGTAAAGCTGGTTTCGTTACCCGTGATGCGCGTTCTGTTGAACGTAAAAAAGTTGGTCTACGCAAAGCACGTCGTCGTCCACAGTTCTCCAAACGTTAATTTGTTGCCCTTTGGGCATAAAATTGATGACAAAACCCGTCTTTATGGCGGGTTTTTTATTGTCTTGAATTTATCGTTGTGGGGGAGCGGATCTTTTAGGGGAATGGTATCCAATATGTTGTAACGCTTTATCTTTTTAGGCTGGAAGAGACTGAATATTATTTATTGTGGTGAAAAAGGGTAAGTGATTCGCTAATATAAATCTATTGCATATAAAAATTATGCAAACAGTATATTGTTAGTCTCAGTTGCTGATCTTTAGGTAATTTACTCACTTTTGAGAAAAACCATTTTCTTTCTGAAAGTGATAACTTTAGAGTTAACTTCAAGGTTTATATGCTAATAAGTTTTCATTAAGTATGTTAATGCTCTATTTTTTATGTTTTTATTTGTCTTAAAAGACATTTAGTTATGATTTTTTCATCAACATCCCCCTAAGTTGCACAAAATCTGCTAGAATATGCGACTGCTTTTTATTTTCTTATTTCTCGCAGCATTATTGCGAGAGGGTTGTGCTGGCTTTCAATATGGATAAATGAAAGTTTTAGCACAGGGGATTTTAAAATGAGCGGGCTCGTAATTATTAAAAAACTTATTACAGTTTAGTTCATTTTTATGCAACTTGGAGGTTTTAATGGCTGTCGCTCCTAACAAACGTTCGGTAATGACATTATTTTCAGGGCCAACCGACATCTTTAGTCATCAAGTCCGTATCGTTTTGGCTGAGAAAGGGGTTAGCGTTGAGATTGAACATGTCGAACAAGGTCATCTGCCTCAAGATCTGATTGATCTAAACCCATACCAGAGTGTTCCTACTCTTGTTGACCGTGATCTGACCCTATATGACCCACATATCATCATGGAATACCTTGATGAGCGTTTCCCTCATCCTCCATTAATGCCTGTTTATCCAGTTGCGCGTGGTACTAGCCGTCAACTGATGCATCGCATTGAAAAAGACTGGTATTCTCTGATGTACAAAATTGAGAAGGGAAGTGCACAGGAAGCCGATAACGCGCGTCGCCAATTAGCTGAAGAGCTGATTGCGGTGTCACCCGTTTTTGCTGAAATGCCTTTCTTTATGAGCGAAGAGTTCAGTCTCGTTGATTGCTATTTAGCACCGCTATTATGGCGTTTACCTGTATTGGGTATTGAACTGAAGCCTTCAAGCAGCAAGCACCTGCAAATGTATATGCAACGTGTTTTTGAACGTGACGCATTTTTGGCTTCACTGACTGAATTAGAGCGCGAAATGCGTCTTTCGGCACGAGGCTAAGTGTCATGATGGAAATGGCACCAATGACACCTCGACGCCCGTATCTGTTACGCGCGCATTACGAGTGGCTGCTCGATAACGATATGACGCCGCATTTGGTAGTTGATGTCTCCGTTCCTAATACCAACGTACCAATGGAATTTGTTCGTGATGGGCAAATTGTCTTGAACGTGGCGCCGCGTGCAGTTGGTAATTTTGAGATCACAAATGATGAAGTACGTTTTAACGCACGATTTGGTGGCGTACCTCGTCAGGTGTATGTTCCGATGGCTGCGATTATCGCTATCTACTCTCGTGAAAATGGGGCTGGCATGATGTTCGAACCTGAAACAGCCTATGAAGAGCAATTATCAGGTGAGCCAGAAGTGGTTGAAGATAACCCAGCGGATAACATCATGTTAGTTCACGAATCAGAGCCGACAAGTGATGAATCTACAGCATCGGATGATGAACCAACGCCACCCCCTAAAGGTAGGCCATCTCTCAGAGTTATCAAATAGTTGGTAAGTTATCTAGGTTAAAAAATAGAGGGAAGAGCATCTTCGACGCTGATCAATAAAGAAAAAATTGGCGAAATGGCTGATGACCCTTTGAATATATAAAATCCGATATTAAGGAATATAATATCGGATTTTTTTATGGTGTTGCTGATTGAGTCTACTTACTTCTAGCATCGGTGATGCTGTCCACTCCTTATTAATTGAGATACACCAATTTATATTACCCAGTTAATCAGTAAGCTGCTTGCTATCGCGTTCAAGAAGAACTACAGCATCAATTTTCCAGCCAGATAAACCTTTTAATAATTCAACTAGCGATGTTGGGTGATACGTATAATTACTGAAAGCTACTTTTACTTTGGCTTTATCTAGCCTCTTCTACAGTTATATTTCTTAGTCAAAAATCACATATATCTTGGGCATCAATATAATAATCCCAACTGATATCACGAGAGTGGATCTGATCTTTTATTCGTTGAGTGAGATAAATATCAATAATATTGTCACTTATTTCAACATAATCGGTATAGATAGCGATTAAATCATGCCGATAAACACTCTCAGTGACCTATTTAGGCGATCACTTCGAGATAGCCATTTGTATATTGATATTATCTTTATACAAATGGTTTTATTCGTAATTACGCATAATTGAAAAATATTATCGAGAAAAGAAAGCGTCTGATGAATTGTAGACTTTATTATCCCTTATCAGTGAGTGAGACGAGTTACCCTCTATAGCCATTTAACGAAGCTTAAGGCTTAGATAAAATAGTATCGTGCTGTAGCATTTTAGATGGGACAAACACATACAGCTAAAATTACTAATAAGTAGTCGAAGCCGCTCATCAATATTTGTCATGAACGTTATATAACCATTCCTAATATAATTAAATAGCGGCTCTCATGACTATTGATAAATCGAACCGCACTATTTTTTATGGGTTTGTATTTGTGTGATGAGATTGACTCGCGAGATAGATGAGCTTTAGGTTGAAAACGAAACAAACTAGAAAACGCGAAAATCGGTGTTTTGCAATACATGGATAAGCCATAAATCTAAATCCGATCAATATCCTGACAAGAAAATGCCAGTCAGTTTAGCTGACTGGCATTAGGAGGGGGTATCACTACGGCCTATCGGTCGCTTACTAAGGCGTTAGCAATTAGACTCCCATAAAACATAAAATACCATCGGCAGCTTTACGCCCTTCAGCGATTGCGGTGACAACCAAATCAGAGCCTCGGACAATATCCCCCCCTGCAAATATTTTGGGGTTTGAAGTCTGGTAGGCCAAAAGCGCATCATGACTCGCGATAATACGCCCTTGATTATCGAGTTGCACATCGTGATCTGCGAGCCAAGGCATAACATGTGGACGAAAACCAAAGGCGGTGATCACGGCATCTGCGGGGAGCAAATGCTCAGACCCTTCAATGATTTCAGCTTGAGCACGACCATTTTTAGATGTGCTCATACTGGTTTTCACCACCTTAACACCACATACTTTTCCTTGTTGATCGACTTCAATACTGACTGGCTGCACATTAAATAAAAATTCAGCGCCTTCTTCACGCGCATTTTTTACCTCTCTAGGCGACCCTGGCATACTCGCTTCATCTCGACGATAAGCGCAGCTAACTCTTTTTGCACCTTGCCGAATAGCAGTACGGACACAATCCATTGCAGTATCACCACCACCAAGCACGACAACATGCTTATTGCTGAGGTCGATATAAGGTGCATCCTGTAACTCCTCAAACCCCATTAAATGACGCGTATTGGCAATCAGATACGGCAAGGCATCATGGACGCCATGGGCATTTTCATTGGCTAGCTGCCCTTTAGTTGATTGATAAGTTCCTGTACCTATAAATACGGCGTCATATTCATTGAGCAAATCACTTAAAGGCAGATCTTTGCCAATTTCCGTATTCAGTTTGAACTCAATTCCCATAGCGGTGAAAATCTCTCTACGGCGAGACATAATCTCTTTTTCGAGCTTGAAGGCAGGGATACCAAAAGTGAGTAATCCCCCAATTTCAGGGTGGCGATCATACACGGTTGCTTGAACACCATTGCGCGCTAAAACATCGGCACAGGCGAGACCAGCAGGGCCAGCCCCGATAATTGCAACACGTTTATTGACTGGCACAACATGGGAAAGATCGGGACGCCAGCCCATTGCAAAGGCAGTGTCATTAATATAACGCTCAATATTACCAATAGTGACAGCACCAAACTCATCGTTTAGGGTACATGCGCCTTCACATAGGCGATCTTGAGGACACACTCGACCACATACCTCAGGCAAGCTGTTGGTTTGATGAGAAAGCTCAGCAGCTTCAATAATACGCCCTTCATTCGCTAGTTTTAACCAATTAGGGATATAGTTGTGTACAGGGCATTTCCATTCACAGTATGGGTTGCCGCATGAAAGGCAGCGATCTGCCTGTGTTTGTGCTTGGATCGCGCTAAAAGGTTCATAGATTTCCACAAATTCAATCTTACGAACATTTAATGTTTTCTTCGGCGGGTCAACACGCTGTAAGTCGATAAATTGATAAACATTTTGGCTCATTTTTCTCTCCTTACTGTGCTTGGACGCGTAATTCGGCTGCTGAACGGCTACGATGGCCTAAGAGCGCATTGATGTCACTGGATTTGGGCTTCACCAATGCAAAACGGCTTACCCAGTACTCCCAATCAGCTAAGATAGCTTCGCCACGGGATGAATGTGTTAAGCGGACATGTTCAGTGATGAGCCCACGTAAATGCTCTGCGTGGATAGGCAACTCATTGACGGATAGCAACTCAACCATTTCATTGTTAACTCGACGTGAAAAGTTATCTTCTTCGTCAAGAACATAAGCGAATCCGCCTGTCATACCAGCCCCAAAATTGATCCCTGTATTACCAAGCACACAGACGATCCCACCTGTCATATATTCGCAACCATTATCACCAATCCCCTCAATGACGGCGGTTGCACCTGAATTACGTACCGCAAAACGTTCACCAGCTAGACCCGCTGCATAGAGTTTACCGCCTGTGGCGCCATATAAACAGGTGTTACCCGCGATGGTGGTTTTATGTGTTGCAAAGGAAGAGCCTACCGGTGGACGGATCGCGATAATCCCTCCCGTCATGCCTTTGCCAACATAATCATTAGCATCACCCGTTAAAATCAATTCGACACCACCTGCATTCCACACGCCAAAGCTCTGCCCCGCTGTTCCTGTAAAATAGAGTTGTAACGGCGTTGCTGCAAAGCCTTGGTCACCAAAACGACGAGCAATTTCACCAGAGAGTGCGGCACCAACGGAACGATCGGTATTCATGATATCGTAGAAAAAGGTTTTTGATTGTTTTTGGGCTAAATAAGGCTCTGCATCACGTAAAATACGTTGGTTTAATAAACCTTCATCAAAAGAAGGGTTCTTTTCAGTACAAAACACCGCTGTGCCAGCCTGTGGTACGCTCGTCGCTAATAGGCTTTGCAAGTTAATTTTGCTCTGTTTTGCCGTAGTACCTTCAATAATTTCAAGTAAATCTGTGCGACCAATTAAATCAGTCAGTTTAGTCACACCCAATGCCGCCATTAGCTCGCGGGTTTCCCTTGCAATAAATCGAAAGTAATTAATCACCCGCTCAGGTAACCCATGATAGTGATGTTGCCTCAGGGAATCATCTTGTGTTGCAACACCGGTTGCACAGTTATTGAGATGGCATATGCGTAAGTATTTGCAACCTAATGCAACCATGGGGCCTGTGCCGAAACCAAAGCTTTCGGCGCCTAATATAGCGGCTTTGATGATATCAAGGCCCGTTTTTAGGCCGCCATCTGTTTGTAGCCGAATTTTATGACGTAACCCATTGGCGACAAGAGCTTGCTGCGTTTCTACAAGGCCAAGCTCCCATGGGCACCCAGCGTATTTAACCGAGGTAATTGGACTCGCTCCAGTTCCGCCATCATAACCTGCGACGGTGATCAAATCAGCATATGCCTTTGCAACCCCTGTCGCTATAGTGCCAACACCCGGCTCAGATACCAGTTTGACGGAAATAAGAGCGTGAGGGTTGACTTGTTTGAGGTCAAAAATAAGCTGTGCCAAATCTTCAATTGAATAAATATCGTGATGTGGTGGTGGTGAAATTAAGGTGACACCGGGCACGGAATAACGTAAACGTGCAATATACGGGGTGACCTTGTCTCCCGGTAATTGCCCACCTTCACCCGGTTTCGCGCCTTGAGCCACCTTGATTTGAATGACATCAGCATTGACTAAATAAGCCGGAGTGACGCCGAAACGCCCAGAAGCGACTTGTTTGATACGTGAACGTTTTTGTGTACCGTAGCGTGCGGGGTCTTCTCCACCTTCGCCTGAATTGGAAAAACCACCGAGCGTGTTCATTGCGATGGCTAACGCTTCATGTGCTTCTGGGCTTAATGCCCCAATCGACATTGCAGCGGTATCGAAACGTGAAAATAGCGCTTCTTCAGGCTCTACATCGTCCAGCGAAATTCCATTATCTGAAAATTTTAAGGCGAGTAAATCACGGAACGTCGTGACTGGGCGATTATTCACCAGTTGCGCATATTTTAGATAATCATTGTAGTCACCACTGTGGACGGCTTGCTGTAAGGTTTTTACCACATCAGGGTTGTAGGCATGGTACTCACCATTGTGCATATATTTGAGTAAACCGCCTTGCTCTATAGGTAGACGCGGTAGCCATGCTTTACGGGATAAATTAAATAGGTCTAATTCAAAGTCACTAAAGTTAGCTCCACTAACTCGACTGACTACACCGTCAAAGCACACTTGGGTGACTTCTTCATGTAAGCCAACGGCTTCAAACAATTTTGAACAGCGATATGAGGCCACTGTCGAAATCCCCATTTTCGACATGATCTTATATAGCCCTTTATTAATACCATTGCGGTAATTCAGCAAAACGTTACCAAGAGGCTTATCAAACAGCTGTTTTTCCGCCATTGCTGCGAGTGATTCATAGGCTAAGTAAGGGTAGATAGCCGTTGCTCCAAAACCTAATAACACCGCAAAGTGGTGTGGGTCTCTGGCGCTGGCTGTTTCGACAATTAAGTTAGCATCGCAACGTAAATGGTTTTCAACTAAACAGTGCTGGACGGCACCTACGGCCATTGCGGCAGGAATAGGCAAGCGCTCTGGTGAAATATTACGGTCAGAAAGCACTAATAATACGGCGCCATCACGCACTTTTTGCTGCGCTTCTTGGCACAGATTTTCAATCGCTTGTTTTAATGAATAAACAGAAGGTGGATAGGTAATATCGACAGTGGCTGTTTGATAGTAGCGACTATCTTGTTGGCATAATTGCTGGAAATCAGAATAGAGCAAAATAGGGGATTTAAAACTGAGCCGATGCGCTTGCCCTTCCGCTTCACAAAACACATTCATTTCTCGCCCAATACAGGTGGCAAGCGACATCACATGTGCTTCCCTAAGTGGATCGATAGGGGGGTTAGTGACTTGTGCAAATGACTGGCGAAAGTAATCATAAAGAATGCGTGGACGCTGTGAAAGCACGGCAAATGGGGTGTCATCCCCCATTGACCCTGTGGCTTCTTGGCCATTTTCACCAAGGACTCGGATAACTTGCTCTAACTCTTCGCTGCTGTAAGCAAATTGCTTTTGATATGAGGCAAGGGTTTGGTTGTCCATGGAGCGTTGCCCTACCGCATCTTGCGCTTGCTCCATGGCTTCAAATGGCGTTAACCGAATAACGTTTTTTTCAAGCCACTCTTTGTACGGATGACGACTCTTTAGGTCATTATCCGTTTCCGCACTGTGCAAAATACGCCCCTCTTGGGTGTCGATTAGCATTAGCTCACCGGGGCCAACACGGCCTTTTTCGACCACCTCATCAGGTTGGTAATCCCAAATGCCAACTTCAGAAGCGCATGTAATGAGCTTATCTTTGGTAATCACATAACGGGCTGGGCGTAGACCATTTCTATCTAGGTTACAAGCAGCATAACGGCCATCAGACATGACTAAACCTGCTGGGCCATCCCAAGGCTCCATATGCATGGAGTTGAAGTCAAAAAAGGCTTTGAGATCTTCATCCATGTCGGGGTTATTTTGCCAAGCGGGGGGAACAAGTAAACGGATCGCTCGAATAAGATCCATCCCTCCATTGAGCAATAATTCGAGCATATTGTCGAGAGAGCTTGAATCTGATCCGGTTTCATTGACAAAAGGTGCCGCTGTTTGCAAATCAGGGATCAGGGGGGTACGAAACTTGTATGAGCGCGCCCGCGCCCATTGGCGGTTGCCTGTAATGGTATTAATTTCCCCGTTATGCGCTAAATAGCGAAATGGCTGGGCCAGTGGCCAACGTGGTACGGTATTGGTTGAAAAGCGCTGGTGGAAAAGGCAGATAGCAGATTCCATTCGTAAGTCGGCGAGATCAGGGTAAAAACGGGGCAGATCCGTTGCCATACATAACCCTTTATAAATGGTGACAAGGTTAGATAGGCTACAGATATAAAAATCATCGTCATGAATACGTTTTTCGATACGACGACGGGCAACGAATAAGCGTCTTTCAAGGTCTCGTGGTCGCCAGCCGGCAGGGGCATTGATAAATAGCTGCTCAATTTTCGGGAGGCTAGAAAGTGCAATGCTGCCAAGAATTTCACGGTTAATAGGAACTTCACGCCACCCAACAATCGCTAAGGTTTCATCTAAGATCTCTTCTTCAATAATACGTCGGCAATCTGCTGCAATGGTTTCATCTTGACTTAGAAAGATCATCCCAACGGCATAGTTACGTGCTAAACGCCACCCTTGCTCTTGTGCCACTAAATGGAAAAAGCGGTCAGGTTTCTGTAACAATAAGCCGCAACCATCGCCTGTTTTTCCATCAGCGAGGATTGCACCGCGATGCTGCATTCTGGCGAGTGCATGGATAGCGGTTCTGACGATTTTATGGCTAGGTTCACCTTCGATATGGGCAATCAGGCCAAAGCCACAGTTGTCTTTCTCTAATCTTTTATCGTACAGCATAGATTCTCCGTCGTCTTTCGTACTACAACGTTATTGCTATGTTTTTTCCGCTGAATAGAGAGTGTTGCTCTACTTTCAGGGAACCGGTTCTTTATGCCTAGTTGTAGCGCGAAATATCTAGGAAATAGCTACCGTAGAGGTTTTAACTACAACTGTATTGGCGTACTTCTTTGCTCTTCACTGTAAATAAATTCAATGGGTTATCTTGGTTTCTTCTATTTATTGCTCTGGCTTATTGCTTTGGGTTAATTCATTCATTTACTCATCTTTTTTACTGGTTATCTTTTGAGCACACCAAACAACAGCGCCAATGAGTCGCTGTTTCTATTCTTAATAAAAAATAAACAGTGTATGGGAGTAATTGTTATGTATACGTCATCAGCAGAGAGGGCGGTACACGGTCAGGTTTTAACTTAGCGAGATTCTTTTTCTAGGTCAAATAGTGCGTAATAAGCATTATTTGCAAGATAAAATAATGTTATTTATTTGATAAAGAAAGAAAAACTTATCAAAAATGCTTTTGTGATGCACGTCTTGTTTTTGTAAATACTGTGATATACATCACCAATAAATTGATTTTTTTTGCGCTAACTCTATCGAGTTTTACTTATTAAATAATTAAATGTTTTTAGTTTAAGAGTTAGGCTGGTTTTTTATTCTGTTTTTTGTTGTTTTATAAAATTAATAATGTAGTTGTTTGTTATTATAAATGCTTATATTTTTGAAAAATAAAGTGTATTTTAGATAAGGAACGTGCTTCAATTAAAGAATATCGCGTATTATTTTATTTTTGAATAATAAGGTATCGAGCATAAAGACCGTGAATAAAGAGGGGTGGTAATCGTATGAGTAACAAAAAATCCCTTTTATTGATGAGCAGGATCGACATTTCTTATCAACAATGACTCGGATTTGCCTTATTTGATATATGATTCAATGAGTATCATATTAAGGGGTGGTTATGAAAGTACTTCGCGGTCTTGCGCAATATTATGTCGATTTAATGATGAAGCTCGGACTCGTCCGGTTTTCGCTCTTACTCGCATCTGCATTGGTTGTTCTCGCAATGATAATGCAAATGGCGGTGACAATTGTATTGCGTGGTCAAGTTGATAGCCTTGATTTGGTTGGCTCTATTTTCTTTGGTTTAATTATTACACCATTAGCTGTCTATTTTTTATCGGTGGTGGTTGAACAACTTGAAGAGTCTCGGCAGCGCCTTTCTCGCATGGTCGATAAGCTGGAAGTGATGCGTAAGCGCGATGCTGAACTTAATACGCAATTGCAAGGCAACATAGAGCAGCTTAATCAGGAAATTATTGAGCGGGAAAAAGCGGAAAGCGCGCATCTTGAATTGCTTGAGCAATTAAAACAAGAAATGAAACACCGCGAGCAAACACAAATTGAGCTTGAGCAGCAGTCCACATTATTGCGTTCGTTTCTTGATGCATCGCCAGATTTGGTCTATTACCGTAATGAAAACAATGAGTTTTCAGGGTGTAACCGGGCAATGGAGCTGTTGACAGGCAAGAGTGAAAAACACCTTGTTGGGTTAACCCCGTTAGATATTTATGATGTTGAAATCGCCTCTAAAGTGATGGAAACCGACGAAAAGGTATTCCGCCACAATGTTTCTCTCACCTATGAACAGTGGCTCGTTTATCCGGATGGGAGAAAAGCGTGTTTTGAGCTACGTAAAGTGCCGTTTTATGATCGGGTTGGTAAGCGACATGGTCTAATGGGCTTTGGGCGTGATATTACAGAGCGTAAGCGCTATCAAGAGGCATTGGAGAACGCAAGCCGCGATAAAACGACATTTATTTCAACAATTAGCCACGAACTTCGCACACCGCTCAATGGTATTGTCGGGCTAAGCCGTATTTTGTTAGACACCGACCTAACGGCGGAACAAATGAATTATCTGAAAACCATCCATGTTAGTGCGGTCACATTAGGGAACATTTTCAATGACGTGATCGAAATGGATAAGATAGAACGTCGTAAAGTTCAATTAGATAATCAACCTGTTGCTTTACCTCAATTTGTCAATGACTTAGAAAATCTCAGTGGTCTTTTAGTTCAACCGAAAGGGTTGAAATTTGTCATGGATGTGGCGGCTGGACTGCCTGAAAAAGTGCTGACAGATGGCACCCGACTTCGTCAAATTCTCTGGAATCTCATTGGAAACGCCGTCAAGTTCACTCAGCAAGGTGAAGTTAAATTGAGTATCTGGCGAGAAGGGGAAGATAAGCTATTCTTCCGTGTTCAAGATAGCGGTATTGGTATTCCGAAAGATGAGCTAGATAAAATTTTTGCGATGTATTACCAAGTAACAGACAGTGCGGGTGGCAAACCCGCAACAGGCACAGGGATCGGGCTGTCGGTATCACGTCGCCTCGCACAAAATATGGGCGGGGATATTCAAGTTGAAAGTGAAATTGGGCAAGGTTCAATTTTTACGCTATCCATTGTAGCACCTGTTATTGAAGAAGAAGTGATTGATTCACAAGTCAATGACGATGAGTATCCACTACCTGCTTTACATATCTTGCTTGTGGAAGATATTGAGCTAAATGTCGTCGTAGCCTGCTCTGTGCTGGAGAAATTAGGAAATACCGTTGATGTTGCCATGAACGGTAAAGAGGCATTAACGATGTTCGCTCCTGGTGAATACGATTTAGTGCTACTAGATATTCAACTGCCAGATATGACGGGAATTGATATTGCTCGTGAATTGAATCAACGCTACCAGAAAGAGGATCTCCCTCCATTAATCGCACTGACGGCGAATGTTTTGAAAGATAAGAAAGAGTATTTCGATGCAGGCATGGATGGCGTATTAAGCAAGCCATTGGCCGTCTCAGCCCTTAAACAGGTCATTGAGCAGTTCTGGGGTGAGCATGCGAATGAAACGCCTCAGAAGGGCATACAAAGCGTTTGCGGCGATACTGATGAGTCCGTGCTAGATTGTGAGATGCTGGAACAGTATATGGAGTTGGTTGGCCCGCAAGTTATTTATGACGGCCTCGAAGTCTTTGAAAAAATGCTACCAAGCTATTTAGCGATTTTAGATTCCAATATGGTGGCAAAAGATCAGAAAGGTATCGTCGAAGAAGCGCATAAAATTAAAGGGGCCGCAGGCTCTGTAGGATTGAAAAATTTGCAAAAAATTGCACAACAAATTCAATCACCTGAACTACCTGCTTGGTGGGATAATGTACAAGAGTGGGTGGATGAGTTAAAACAGGATTGGAAGTCGGATATAGAAACTTTGAGAAACTACGTTGACGGGTGTGCAAAAAAATAACCCCAACCGAAGTTGGGGTGCGCGAATACTGCGCCAACACCAGGGAAATCGTTGATCTACCTATGGTTTTCTTTTTGGGCAGACCTTTAGAATCTGTTTACTGCTTAAGAGAATAATACCAAGATACCAAATATTAGCGAATTTGTTACAAGATTCATTAAAATCTGTGATGAAGATTGATGTTTATTCCCTTTTTGCGGTTCAGTGATAATTTACTACAAATGGAGCGAGATATGAAATCAATTGCGGTTATTTTAAGTGGATGTGGTGTTTTTGATGGAAGCGAGATCCATGAGTCAGTATTAACTATGCTAGCTTTAAGTAAAAAAAATGTCGAAGTCCACTTTTTTGCACCAGATGAAGATCAACCTACTGTTATAAATCATATTACTGGTGAAGTAAAAACAGAAAAACGCAATCAAATGGAGGAGGCTGCAAGGATTTCTCGTGGGAAAATAGCGCCTTTATCCTCTGCGGATGCAAATAAGCTAGATGCCCTCATAATTCCTGGTGGTTTTGGTGCAGCAAAGAATTTATGTGATTTCGCGGTTAAAGGAAGTGACTGTGAAATTAATAAAGAACTATTAAGTTTAGTCCAACAAATGCACCAACAGAAAAAGCCATTAGGCCTAATATGTATTGCGCCCGTTATGCTTCCTAAGCTTTTAAATACATCAGTTGAATTAACAATTGGTAACGATAAGGAAACGATTGCCCACATTGAAAAGATGGGAGGTAAGCACATTACCTGTACTGTCGATAATATTGTGGTCGATCATGCTAACAAAGTCGTTACAACACCTGCTTATATGCTGGCTCAATCGATCTCAGAGGCTGAAATCGGTATTAATAAGCTCGTTGAGAAAGTATTAGAAATGGCATGATCAACTAAATGAGAGTGAAAATTTCTCTATTATGGCGCTGGTTAAGGAAAGTTTTTCTTTCATTAGCCGCTTTTTGGTTTTTGACTGTGATTGCATTTAAGTTCTTACCAGTGCCATTTTCTGCCGTCATGATAGAAAAGCAAATATCCGCATGGATAAACTTAAACTTTTCTTATGTTTCTCATTCTGAGTGGGTTGATGAAAATCACATTTCTCCCTATCTGTATTTGGCGGTAATAGCCGCCGAAGATCAAAATTTTCCTCATCACTGGGGTTTTGATCTCGAAGCGATAGAGAGGGCTTATAAGCATAATATGAGTAAAAAAAAGACGATTCAAGGCGCGTCAACTATCTCTCAACAAACAGTAAAAAACCTTTGGTTATGGAATGGGAGAAGTTGGATAAGAAAAGGGCTTGAAGCAACAATGACTCCTATTATGGAAGTTATGTGGTCTAAAACACGAATCCTTACTGTTTATTTAAACATAGTTGAGTTTGGTGATGGGGTTTTTGGGGTTGAAGAGGCATCAAAAAAATTCTTTAAAAAGTCAGCAAATCAATTAACTATGGAGGAAGCTGCACTATTAGCAGCAGTTCTACCAAATCCTCATCGATTTAAGGTAGAATCACCTTCTTCTTATGTGTTAAAGCGGCAGGCTTGGATCTTGAATCAGATGTACCTTCTTGGAGGTAGGAATTATCTGAAAAGCAACGCTATTGGTCCGACCAAATAAAAAAGTCATGAATTTTTACTCATGACTTTTGTTTTTATAACAATATATTATTGTTTATGATTAATTGAGATAGGTAAAAGCGGTCGTGACACGACGGACGCCATCTGTTTCACTGGCAATTTTTGCAGCAGCATCACCTTCTTGCTTAGTTAAAACACCTAGCAAGAATACTTCACCATTTTCAGTAATCACTTTCACACTGGAGGACTTCACCGCATCGCTAGTGAGAATTTTGGATTTGATTTTGGTTGTGAGCCAAGTATCTTTTGACGCTGTTCCTAAAGTAACGGGCTCTCCTTGGCGGACCTCATTATAAACCGCATTGGTTCCCTCGACATTTGCTGCTATCTGCTTCGCTCGCTCAGCCCATGACATATCAGGACTTTGGCCGGTTAGCAGAACATTTCCCTTATATGCTGTCGCAATAATGCGCGCTTTGCCTGTAATGTCTTTATCTTTGTTGAGTTGACCACTGACACGAGCTTCTAACGTGCCATCATCAACTTGCTGACCGACCGTACGAGGATCTGTCGCACTTTTGGTGGCAACCGCCGCTGAACCAACAACGGCAGCGCCAATACAGCCTTGTAGCATTGTCATGCTGACAACAATGGCTACTATTGGGAGTAATCGCATTTTTGCTCCTTAATCATCCTGATGGGGGAAAAGTGTATTATCGATGAGATCACAAAGACAATTCACGGTAAGAAGGTGGACCTCTTGGATCCTGACACTACGTTGTGATGGAATGCGTATTTCCACATCTTGAGGGCCTAAGAGGCCAGCTAGCTCGCCACCATCATAACCCGTCAGTGCTACAATCGTCATATCCCGCGTCACAGCAGCTTCAACCGCTTTGATAATATCGCTACTATTTCCATGTGTTGAGATAGCCATTAAAACATCACCATGCTGACCCAGTGCTCTCACCTGTTTAGCATATATTTCAGTTGGTTGTTTGCTACCAGAAATCGCGGTTAAAACGGCATTGTCCGTATTTAGTGCGAGTGCGGGAAGACTCGGACGCTCAGTTTCAAACCGATGGATCATACTCGCGGCAAAACGTTGTGCTGTTGCCGCTGAAGCACCATTTCCACAGCACAAAATTTTATTACCATTTAGCAGTGATTGAACCATCATCATTGCTGCCCGTGATATTGCATCCGGCAATGCTTCTGCCGCTGCTATCTGAGTTTGAATACTTTCTGTAAAACAGACTTTAATTCTATCCAGCACTTGCTTATTTTCCTGTGAAATTAACCAACATGTTCACTATCGTTAAAGGCATTCTGTATCCATTCAAACTGACGACCAGTAATCGCACAGATATCAAAACGACATGCGGTAGTTTCGAAGCTTTCTTGTTTTTCGGCAAGCCAATATTTAGCGGTGGCAATCAGTTTTCTGCGTTTGTACCGATCAATTGATAACAGTGCTCCACCATATTGCTTATCTTGGCGAAAACGTACTTCAACAAATACCCAACCAGTACTATCACGCATGATAAGATCAATTTCACCATGGCGATTTCTGGCATTTCGTTCAATAAATGTTAACCCCTGTTGTTGCAGGAAAGCCAGTACCCGATTTTCATAGTACCGGCCAGTTAACCATTTTAATGTTTTTTTGAGAGGTTGCATGACGTCCTTGTCTTAAAGTTTGGCAATTATCCTAATTGCGCGACAAAATTTATTTTGCCAATTTGATTTGCCCTTGATTGAATTGCAACCAAGGAAGATCGCGGTATACAACACAGTTTTTATCGACACTTAAGGCACCAGATGCACCTTGTAAGCGGAATTGAGTATTGTGTTGTAATTGATCATAGTTATTCGCGAGTGCCCAAGCATCGACCCCTAACGCATAAAGACGTAATAGGGAATAGTCATTGTTGAGCTTTTGTTGAGCTTGTTTGCGCAAATTATTATTTGCACCCGCTAACAATGGAATATCACTGAATTTAACCCCTTCCATTTCGAAACGGAAATCAGCGCCATTACCTGCTTGGTTACTGCGTGAGCTAGCATAGAGCGCAGGGCGTTGGCGGCTACTAATCGCCATTTCAATCATTGGTTTGATTAAAGTTAATTCATCACGAGTCGCCACAATATAGACCGCATCAACGGCACTCGCTGAACTTACTTGCGGCTCAGGCTGAGTAAGCTCAGGATAATTTTGTCCATCGATTGATTTTGCCGCCACTTGCTGATTAACAATAACAGGTATACCTGTCATGCGAATACCCGCACCGCGGTTTATCGACTCTTTGAGCGATGCAGTAGATCCAAAGGACTGTTTGAGTACGGTTGCGCCACCTTTTGATTGCCACTCTTCAGCGAATGCTTTAGCAATACGCTCACCAAAGGCATTTGAAGGAACGAGAAGCAATGGAGCACGTTTCCCATCGGCCATCATATGTGCAGCAGCATTTTTGGCCTCATCTTCTGGCGACAAGGAAAAATAGCAAAGATTTGGGCGTGGCTGTAGCTTATCGGCATCTAATTCATTCAGTGCCAATACACTTAATGGCGATCCTGCTTGCGCAATCGCTTGTACTTCAGGTTTCAATAGTGGACCAACCACTAACGTGAAGCCTTCATTTTGTGCTTGTTGCAGTAACTGAGGCAGTGACTTTCCATTCGTATCAAAGACTTTGACACTTTGGGTATTGGTTGGCGCGGGCGCAATGTTCAACGAAGGATTGACCACTTCAGACTCACTGCTTGGGCTACTATTACCTGTGGTCGCTGCAACTTCCGCATAGATTTGCTCTAATACATCGTTACCGCTATTTGCCTCAGGTGTTGCTACTGGTGCACTATTGCTGGTTGCCACAGGGGCTTGTGGTAAGCCTTTTTGTGCATCCATAAAGCCCCGCATAATAGCTTCACCAAAGACTTTCCCTTGACCGCTCATAGGAAGGAAAAGCGCAATTTTTGGTGAGGTTCCAACTGGTGGTTGCAATGACTGAGTAAGTTGATTTGGTGGGGTTTTTACCGCTGGGTGATCCGCATAACGGATTTTCCAGTCATTAATACCGGCACGTAGTGCATCAATATCGTCACGGTTATTGAGGTAGATATCCAACAAATCAACCCATCCAGCGAGGGTATTTTCTTCGACTCCAATTCCCTCCACCTGATTAGGTGTCATTTGTGTTAACATTTGCCACGTACCATCGATATTTGCCTGATGAGCAGCTTGTTCTGTTAGCAATGGCTCTTGGCTGATATAGGCACGTAAAGCCTCAACGGAAGGCTTACCTTGTGCAGAATCAATGATAGACTGATAACGACTGACTTCAGAGCTGATTTGCTCAGGTGTCGTTGGGGTGATCGGTGCTCTGTTATCCCCTGTGAGTTGACAGCCTGACAACACTAAAGCAGATAGCATTGCCGTGCAGATTAACCCTTTTTTTACATGCAAAAAAATTGAAGGACGCATACTGTATCCAGTGGTGTATTTTCAGTTGCTTAATTTTAAACCGGCTATTCGGATGAAACAATGAATCAACCTAATCAAGCAGTGGTTATGGCATCCACGCTGTATATTGTGCCTACCCCTATCGGTAATATGGGCGATATCACGCAACGTGCGCTGGATGTTCTTAAACATGTTGACCTTGTCGCTGCAGAAGACACACGGCATTCAGGAATGCTGTTGCAGAATTTTGCCATTAATGCACGCATGTTTGCCTTACATGATCATAATGAACAGCAGAAGGCAGATCAATTAATTAGCAGACTTCAACAGGGTGATAGTATCGCATTAGTTTCCGATGCAGGTACACCTTTAATTAACGATCCTGGTTATCATTTAGTCACTCGCTGCCGTGAAGCCGGGATCCGCGTTGTTCCATTACCGGGAGCATGCGCCGCTATCACTGCCCTCAGTGCTGCGGGGTTACCTTCTGACCGTTTTTGCTATGAAGGTTTTTTACCCGCAAAAAGTAAAGGTCGTAAAGACGCCCTTAAAGCACTTGAACGAGAAACTCGCACATTAATTTTTTATGAGTCAACACATCGCTTACTCGATAGTTTAGCAGACATGGTTGAAGTGTGGGGGCCAGAACGGCATGTTGTACTTGCTCGTGAAATAACCAAGACTTGGGAGTCAATCGAAGGGCGCCCTGTCGGTGAATTATTAGCGTGGGTTAAAGAAGATGAAAACCGTCATCGAGGCGAAATGGTGCTGGTTGTTGAAGGCTATAAAGCGAATCTAGATGAGGATGATATTTCACCGGAAGTGATCCGTACCTTAAACTTATTACAGCAAGAGTTGCCACCGAAAAAAGCGGCTGCGATTACCGCCGAAATATACGGGTTGAAAAAGAACCGCTTATATAAATTGATGCTTGAACAATCAAGTGACGAGGAATAACGGTACAAACCCCTATACATGAATAGATAAAGTGCCTATAATCCGCCTCGGAGTTGGCTAGACAACCGCTGCTTTATCGTTGTCCTTTGGGAGACGGGTAGAGGGGAGGAAAGTCCGGGCTCCACAGGGCAGGGTGCCAGATAACGTCTGGGAGGCGCAAGCCTACGACTAGTGCAACAGAGAGCAAACCGCCGATGGCCTGTTTACAGGCTCAGGTAAGGGTGAAAGGGTGCGGTAAGAGCGCACCGCGCGGCTGGTAACAGTCCGTGGCACGGTAAACTCCACCCGGAGCAAGACCAAATAGGGGTTCATATGGTGCGGCCCGCATTGAACTCGGGTAGGTTGCTGGAGCCAGTGCGCAAGTGCTGGCCTAGATGAATGGTTGTCCACGACAGAACCCGGCTTATCGGCCGACTCCTCAAATAAACGCCCCAACGTGCATGAGTACGGTGGGGCATTTTTTATACTCATATGCGATAGTGCCTATCTTTTGGGGGCCTAAAGGCTGCATCTTTTTTCATTGGTACGTTTTTATAGGGTGTCATGCATACCAAATTTTTATAGTAAATTATCGTATTCGAATAATATTGGTAATACCATATAATGAAGTCCGATAAGAGAAATATCCCATTCTAAAAGAGAGTTTATACAATGAAATATCTCGCTTTATTTCTAAGTCTTATAGTGATAGACGCGAATGCTTATTTACTTGATTATAAGCCAATTGATATAGAATCAATAATAAATGAAAAAGCGACAACACAAAAAATTAATCTTTTTTCAATAATTGAAAGTTGCGATAATGTTAATTTATTAAAAGAACAAGTCACAGAATTAGAAAATACTAAATTTATTGACTGTTCAATGATTGATGGGCGAGATTTCCTTGTGCTTGAAACGTCGATTGATTTAGGGGGAAGTTCATCACCAAAGACATTATCACTTCATGCAAATGGTAACGATGAATTTGGATTAGACGTCAATGATGAATGGATGATGAAGCTCAATGAAATTGCTCATAACTATTTATTTCTAATTAAATTAAAAAATAATAGTGATAAGCATTATCAAAGTGTATCAAGTACATCTGCCCCCATATTCAATAATTATCCTTCTAATGTGAATCGTCATTGGCTAAAGCCTGACGAAGAAGTCAATGTTATCGTTCCGTTATTATCGCCTAATTATAAGCCATTAATGGAAGGGCAAAAATTAAGAGAACCCTCTAAGCTGTTTATTAAAACCAATAAACTGGCAGATACTGGGAATGCTGAGGCGCAGTATCAGCTAGGTAACATGTATGAAAAGGATACCGTTCATATTCAGCGTGATAGAGATATGGCATTTGAATGGCATAAAAAGGTGGCAGATCATGGGGATGCTATTGCGCAATATATCACCAGTGAAAACGATTATTGGATGGCTAATGTTAAAAATAAGGTCAATATGAAACGCCTCAGCATTGAATATTTAAACAAATCAGCCGCTCAAAATGACCCCGTTGCACAAAAACATCTTGCTGAACATTATCTAACAGGGAGCTATCTTAAAAAAGATCCGCAAAAAGCATTATTACTATTGAAAGCCTCGGCGGAACAAGGAAATGAGTGCGCTCAAACAGAATTGGGGCGACAAACTTTTAACATGGGAGATAAAGTTACAGGTTACGCATGGTATTCGATAGCTGCTTATTCCGTTAAATACGATGAGGATACGTTAAATAACATGGAAAAACAGATGACCATTGATGAACTAAGAAAAGCAACGATATTATCGAAAGAGCTTAAGCGCAAATACCCAGTGAAAAAAATTGCATATGAATAGCTAATTAAATAACTCATATATAATAGCGTATTGCCCGTCAAATAAGCTATATTTTTGCTTTGTGTATTTCTTTTTTTGCCTTTTTATAATGTGTAAGTTGAGCGCTTTAAAAATAATAAAAACGTTATCACTATTAAAGATAAAGTAATGCTGGAAAAGTGATGAGTAGAAAATAGTATATTTAGTCATGAATGGAGATTAAGTCAGTTAGATGGAATTTAAAAGTGTCGTTTGTTTAAGAAGTAATAAATAGGTGAGCCAGTCATTATTAATGATACAGAAAGAAAAATACGCAACTATCGCGATGAAAAAACTTTAATTTAGATATAGCCTGTTGCAGTAAAAAATTAATAGAGTTTTTTGCGAATAAGGATACTCATTACTTTATTAGAAAAATGAGCGAGATAAAAAATTATCGGTCTGATTTTGGTTCCGGTGGAAAAGCGATATACCAGTCAACATAGTTATGGGCGATTAATAGGGGGAGCTATGGATATGAATTTTATTCTTTATGATAGACAAAATAATAGATGTTTATTGTAGAGGGGAAAATATCCCCCTCTACTCTTTGAGGCAAAGTGATTAACGCTATTTTAGTGCTTGTTTAACCATTGTGAGCAGTTGGCGTACATCTTCTGGACGTGTATTTCCACTCTCTTTATCAATGATTGAACTATAGATATGAGGGATGATTTTTTTCACACCAGCATCTAATGCAATCTGTAAAATTTGGGAAAAGTTTTCCAAATCAATCCCCCCTGTAGGTTCAAGGGAAAAGTCAAATTTGGCACAGGCTTGTGCAACGACTTTATACTCTTCAATATAAGTTAACCCTTTCATATTAAAGAATTTGATTGAACTAGCTCCCATGTCTTTAAGCATCATAATCGCCGTTTCTACCGGCACGATACCATCAGGTGCTTGGGAGCTTAATGGCCCCGTTGATATTTTCACCATGCCTTTTGTTCCACTTGGTGAAACCAGCGCATTGACAAAGGTTTCATCCTGCCCAAGCAGGGCGCGGCTAATTGGAGCGCCTGTGAAGACTTGGTTAACGTGTTGCGGTTGGATCGCTTTTGAAATCAACGAAACCATTGTGGATTGGTTAGGGTCACCGGCCCCTAAACCAACAGAAAGTGCATTATTGGTTTCTTTTGCATAGATGCGCATATCTGCAATGGCACTGGTTAAATCAGGGTAATTTTTAGAGAGCACGCCAACGACCACAAAGGTTTCCGCGGCTTCATAAATATCTTTGGCATTTTGATGGCTGCCTGCGAGTACATTTAAACATACCCGATCTTGATAAAAATTTGGTGATAATTTCATACTACATTCCTTTAACTAACAATCGGATACGTTCAGCAATCGTATTAAGTTGCTCATTGCTAACACTACGAATATCAGCTTCCACTTTGCCTTCATTCGCTTTGTATTCACGGAAATAGATTGCCGTATCCCCTTGTTTTAATTCATTCATGATTTGGTAAGTTGTTTTACCTATCATTTTTTCATCGAAACTAATTTCAGCACGTGCAATATCACGTCCAGCCGCATCCCAAACGATACGTGCTGAAATGGCAGGCAGCGAATTGAGTGCTTCGATAAATTCACCCATGCGCTCAACCATCTCCGCGCCAGTTTCTTTAGTGGCTGTCAAATATTGCTCGATCGCGAGCGTCAGGCCTAAAATCCCTTCTTTTCCGACTTTCATGGCTCGGCCAATACCTTGGCTCTGACGTTTTACCCATTCCACATAGGTTTTTTTACCGATCACTAACCCACTTGTAGGGCCTTCAATGGCCTTTGCGCCACTGTAAATAACTAAATCAGCGCCGGATTGGTAGTAACTGGTGAGATCTTCTTCCGCAGCAGCATCAACAATTAAAGGAAGATTGTGTTGGCGAGCAACGGCAGCCGCTTCGCTAACACTGAGCATACTTTTTTGAACTGTATGGTGAGATTTAATATAGAGGATGGCTGCTGTTTGTGGCGTTACCTTAGCTGATAGTTGTGTAGGTGAACACTCATTGGCAAAGCCCGCTTCGATAACCTTACCACCACCTAATGCCACCATAGTATCGACAGGCGCACCGAAATTCACATTATGGCCTTTCGGTAAAATGATTTCCCGTGGTACGTTTTTTGACGATGAGTGCAGATTTAGCAGTAAATCATCATCATCACGCACGATCACCGCAGCAATCGCCTGTGCTATCCCTGCTGAAGCACAAGAGACGACAACGGCGCTTTCGACATTGAGCAATTTGGCAATATAATCGCCCGTTTTATTAACCAGATCTTTGATCTCAAAGTAATGGTTTAGGCCGTAAGCTACGCGTTCGACAACTTCTGGACTCGGCGTAGAGACGCCGAGTATGGTCATGCGGCCAGAGGCGTTAATCACATGTCTTAGCTGATATTTCTCATAAATCGATTGCATATTCAGATTCACCTTCTGCATGAACAATATGTTTTCCGCCAATAATTGCCGCTATAGGCACAAAGCGATGAGTGCCAGTACGACATTCTCCTTCTGCATCCGTCAGCTCTGTGCGTTCTTCTTTCAGGTCAAATAGCGTGATATCAGCATCAAAACCAGGTTTTAAGTAACCTTTTGCGGGAAGCGCTAATAAATCGGCAGCTTTTTCTGTTACACAACGAATTATTTTTTCAGCACTAAAGCCCATGCAAAGGAATTTCGTCATCACAAATGCAAGGCTGTAGACAGGGCCATTAACGCGGTTACGGTGGTAGATATCGGAACTAATAATGTCTGGGTAGGTACCAATACGCATGGCTTGTTCGGCGACTTTAAAACTAAAGCTTTCAGCGCCATGACCCACATCCAAAATCACTCCTCGAGCTAATGCTCGGGCAATAGAGGGTTTTAAGTTACCATCACTACCGAGAATTTGATTCGGTTTACCGTTGAAACAGTGAGTAATAATATCGCCGCGTGTTAAGAGATCGGCAATTTCATCAATATTGGGGGGGTTATTACCGATATGTACCATAAGTGGCAGTCGATGTTTTTTCTGCATTTGTTTCGCTTTAAGCAGCGGTTCAATACCGTTATCACCAACAACACTTTTACTCATGCGAGCCTTCATACCAACGACAAAACCCTCATGGCGCTCAATCGCTTGCTGAAAACAGGTTTCATCAATATTCTTCATATCTGATAACTCATTTTGCGCGATAATACCGATACGAGAGATATTTAATAATGAAAAGACGTTGGTTTGGGCCTTTTGAGTTAATTGATAAAATTTGTCGATATCATCAGCACCAACACTGCCTGCATCAACTAATGAAGTAACACCTCCTGCAGCACCGGCTAAATCTGGTTGATCGAAATAGATAGGAGACTCAACAAAACAGTGAGCATGTGAATCAATCCATCCGGCACTGACGTAGATTTTTCCTTTCAGATCAATCCATTTTTCAGCTTGTTGGTTGCAGGCCAACTCAGGGCCTGCAGCTTCGATTTTTCCATCTTTAATAAGAATATCAATGTGTGTTCCATCGATACGTTTACCCTGTTTGATGATTAGAGAATACATAGTTACCTTCTTTTTTATCATGAGGTTAGGCTGCAAGAGGGAAGAAATACCCAAATAGCATCGCCCCTAAAATTGCGCCACCTGCGACGGGTTTTTGCCATACATAGAAGATCAATGAACCAATTAGTGACCCAATACCAATTGGTATCGATGCAGCCATAGCGGCGAGGATAATCAAAGGCCCTAAGAAGCGACCTGAGGTATTACCAGCCCCCATCATGATGTCTGCACCAAAGGTGGAGTTGGCTTGTGCAATGGTAAATTTACGCGCAAAGATAATGATCAGGCCGATAATTAAACCAAGCACTAAACCTGTGACCAGTGAGATCCAGAAATTGGTAACTAAAATATCCCATCCGGCGGCAAGGAACAGTGCAGGAACACCGAGGCCTATCCCTGTTTGTAGTGCACCGCCAATATCTAAAATACCAACCAATGAACCTTCGATAATACGAGCAAATAGGAAGCTGGCACCAAATGCGGCGACCGCACCGTAAACCCCCGTATCTAAGCCGGCTTTTAACATTGCCACGAACGCAACTTCGTTAAATGCCCCGAACCCATAAACAACATACATATGAGTACCGGCAAAAATTCCAGCAGATAACAGTCCGACAAAGATTGGGAAGGACCACTCCGCGTACCAAAAATCTTGTTTGTTAATTTCAGTTGTCATGATTATTTCCCGCTCAATAGTCCATGGATGTATTCAAGCCACAGAGGTTTATCCAGATGGAAAGAGGTGATCATCTTCAAGTCAAATTCACGGAAGAAGCCACTCAAAACAAACAGCAATACGACAGTGATCATCATTGTGCGTGTCACACGGTTCCAGCCGTTATCATCAACGCCTTTACCGATCAGGATACCGAGGACTAAACCTGGGATAGCATTTCCCATAATCAGCTGAGCACAACCACCGAAAAGGGTTGCCCAGAAGCCAGAGCGTCGACCTGCATCCATAGCGGCTAGCCAGAAAATCACAGGCATCACTGTGTTAACCAACAGGTTTGCCGCAGGAACTAACACATTAATTGCGGTTGTTTGCAGCGCAGCAGGAACAGCAGAAGCGGTCGTATTTAAGAACGCGACGACTAAGGCCCCGATCACGGTACAGGCAATCGCCATTTTTTTCGGGTTATGCAGTGTTTCAGCCACATTACGATTTTTGGATAATAAAGCGGCTGCCCCCCAGTTAGGAATAATGCGGTGATCAACGTCTTGTGTGAATGCACCGGCGGCAACGGATGATGCCCATGCGTTGAAAAAGAATCCTAAACCGAATGAGAAGTGAGATGCGGGATCTCCTTCACAGGCATTAAGTTCCCCAAGTGTACGGAATGCCCCCATTCCTTGCACTGTAGGGGCATGGAACATACGAGCAGCCCCTGCACCAAGGCCAAAGCCACATAGGCCGCCGATGATGAGGGACATACCCAATATTTCTAAGAAAGATGCAGTTTCACTCATAGAAATGCCTCCAGACCTGAATTGTTTTTATTGTTCTGTAAATGGTATTTCGTTGACAGAAAGTAGGGTGACATCTAGCGAAACGTCGAGCACCACACGGAAATGTTCACGTTTACGCGGCAGAAAGACGAAAAGAAATTTTTCTGTCCGCGAGTGCGAGTGTGCACTTACAACGGCAACATCCTTAGGTTCGATTCGCAGGATTATGTCATTGCTCTCTTTTAGTACCGTGCGTTGAACCGAGTTCAGTGCATCAGCGATCGCTTTTTGCTTGCTGTCACCTTGCCCCGAGACTCGCACAACCGTTTCGATAGATTTCTTCATTACGCGTCGCCGTATTTTTTGATATAAGCTTTAACCAAGCGCTCACCTAATTCTTCTTTATCCATAAAACCGAAACCTAATACAGTGCAGCCTTCTGCAATGGCGGTTTCTCCTTCTTCAATTGAACGCATACCGTAACGTGCTTTGTAGCCATATTTGGTTTGTGCAGTGATGGCTCCAGCGCCGCCACTACCACAAAACGAGATCCCCAAATCAGCGTGTTCGGCATTCATGACATCACCTAGCTTCATATCAGCGGCAACGCCAGGTACAACAATCGCTTTGCCACCTGCTGCCTCTACACCTGCGGCAACTTTTTGGCCTTTCCCTAAACGATCTCCGATAGCAACAACAACTTGTTTCATAGTGATATTCCCCAAAAATTAATCATTCGAACGGATAACTTCAAAGTGAACAGAGAGTAAAAATGTCTCTTCTGGCGCTAATCCAGGAAGTGCATCGACAACACGTTGTGATAATGCTATCGAGTGCGCCGAAATCTCATCGAACAAACTGATATCGACTTCTGGTAACGCTTCACCCGTTTTTGCTCTCGCAACCATGGCTCTCAGATGAGACTCCAACATCTGTTGTTGTACATCGGTGGTGTAGCAATCTTCTTGTTGAAGCCAGCCACTAATGATGACCAACAGCTCCTGTGTTACTTCATCGATATCGAGGTTATCTTCCGACATCTTGAAAACGACAACTGATTCACTCATAACTGTTTAAAATCCAAGGTAATAATGCAATTAAACCGCTTTGTTCCTTCATGATGAATACCTTAGTCGGTTCTATAGGAGTTGTGCAGACATTGAATTTCCACTTGTAAGTGGAAATAAATTGGAAGGGAAAATAAGTGTAATGCGTATAAAAATTAAACCAACCGGAAATAAAATGGAAAATAACTCAATATTGGAATGTCTAAAATAAGCATAACTAAGTAATTTATTTATTAAATCTTTTGAAATTCAAATTATTAGCAATGTAATGATAGAACTGGAAAGGCGAAATAGCCGCTGTAAATAAAGTGGAAATCGAAAAGTGGAAATAGGTATAAAAGGGAACTGAGCATTTCCACTTAGAGAGATTAGTCCTGAAACAGGCGATTTTTGGTGAAAAACAAAATAACAGAATTGCGGTTATGATCACGCAAAATAGTCGATTCTTCCCTTTTCCGCTAACAAGTGGAAGCGAGCGATGATCTGCGTTAAAAGTTGCTGTAACCACAAAGATGTTGAACTCATTTCAGGCAATCGGAGGCCCTTGTGATTCGAGAGTAGGAAGCTACCGTTTTATCACACTGAATTTTTGCCTATCGTTTAATACGCAGTGAGATAGGCAAAGTGATTGATAAATCGAGCAAACCACTAGATACGCGCCAGACTGTCTTTCGCGATCACTTGGAATTCATTGAAATTTTTAACCGTAATCAGCCTACGGGTGGTTTTCTCTTTTACGAAGGTAACGAAAAGATCATAAATCGCCATAGCCTCCTCATAGTCAGCCTTGCTAATCGCCAATAGGAAAACCACATAGGCGTTTTCTTTCGTCTCTTTGTTCCATTCAATACCTTTAGGGGCAACAATCGTCACGACAACCGTTTTATTTGCCAATAATCCCAGTGAATGAGGAAGCGCAATTCCTTCGCCTAATAATGTAGAAACAATCGATTCGCGCTCTTGTAATGATGGATAAAAATCCGCAGTCACATAGCCATCTTGTTGTAATTTATGGCAAACCGTTTGGAATAATGTTTCTTGGCTGATTTTGTCATTAATCACCATAAAGTAGCGTTCATCAAAGAAGCGCTCAATAATATAGGGGCGGGTTTGATCTATCATGGCTAATTTGCCGATCTGCTCTAGTTGATAAGGCGTCGGAAATGGCGCTATCTTGATCACGGGTTTATTTTTTTCAGAAATACGAACGGTGGTGATCACAAAGTCTTCTTCGACTTCATCTAATGACTCATATTCTTGTAGAGTTAACCCTCGGCTAAATTTGAGTTGTGGAAACTCACGCATGATTTTTGATTCAACGACTCGAAATGTGGAATTTCCCGCATCGGTGACAACCAGCACTTCTGTCTGGCGAATAGAGCCGGCACCATAATTCCTTTCCAAACTAACACCAATGTGAACGGCAAGGTAACCAAGCTCATCTTCATTGATTGGATAAGGAAGTAATTGCTTACTTGCACTGGTCAGTGCACTGAGCGTGACATCATAGGCGAAAGGATAATATTGCTTGATATCACTTAACAAAGGGTTAGGGGTAATAATGTGATATTGCAGACGTGTCATCAGGGCCGCAATATGGGTATTGAGATCCTTTTTGAGTTTCTCATCATCACGTAAGTCATAATTATATAATTCATTAATATAATTAAGAATATATTCAACCAATTCATGATGATGATGATTTTTTTGTTGAGTAATATCTTGGTGGCCAATGCGCTGTGCGATGATTTGATCATGCAGATAGCTGAGTTCTGCACTTGATAGATCACTGCCAAGAAAATAAATAAGCCCTTTCGAAACTTCTTCACAGGCTTTACGTAGCGTCTCTTCACTATCATGATCTTTAACGACAGATGTGAGTTCATGGCCTCGAGTGATCCGCAAAATAGTGACAGCGCAATTAAATACCAGATATAGATGCCCTTCATTACTTAAACGAACATCAAAACGGTTCATACTGTTATGGAGAACTTTATCGATATAGGTCAAATCAAGGTTATCTAAACATTCAGGCTGGAAAATGGATAAGTCTTGATTAATTTGCTGTGAAAAGCGGCGCCATAGGGTTTCGGTCATGCAAGCTCGGATGGCCCACTCACTACCGTTAAGACGGATCCCTTGATGTGGAATGCTTTCTAATAAGATCTGGTATTTTTGTAGATGCTCTCTGACAACACTCATATCTTGCTGTAGCGTTCCACGGCTAATAAACCACTCTTCCGCGATATCGTCCAATTTTACGGGTAAAGAGAGCATCAATAGTTTTAGCAATAACGCATCAACACGCTCTTTACTGGTACGAGGAATACTATTTTCGACTTGGTTTTGCTGGGTAAGTTTAGCAAAAAGCGCTTCATCATCGACTTTTAAACGGTAACCATGGCCTCGCTCATAGAGGATATGAGCGCTGTAATTTTGTATGAGTGCATTTATCTCATTAATGTCAGAGCGAATTGTTCGGGTTGATACCGAAAAACGCTTAGCTAGCTCATCTTGAGGCACTACCTCATCAAGGATACTTGCAAAAATTTGATTGAGTCGCTGTTGAGTGAATAAAGCCACGAAAATACCTTCTCGACCTAAAACCATAAGCTCAATAGCCAAAATAGTTCTTTTATTTTGGCTGACTATGGATTGGACTCTATCATAAGCCTATCAACATACCGAGTATGGCAGATCATAAATTTGAGAATATCTTCGCAAAAACCGAGAGATTTTAAGAAATAGTGCACTTTTTGTATGGGCCAAAAAGGTCATTTGGCCCATTGAAGATCATGCACCGAGGTCAATGAGTAAAGCGCGCATTGATTTTGATGATGAGAGTGTTAGTGTATTTTCATTTTGAATAAATACACCATCATTACAACTCATTTCTATGGTTTCGCCATTTTCTGCTTGGAGAGTCGCTCCTCCACGAATAGATTGGAGATAAGCATTTTTCCCCTTAAGCTTAATATGTTGAGCACTTTCAGGCGTAATATTGAGCTGTGTAATCCAAATTTGTTGACGTAATTGAATGCTCTCATTTTCGCCATCAGGTGAAGCAACTAACATATTACTATCAGGCGGTAATTGAATTTTTTGGGCCGGATAGTACTCTTGCTGTGGGCAAGCATTTAGCCATAACTGCAAACGAGTTAACGGCTTATATGGACACATATTATGTTCACTGTAACTTAAATCAGGACGGGGTGAGAAACGAATACACTCGCCTTCACTTACATTGATTTTATTACCTAAACTATCGCGATATTCGGCACTTCCTTGTAGTATAAAGTTAAGAATATCGACATGTGGGTAGCTTTTAGGCTGAAACGCACTTTCAGGCGCAATAACTTCCTGATTGAGTACTCTTAGTGTCTTAAACCCCATAAAATCAGGGTCAAAATAATGGCCGAAGGAAAACGCATAACGTGCCTGTAACCAGCCATAGTCAGCCTTTCCACAGTGCTTAACTGCCCTTAATGTCATCATGGTGGCTAACCCTCCTTCGCTCGACAAAAATACACAAAAATTGATAAATTTATAGAGTTATCATAAATAGCTGGACGTTGAATTGTTAGCCAGTTAATCTGTTTACTTCATTCAAATTTCCTGAAAGAGATATCCCATGAGTAAAGAGAGAGCATTAACACTTGAATCATTAAGGGTGATGGATGCAATCGACCGGCGTGGTAGCTTTGCTGCTGCTGCTGACGAATTGGGCCGAGTGCCCTCAGCACTCAGTTATACCATGCAAAAGTTAGAAGAAGAGTTGGATGTTATTCTATTTGATCGTTCAGGACATAGAACAAAATTTACGAATGTCGGTAGGATGTTGTTAGAACGAGGTCGAGTATTACTTGAAGCAGCAGAAAAATTGACATCCGATGCAGAAGCGCTCGCTAAAGGTTGGGAAACTCACCTTACCATTGTTTGTGAAGCATTAGTTCCTGCGTATTACTTATTCCCGTTAGTGGATAAATTAGCTGAAAAATCCGAAACGCAACTTTCTATTTTAACTGAAGTACTTGCAGGGGCGTGGGAACGGCTAGAAAGTGGAAAGGCGGATATTGTTATCGCACCGGATATGCACTTTCGTTCCTCCTCCGAGATAAACTCTAAGTCGTTATACAGCGTTAACCATGTCTATGTTGCTAGCCCTGATCACCCGATCCACCAAGAGCCAGAGCCGCTGTCAGATACGACACGTATTAAATATCGAGGTATTGCGGTGGCCGATACCGCACGTGAACGGCCAGTTATTACAGTACAGTTATTAGATAAACAGCAAAGATTAACGGTCTCCACTATTGAAGATAAGCGTAGTGCGCTATTAGCAGGGTTAGGTGTAGCAACGATGCCATATCCAATGGTAGAGCAAGATATTCGTGAAGGGCGCTTGCGTGTAGTCAGTGCAGAATATAGCCATCAGACGAATATTATTATGGCGTGGCGCAGAGACAGTATGGGTGAAGCAAAATCGTGGTGCTTACGAGAAATACCTAAATTATTTGCTAATAAATAAAGAGTAAAAAAGCACCTCTATATAGCACTATAGAGGTGCAACCAAATTCGGTTATCAATTTATCAAGTAAAGGTTAATGATGAAAAAGCAACTTTTACCATTTTCTATTCAATAAATGGTCAATACTAAATTTACCAGGGCCTGTGACTGCCAGTAATAAAAAGCCACCTGCAATAGTCATGTTCTTCATAAACATCAAACTATTTGGCTCTACACTGAAATTAATGTGGAAGAGCAGGGATGTTAATACACAAAAAACAGCAGTAAAAATAGCCACTGTTCTGGTGAGGAAACCAAAAAGCACAGCAAGCCCGCCACCCAGTTCTAATAAAATAGTCAGGGGAAGTAAAAAGCCGGGAACACCCATCGCTTGCATATATTGTTGAGTGCCTGCATAAGCGTCACCTAACTTACCATACCCAGCAACAATAAACAGAATCGGCATCATAATGCGGGCAAGTAATAGCACGCTATTTTCTAAATTTTTCATTAAGATTCTCCAGCTAACTAGGTCAGCAAGTGTCAATAAAATGAGATACACATCGCGATATAAATTGTTTTTTTAGCATTAAATGACAAGAAATCACCTAACGACGCTATGGTAGTGATTTGCTGGTTCAATAAAAAGCAAAGGTTATTAACAAAGATGGACAAAAATATTGAATAATGGCAGGGAGAGGAAACCTGAAATGGTCAGATTTCAGGTTTGGAGCAGAGTAGGTTATTTTTTACCCGTATTAACAACGCCTTGGAGGGTTCGCACTAAACTCCAAGCGGCAATCGCTTTTTTGCCTAGGGAAAAAATACGCTGAGGCCGTTTAATGGTATAAAGAGAAATAAGACCGGCAGCGGCAACAAAAATAGGCCGGAAGGTGACAAAGATTTGCCATGAGCGATCGTAAGGCTCTGTCATCTGTAACCAATCTTTGGAAGCCGCAGAGAGTTCAGAACGTTGTTGCTCAATTTGTTTGATTAAACGCTGTTTCTTTTTAACCAATAATAGGCGCTTGCTTTTATTCATCTTTTGACCCCATTAACGCTTTAGAATCTTCCTTTAACTGCTCTCGAGTTGCGCCGAGTAAGGTCGATTGTCTCGCTTTTTTTAAGGTCCAAATTGCGCCAATAATAGCGAGTAATATTAAAACGCCTGTAGTAATCGCAAGGGCTTGATAGCGATAAATAGGATCAACTGACCAAAAGATCAAACCAATGAGGCACATTAGACCAAAGGCAGTAAAAAGTAGGGTGATACCCGCCATTAAAATGAGTTGAATAAGAGTGGTTTTTTCTTCCTCTAATTCAACTGCGATTAATTGGATCCGAGTTTCCACCATTTGCACGGCGATACCGGCGATGCGTTGTAAGGTATTAAGGACCCCTTTTCCGGGGCCCTGACGCTCTTGTTGTTCCATAAAAATTAACGCTTAGCGAGTAATACGCCAAGAACGACGCCAACAGCAGCACCGATACCGATGCCAGTCCACGGATTTTCGCGCACATAATTATCCGCACGACCCGCGATTTCTTTTGTTTGCTCGGTGATTTTATCACCCGCGTTGCTCAGTTTGGCGCGTGAAGCGTGTAAGGCATCTTGAGCTTTTTGCTTCAGGCTGTCTATTTCTTCTTTCGATTTGTTTCCAGTATCGTTTAGCATCGCTTCGAGAGAGTCAGCCAGTGCTTTTAGTTCTGCGCGTAGATCTTCTGATGAGTTATTCGATGACATATGGAACCTCCTATCAATAGAAAAATATAGTTAGCAGCTTTAACAATAGCTATTTTTACAGTAAGTGCAATGAGGAGAGGGGGAATTATTGATTAAATTAATGTAAAAGAATGTTTTATTTCAAGTAAGAGAGAATAATATTATGTTTATGTTAAATAAAAAACGAATTTATATCCAAGATGGATGCTCTAATAAAGATGTATTTACTGTCAGAGAGAATAAACGAGAGGCGTAATTTGCCTCTCGCCTCGTGATGTGATCAGTTAACTTTTTTTGTGGAAAGTTTTTTCTTAATGACGACGGCAATACTTCCGATAAGACCAATGATAAGTAGGCCGACAGGGATCAGCATCAACACGTTCATAATATGCTGTTCATACTGTAGAAATATTGGGCTTTTCCCAAAACCAAAACCAATAGCTGTTAAGATTAAGACCCAAAGAAGACCACTTAGCCAGTTAAATATTTGGAAGCGGCCATTCTGTAGCCCTGCTAGACCAGCAATTGTAGGCAGGAGCGTCCTGACAAAAGCTAAAAAGCGACCAATCAATAATGCTGCTAAACCATGGCGATGGAATAAGCCGTAAGCACGTTGATGATAATGCTCAGGAAGATGGGCTAGCCAACCTTTCACCAGTTTCGTGTTGCCAAGCCATCGACCTTGAATATAACCAACCCAGCAACCAAGGCTAGCGCCCGCAGTCAAAATAACAATCGTCAATGGATAACTTAGTGTACCTTTTGCTATGAGAACACCAACGAGGATCAATAAGCTGTCACCTGGTAGGAACGCGGCAGGGAGAACCCCATTCTCAAGAAAAAGAATAGCGAATAACATAAGGTAAATAGCCCAAACCAACGTAGGGTTGGAGAGCGTGACATAGTCTTGATGCCAAAGGGCAAAAAATAATTCTTTAACTAATTCCATTAATGTTTCCTAAACGGCAATAACAGCAACAATTTTATTGTTGGGTAGGGAGACATGGATTATGCGAATACCTAAGTGAAAAGTCATGTTTCCTCAGGCTGTTAGTTCAAAGCCTCTCCACTTTAACAAAACAAAAAATAACTAAACAGCGAATTCTCGTTCTATTTTTAGAATTCATTTAAGTTTTGCGGAAAAACGCAATCTTCTTCCTCGCGTTTTTTCTACAATAAATGGTGTGAAAATGGGCTTTACCAAGATGTTTCTTGACAAAAATGGTAAAAAAAGGTGTTTCCTTATTCAATAGTCTTTAAATATTTTTACTCAAATTATACCTATGGATTATTGATTTTTAGGACTAATTACCCTAATTTATCAGTCATAGCAAAGGGGAGTAACTTCTTCTTGTCGGTTTATCGTCATTACGGTGCTCATCATATTGCACCCGGTAGCCGAGCACCACAATTTCCTAACCTAGGATTATTGTGTTGTAAGTGAGACCTTGCCAGAAGGCAAGGTTTGCTCATCGTTTACAACCAAAAGATAGTCACTCTAGGTTAAAAACAGTTAAGCGGCTGATGCCTTCTGAGGTGTCAGCCGTTTTTTTTTGTAATTAAGGAAATTATATGCACTCTGTTGGTAGCCCTATTTTATGGGGAAGTTTCGCGGTTATCATTCTCATAATGTTGCTTGTTGACCTATTATGGCAAGGCAAACATAAAGACCAAGTTATGTCGATGAAACAAGCGGCGATTTGGAGCACGGTGTGGGTGACGCTAGCATTGATGTTTGCTGGGGGATTTTGGTGGTATCTCAAAGATACGGTAAGCCTTGAATTTGCTAATAGCCAAACAACGGCTTTCTTAACGGGTTATGTATTAGAGAAAGCTTTAGCGGTTGATAACGTATTTGTGTGGTTAATGTTGTTCAGCTATTTTGCGATCCCAGCGAACCTACAAAGACGTGTTTTAGTTTATGGGGTACTCGGTGCGATTATACTGCGTACCATTATGATCTTTGCAGGCAGTTGGCTCGTATCTCAATTTAGTTGGATTCTTTACATTTTTGGCCTGTTCCTTCTCTTTACAGGTATCAAAATGGCTTTTACAAAGGAAGATGACTCTCCAATTACCGATAAGCCCTTGGTAAAGTGGGTTCGTTCTCATTTACGCATGACTGATGAATTACACGGTGAAAAGTTTTTCATTAAACGAAATGGGTTACTTTTTGCTACACCACTTTTTTTAGTCTTGATCCTTGTTGAAATCAGCGATGTGATTTTTGCGGTAGATAGCATTCCCGCTATTTTTGCTGTCACCACGGATCCGTTTATCGTATTAACCTCAAATCTTTTTGCTATTTTAGGCTTACGTGCAATGTATTTCCTACTGGCTGGGGTCGCTGAAAAATTCACTATGCTTAAGTACGGTTTGGCGGTGATTTTGACCTTTATCGGTGTGAAAATGCTTTTAATGGATATTTATCACATTCCAACGATCATCTCTTTGGGGACGGTTGCAACAATTTTAGTCGCCACTTTAGTGATTAATGTTATCGTTAATAAAAGAAACGCTTCTAACTGCTAATCTTTCACTGCTTAATTAATAATTAACTCAAGCACTCGGCATAAAAATCGAGTGCTTTTTCTCTTTAACAGACTGAAAAATATCATAGATTTCTCAGTTTCCTATCCTACTATAAGAAACAAAATACAATTAGGATCACAGATATGTAAATATATTGTTAAAATAAAAAAATTATTGTCTATATTTAAAATAATCGCCTTTCCATAAGGTATTTATTCCTTATACTGGCAGAGCAAACACATTTAATTCCTAATAAAGATAAATAATGTATGGGTCTCTTATGGAAACAAACAAAACAGGGTTATGGCAGGTTATTATGAGCGGTAGCTTAGTTAAGCAAATACTCGTAGGCCTGATCGCAGGTATTTTATTGGCATGGTTATGGCCATCAGCAGCAAAAAATGTTGGGTTATTGGGCGATTTGTTTGTTAGTGCGCTAAAAGCGGTTGCTCCTATACTCGTTTGGGTACTGGTCATGGCATCTATTGCGAATCATAGCAAAGGGCAAAAAACCAATATCCGTCCTATCTTAGTATTGTATATATTAGGTACGTTCTTCGCGGCGTTGGTAGCCGTTATTGGTTCTTTTATATTCCCATCCAGACTGGTATTAGCACTCGGTGATACTCAGTTAACACCTCCTGGAAATATTGCAGAAGTGCTTAAAGGCTTGTTAGTGAATATTTTTGCTAACCCAGTCGATGCATTGATCAAGGGGAACTATATCGGGATCCTCGCATGGGCGATTGGTTTAGGTATCGCTTTACGCCATGCTAGCGAGACGACTAAGAACCTGATTCAAGACTTCTCAGAAAGTGTGACACAGCTTGTTAGAGTGGTGATCCGCTTAGCGCCTCTTGGGATTTTTGGTCTCGTTTCTTCAACAATCGCAATAACAGGTTTTGCAACATTAAAAGGCTACTTCCATGTTCTCGCTGTGCTTATTGGTTGTATGCTGATTGTGGCATTAGTTGTTAACCCTCTGATTGTATATTGGAAAATTAAACGTAATCCGTATCCACTCGTTTTCGCATGTTTACGTGAAAGTGGTGTAACCGCCTTCTTTACGCGTAGCTCTGCTGCAAACATTCCAGTGAATATGGGGATGTGTCGTCGCATGAATTTGCATGAAGATACCTACTCGGTTTCTATTCCTCTGGGTGCGACGATCAATATGGGCGGGGCTGCGGTTACCATTACAGTACTGACCTTAGCGGCAGTGCATACTTTAGGGATCCCTGTTGATATTCCGACAGCGCTCTTACTGAGTGTGGTTGCTGCGGTTTGCGCATGTGGTGCTTCTGGTGTTGCGGGTGGCTCCTTACTGCTCATTCCATTAGCCTGTAACATGTTTGGTATTTCGAACGAAATCGCTATGCAAGTAGTTGCTGTTGGGGTGATGATTGGTGTGCTGCAAGATTCAGCAGAAACAGCACTTAACTCTTCGACTGACGTACTATTTACAGCAGCGGTTTGCCTTGCTGAAGATGAGAAATTGGCTGATCCTACAGCGCAATTATCACAAAAAGACTAGTTTAGTCTCGATAAATATCCATAGAAAAACCCGCTGACGGATAGCGGGTTTTTTTATAGGTTAGCATTATAAATATGGCGCTTTTTATAGCTGATAGGCTATTTTCATTCCTTGTTCAATTGCTCTTCTTGCATCAAGCTCAGCAGCGACATCAGCGCCACCAATGACGTGAGCTTGAATCCCATGCTCTGCGAGAGGCTCTTTTAATGGGTGATATGGCTCTTGGCCTGCACAAAGAATGACATTATCGACGGGGAGGCAATGTATTTTATCTTGATAGCGAATATGCAAGCCATCATCATCAACTCGCATATATTCAACACCATTAAACATCTGCACGCCACGCTTCATGAGTGATAAACGATGAACCCAGCCTGTGGTTTTACCTAGCCCAGCGCCAACTTTACTGTTTTTGCGTTGTAACAAATAGAGTTGGCGAGAAGAGGGGATAGGATGAGGAGATTGGCTCAATATTCCTCCGGTCGAATTGATGCTGGTATCAATATTCCACTCTTGATTAAATAACGATATATTCAAACTGCTGCTTGGGCCTTTTTGGCTTAAAAACTCAGCAATATCAAAGCCAATTCCCCCTGCACCAATGATAGCAGCCGAACGGCCTACCAAGCGCTTTCCAGTTAGTACATCAATATAGGAGAGTACCTTCTGGTGTTCACGCCCTTCTAGATTAATGGTTCTGGGCACAACCCCCGTTGCAATAACAACTTCATCGTAACCAATAAGGTCACGAATATGCGCTTGATGTTCAAGCTTGACTTCAATATTTAGAATTTCCAGTTGGCGGCAGAAATAGCGGATTGTTTCGTGGAACTCCTCTTTTCCGGGGATCTGTTTAGCCATATTAAATTGGCCACCAATTTGATTGGCTTTTTCAAATAAAGTCACTTTATGACCGCGCTTGGCTGCATAAATGGCACAAGAGAGTCCGGCAGGGCCTGCACCAACAATGGCTACTGTTTTTATTTGTGTCGCCTGTTCATCGGGATAATTCAATTCTTTTACGGCCCGAGGATTCACTAGGCAGGTAGCGAGCTTGCCATTAAAAATTTGATCAAGGCAGGCTTGATTGCAGCCAATGCAAGTATTGATTTCATCAGCACGATTTTCTTGTGCTTTCCGAACAAATGCTTCGTCGGCAAGGAATGGGCGAGCCATCGATACCATATCCGCTTGACCTGAACTAATGATCCGTTCGGCAACAAAGGGATCGTTGATCCTATTCGTTGTGATCAAGGGAATGGTGACTTTTCCCATTAATTTTTCTGTTACCCAGCTAAATGCATGACGTGGTACTTGTGTTGCAATAGTTGGGATCCTCGCTTCATGCCAACCAATACCTGTGTTGATCATTGTTGCGCCAGCTTGCTCAATCGCTTTCGCTAAATATTCAATTTCTTCCCAGTTGGAACCTTCCTCTACGAGATCTAACATTGAGAGGCGATAAATAATGATAAAGTTTTCACCCACTGCCTGACGGATTTTACTGACAATTTCGAGAGGGAAACGGATCCTATTATCGTAGCTTCCTCCCCATTCATCAGTTCTATGGTTTGTGCGCTTGGCGATAAATTGATTAATAAGGTAGCCTTCTGAGCCCATTATTTCGACGCCATCATAGCCTGCTTGCTGTGCGAGTTTTGCTGTGGTGACAAAATCATTAATCGTTTTATTAATTTGTTCTGTTGTGAGAGCGTTGGGGGTAAATGGAATGATCTCAGCTTGGATGGCACTAGGGGCAACAATATGAGGATGAAAACCATAACGACCCGCATGTAAGATCTGCAAAGCAATTTTACCGTCAGCGCTGTGTACTGCTTGGGTGATTTCTTGGTGAAAAGGCAACTGTTCCGGAGTATTGAGCACCGCGCCATGAGCGGTTAAGGCACCTTCTTTATTTGGTGCGATCCCTCCTGTAATTATTAAGCTAACACCATTTTCTGCGCGTAACCGATAAAAATGAGCCAAACGCTGGCTTCCTTCCGGATGTTCTTCAAGCCCCGTATGCATGGAACCCATTAAAATACGGTTTTTTAGTACTGTGTGCCCCAAATTCAGTGGGGTAAAAAGATGTGGAAAATTGCTCATATTTTTGCTCCCCTGCGGGGTTTTATTAACAGGTCAGATGAGTTAACTCTAGCGCAATGATGGGAACAATAGAAAAATATGTTAAAAAAATGTGATATTTATCATATGATTTATTGGTAAATTGCAGGTAGTCTAGGTCGGCACAGGCGATTTTATTTTTTTGTCATAATTGGCGTGTAAAACAGGGTGGCTATTAGGGAACTTAACCAGTAAAGCTATTTTACCATTGTACGAAAAAGGATGGTTACGATGAAAACGATTTGCGAGGCTATAGAACTTGAAGGGGGCTTTGTAAAACTGGAGCTGCTGTCCCACCAATATGACTCTGAGTTTATGGAAATTATTCAACGAGATAGTTTACATAAACTATGGTATACCTCAGTACCTGAACCAGAAAACCTTGCTAAAGATGTTGAACGGCGTTTAAAGCTATATCAGCAACAAGAAATGTTACCCTTTGCAGTGATGAATAAAAAATCAGGTAAAGCTGTTGGGATGACCGCCTACAATAAAATTGACCAAGAGACTCGTCGAGTTGAAATTGGTGCAACCTGGTATAGTCGAGAAGTTCAACGAACTGCAATTAATACAGAAGCGAAATTCTTGTTACTCCAACACGCGTTTGAAACCTTATCTTGCGTTGCCGTGGAATTTAGAACCCATTTTTTAAATCAGCAAAGTCGAAGGGCGATAGAGAGACTGGGCGCTAAACTTGACGGGGTACTAAGAAGTCATATGTATACTCGTACTGGTGAATTACGGGATACCTGCGTATACAGTATTATTGCGTCAGAGTGGCCATCGATAAAACACCATCTACAGTGGCAATTGGAGAAACCTCGCTAGTAGCCATTCGCTGAGTTTATAAAAAATAAGTCTCTGTGATTAATCAATAAGAGAGGTTGGTTAATCGGTGCTGTTTTCTGTTTAAGAAATAGTCATTATCAATTAAATCGTTTGATTTTTATATAGTTAGACTAATTTTTTTGATTTTTTATGCATAGCATTTGGTTGTTATCAGTGCTGAGTTGTAAAAATACTTGTTTAAAAGGCAGAGGGAAGAGGGATAAATGCGGCTCTTTGAACAAGAGTTATCATTTTGAGTAATGATATCTTGCTGAATGATAAAGCAGAAAATGGAATTGCGTAGAAAATCACCATACAGTTTTGAAAGACTAGACCTGAGAGAAAACAGCACGTATAATCGCTTCCACTTTGGCCCCTTAGCTCAGTTGGTTAGAGCAGTCGACTCATAATCGATTGGTCACTGGTTCAAGTCCAGTAGGGGCCACCAAATTTTAGCTGTTAAATCAGCGCATTAAGCCACTTTGAAAGAAGTGGCTTTTTTGTATCTGAAAGATAATGGCGACAAAATGGCGACAGAGATTTTCGCGGTTATTACCAATTTCGTTTTCTTCCCCTGCAGTTGAGTGCTATTGAATCTAGAATGTGATAATTTGCTACAAACTTAGGAGTAATCAATGGCTGATCCTTTAGCAACGGTTTTAACGCATTTAACTAATTTAGTGTCCTTCAAATCATCTTTAAGGTTACTAATTATAGCGGCTTCAATTATTTGTAGTTGGGTATTCATTGAACCCAGTCTAAGCCCATTTAACTTACCAAGTGAATTATCTCTTACTTTAATAACAGTAATAGGCTTTTCATTAGGCGCATTAGCATCTTCAATATTATTTAGCTCATTAGGCTTGGTTATTAATTATACGAAAAGCAATATCAGTGCTAGAAAAAATAAATTAGAGCTTCAAAATCAAGCAATTAAAAAGGAGAATGCTGACAGGCGAAAAATAGAGTTAATTAGGAGCAGCTTCGATGATTATTCTTATTCTGCTCGTAATATATTATTAAAACTAAAAGATAATGACTGCACTATAGCATTAGATTCATATCGAGATTCTGAGCATAACCAAGCTTTCCTAGGGTTACTTGAAAGCAAGATAGTGCTGCCTGAACATAGGTTAGATAAAAATACTACTTTTTGCACAATTAACCCTCTTTACAAAAAAGTTATAAAACAATTATTTGAAGAAAAACACCGTAAAGATGTTGAAGCATTATTCGATTTGAATCCAGACGGGTTTAAGGGGCTAATAAAAAAATTCCAAAACTTAACCTATAAAGAAGAACATATCTTCAATATAGCTTATTTTATGTATAACAACAGGTATAACTATACTCCTGTCATAAAGCATGAACTATATGAACTAGGAGAATTCATCGATAACTGCAATATTCAATTTTATATACCTGAGCATTATTATCCATTCGTATGTGAAAAGATGGGAGCAGAAATAAGGAGCTATGTGCTTGGTAAATATAGCGAAGAGTAGGTTATGAAATGATGTGGGTGATAGCTATCTTTACGTATATTTATTGCCCTTTTGAAATTATACGGCTAATTTTGCGATCCAATCAAATCCACGTAAAATAGAAATTTCTTTTATCTTTCATTACGTTGCGTCTTTATCTCAATCCATTTAGTGATCCAAAACTGAAATCCCTTGAAATTATTTTCACACATTTCAGTTTAAGATTTTCGGCAACTCCCTAGTACTGGCGCGGCTTGGCGATATGTTTTGTAGAATTTCAAAACTGAAATAAAGTTTAGATCCAAATTGTGCAGGCGGGTGCGGTGTAGTGCATTTTACGTGGTAGAGGACTTTATTTCGTGGGGTAGCGCTGCGCCTGCGCCATGCTATTGATATGATCCAAATGAAAGGTTGCTTGATGTGGTTTGATGGTTGGTGTTCTGAGATTGGTCTACACGCTGTTAAATTACAGGTATAAAAAGGCCCACGGCTGTGGGCAAGAGTTGGACTAAAACTTTATTAACCAATAACTGGCTCATACTTCTCTTTCAAGTCATCTGATTTACTTGCCGTGCCTTTGATGGCATCAGCATTCAATGGCGTTCCTGTGTTGTGGTGGATGTGGTTGGCGGTGAGCTCGGCCAACTCTTTGACGATATCTAATGTATCAATCATCAGCTGTGCCACATTAATTTCTTGGCTACCAATCCAAACAACCGGTGCAATAATTTCTTGTTTGGTGCCTGCGATACTTTGCTTGAGTGCGCCTACCTTTTCAATCAGCTTTTGGCCAACGGTGAGCGTGGCATCTTCGGCAATATCAATCTCCGCTTTCTTACCGATACTGGCCACTAGGCTACCCTTTGACGCAATGCTGTAATCGCCATCGGCTATCTGTTGGATAGCACCTGCCAGTAATGTTGCAGTACCAAGCACCATCGTTTTATCGGTGGCTTGAATGGTGGTGTCTCTGGTGACCAAGGTGCGCTGTTCCGTATCTGCGGTGACTTGCCGATGCATAGAGGATTCACTGATGGTCTGGTCTGTTTGTCGTTGCCAACTGCCATCTTGCGTGATGCGCTGGGAAACTTCTTGGCGCTGTTGCTGCAATTGCTCCCCTGGTTTGATATCGGGTAGCGTGTTTCCCTGGCTAAGGGTTTGGCGAATAAATGGCTTATCAGGCCGCCCACTTTCAAAGGCAATTTCCACGACGGTACCCACGGGCGGATATTGGAATAAGCCACTCTCACCCCCTGCCATTGGCAGCGGCAATGGTACTGCACGGTAAATCGGGGCGCTGGATGGGTTCCCGTTGGCATCCAATAATTGCACATCCACGGCATAGCGTGGGCGATATGGGTCGGAAATATCACCAGCGCGAACAGATTCGCTATGGGCTTCAATGCGGGCGGTTTTAGGTAGGTGTAAACCTGCGGCCAGTTCAGGATAGGCATTGTCGATTTGGTTTTGAACGGGGCTCTTGTTGGCTGGTTTCCCTGTGATTTTATTGGTGATTGCCCACATAAGCGTCATATCTTCATTAATAAGGTTCACTTTGTGCAGGAGTTTGCCATTTGTGTTCACGCCTGGTCTTAATGATTGCACCATCGGGACGGTCATGCTGTTCCCACCTGCTTGCGAGGTGGCAAATTCATTCGGGATTTCTACGGGTTTATTAGCAAATAATGAATGTGACCAACTGCCCACATACACATGACCATTCGGAAGCTGCTGCCACACATAATCACCAATATTGAACACACACCCTAAGTTGGTCAATAACTGATAACCTGTGCCACTGTGGGTAAAGTGAGGAATAGGCTCATCCACATAAGGCGCATCAGGTAATTGAAAGGTTAAGCCGCTTTCCTTTTGCAAGTGTTCGGCAATAGTACGCAAAGTGGGATGCTGAAAAGAACATGGCCACTCACGTTCAAACACGCCAACCAGTTCACGAATGAATAACCGTTGAAACCCATTGGATGAGGGCTGTGACCGCTCAACGTAACCAGTGAAATAACGCAATAATAGCTCTGGATAACCGACATCAAGACGCACTAATTTCCCTGTGTAGTCCTCATCGGTTTTCACGGTGACAAAGCCGCGCCCTGCGGCTGAAAGCTCTAACATAATATTGATATCGGTGACCTGAATTTCATCACCCGATAAATACAGTCGATTGATGGGGTTCATTCCCTTTACTCCAACGAATCGTTAATCGGTTTTAAGACTTTTTCTTCAAACCAGGTTAATTGCTCGGTTTCATCCGGAGCCCCTGATTGACCGCCTTTTATTGCACTGCCCCCTTGTGTTTTGCTGGCCACTTTGCTGTTGGCTCGGGCTTCGCGTTTTTCTGATACCGATAAATGCTCACGCAAGGTAAAAGTAATTTGCCACGCCTGTTTCCCTTCAATTTTGCTGGCATCAATGGAATTGGTAAAAGTACCGATACGAAAATTAATGGCTTGAGCCGTCAAGTTCGCCACGCGATAGCGCTTTAAATTGCCGTTTTCTTTAGCTTCTGCTAACGCAAAAAGGCGCGAAAATGCCTTATGCTCTGTAAAAGGTAAAATGCCCGTGATACGCAGTTCTTTGGGCTTAATGCCTTGCTCTGCCACGGCGGTACTTGAAGATTGCCCTGATTGGTCTTTATCCTGAAACATCATACTGGGCGTTACAGCCAAGTTTTTTAGTGGGATGGCTTCACCGTTCAGGGCAAGGGTGATGGTCTGTGTCATTTAACATCCTTGTTAAAGCGTGAATTTCATTGCCGACAAATAAGGTGGCGATAGTAAATATTGCGTCGGGTTCAGGAATATTTTTTCGCATTTTATCGGCCAAAGTGCTGGCATCATCCGTGCCTGAAAATGCCCAAACAGTCGCTGATTGGCCTAAAAGTCCATTTAAGGCGTCGTTCATCTGTTTTAAGGCATTGTCTTTTTGCTGGCTGAAATCGGATAGTGCGGATTTCATGCTATCCAACCCGATTGGCTGATTTGCGGCTGCTTTGGCCGCTTCAATTAATTGTGCGTTAGACGCCATGCGGCTGGTTGCCGTTGATAGGGATTGTGGCAAAGGTAAGCCGCCTGCCATTTTCCCTGGCAATTGCATTTTTGTGGTGGCCAACGTATGTGCCGTTCTGGCCATCCGTTCAACTTGAGCGAAAACAGGCAGCGGAAACACGGCCGAAAAAGCCGATAATTGCTGCATAAATTCAGCAAATGTTTTTCCTGTCACCATCAGTACCAATACCGAAACATGACCTGCGCCAGTAAGCTTGTCCGCTAAATGGTTAATCGCATTGGTGGGACTGAGGTAGCTGCCTGAGCTATTTGTTTGCCCAACACCATATATAAACGGATGCACGGGCAGAATGGAACAGGTGATCGGCGGCAAACTTGCCGCCATTTTCATGTTTTGTTGACGCCACTGATAACGTTGCTCGGTCATTGGGGTTTCTCTGGCCATGCGATATCGGGGGCGGCTGAAGTGTCGATACGGTTTAAATCAACACGATACTGTTTCCAAGCGTTTAGCTGGATAAGTTCTTTATCTGTAGCAATGCCTAAATCAATAGCATCTTGGAGTGGTGCAATGGCTTCACTCGCGACTTTCATCAAAGACTGTTTCTCTTTTAATGCTTGGGTTTGATGAAATGCATTGTCATAGCGATAGGAACAAATACCCTTTGCCGACAGCTCAAATTTAATATTCAGTAAGTCTTCAAACTCCCCATCAAACATGACCTCATAGAAATGTTTTTTTTCTTCTTGTTGAGGTTCAGGGATAATTTGATAGCAATCTAAATTACTTTTTTGTACCCATACAGTGATCATATTATGCCCTCACTCTGACTCGGATTTTACTGGGGGCACCACTAACACCGCCCCAAATGCATCGGAATGTTTTTCCTGAGTTTTCTAAGCGAATGCGCGCATTCCCTGACGCACCCGAATTAATCCCGACCTCGACATTGTCATCAGGTAAATATGCCGCTGACGTGATAACCCCCTCTGCATCATTGAAGTAAAACCAACACCCGCGGCAATCTTGCGGTAAGGCAATGGTTTGGTTATCTTTCATTCCAGCCCCTGAATAGACCGTAATATATTTATATTGCGGGTCATGGCCTTTGATTTCGTAGCGGTTATCTCCCTCGTTCTTCGTGTAACTGTCACCTTTAAGCGCATAATTGCCTGTCGGTTGATAACTTCCTTTTGGCTGATAACGCCCATCACTTTCGGTTTTTGTGTAGCTTTCCCCTTTAATGGCATAGTTGCCAGTTGGGGCATAATTACCTTTAGGCTGGTATTTATTATCAGTTTCAGTTTTGCTGTACGCCCCCACATCACCCGCACTTAACGAAATATCTGCGCTAAGCGGTTTGTTATTCACTTTTCGTCCGACGGGCACCGCACCGACATTCTCTGCGGTTAATCGGATCAACTTCCCTGTTGGTTTACTCATTTTGTTACCTCAATAGAAATAAAATCGCCATTTTTCAAGGCTTCGGCCAAATACAATGTGGTTCCCTCCACCGTGTACGCATAACCTTGGGGCTGAGTGATGCCATTAATTTGCACCGATAACACCGCCACGTTGCCGATGTTAAAGGAAACCTCGCCACCCTTGACCGCCGGAATAATAGACGTCACTTGAATATGGGCGTTATCGCCTTTTTCGCCGTCATTGACGACGAAAGAAACAGGCGGCAAGTTAGTGCCTGCACTGTTTTTAAACGTCAATGTGACCGTGCGACCTTTCGCCATGCATCACCTCACGGGTTTTCTTTAACTTGAACTGAAACGCTGACGATACTGGCACCTTGTGCGCCTGTAGTGCCTGTAATGCCTTTTTCCCCTTGAGCCCCTCGGTCACCTTTGTCACCTTTGTCTCCCTTTACCCCCTGCGCGCCTTTTTGTTCCGCAAAATATTGCGTTTCATTTTTTGCTTCATTCCCTGGGAGCTTTTTCCAAAGTTCAAAAGCGGATTCACCGTCTGATAGTTCAAACTCCGCACTTAATGTTTTTCCATCACTGGTTTTAAAATTCAATATAATTGTTTTTGGTTTTGGCATGTGTTCCCTCACTGATTTGTTTTAACTTCAACATCGATAGATGCAATTTTTTGCAATTCATTTTCTGAAATGAAAATATTTTCATCTGTACCAATAGCGACTAAATTCCGGCTATCCGCACTAATAAAATCCTTTCCCTTTAAGTTATGCACCGTTGTTCTGAGCGCCTCCACTTCATCGCGTAACACGTCAGTGTCAGAGCCTGTATGTAAAGCACGTTGGCTAATCACCGGCACATTAATCACTACCTCAATGTGGTCGTCTTTTAGCAACGGCTCGGCTAAATAAATCGTGTTGTTTTCAACGGCAAAAGAATAATTGGCGTATTGCTCAAGGCCATTAATAAACAGCAAACAGTGATGAAACACCTCGTTTGGGGTGAGGGTCGTTTCATTTCCTTTGGCGATATAGCGCCATGATTTCATTTCACTTTTTAGCGCGTATTGCTGCTTGATTTGCGCGATGCTTTGTTCCCATTTCGCCCCTTGAGGGCGTAAATCGGTGATTGCGCCTGTTTTATCAATCGCCGCGATGGCAAATACAAAATGGGCATAACCGCTACTGTCCACATAGTGTTTGAGTTGATTGCCCGTGGTGAGTTTAACCACCGTTTGCCATTGGCTGAGTAAGTTACCTTGATAGCTAAAATTCGCATAAATATAGGTATCGCGCAGTTTGTTAAACACTTGATTTTTAGCGAGTTTACCCCGTAAACCGCCCACATAGGCTAAACCGCTATTTACTGTGTATTGTTCGCCATCGCGGGTGACTTCAAAGGCTGAACCAAAGAAAGCTGCTTCCCCGTAACTGTCGGTATTAATTAGCCGCTGCGCTTCATCAATCCCCGTTAAGCGTGCAGTGAAATCAATTTGCCAGGTTTCTGCGGTGGTATTAATGGCGGTATCTTTAGCCGCCCCGTCAAACTCCAGCAAAAATGAGCGAGTTAAGACATTGCCCTGTTGGCCACCTTGCGTGCGCAGTTTCTTTTGTGTCGGGGCATGGGTGATCATCGCCACTGAGTTACTGGCTTTGTTTAACAACCCAATCCAGTTAAATTCGAAATCACCGACTTCAGTACCCAATGTCACGCTGTAGGCCACGGCATTTTCGCTGACTAACCCCGCCTTATTAATTGCTTGGCGATGCACAATGTGTTTGGCCTCGGGCAGTTGTTCGGTACGCTCAATGGGTTTCTTTGGGTCTAAATTTGGCACTAACGCAAACACAAACTCATCTAAAATGATGGGCTTACCCGTTGCGGCTTCCTGCGCTTTGTAGTGCTCAAATTCAAGGGTAATGACTGATGACATAATCTATCCTTTTAATGATGCCCCATAGGTCATATTGGGCGCGCTACTTCCTTGCAGCGTCGCATAACTGATTTGAATATCACTGGCGATTTCACCCACTCGTAGCGTCAAAATAGGCACAGGCAATTTCGCGTGATAACTGATGTAATCGCCCTCAATGCTGCCCACTCGCATATTCAGTTGATAATCGTTAATCACTTCAAACTGATAGCGTCGGCATGTGCGGCCATATTGGTAAATAATGTTGATCAGCAAATCAGGGGCGCGTGAGAGCTGCTCATCATTGAGCACGAGAATAATCACATCCCAATCGATGTGTGGCTGACGCTCTTTAATCAGTACGTTACCAATGCCCAGCCGTTCAAAAATGGCGATAAAACCCGCCACGCTGCCACTGTCTTTGGCGTTGATAAAGGCGTATTTCACCCGCTTGCGGTATAAGTCCAGCGGTTCACCATTAAAGCGCTGAATATCCCGCTGATAGGCCAGCAAGTTCAATAATGACTCTGTACAGGTTTCAGCGTCCAATTGCGCCAATGGCCACGTTAGCCAGCCATAAATCTGTGTCCAAAAACGACGTAATGCCGCCAGTAGCTTGGCAGGTTCGCCTTTGTCCATCCAACTTGGCAGGGCAAGGCGTTTCAATTTTTCGTGAAAGTCAGACATTTTTCACCTCAACCACTAACGATGTTAAGCGGGGGACATTGAGCTCACTTGTAATATCCCCCAATGAAAAATGCAGTGACTGAATATCACTAAACTGGCGATGTAACTCACGGCCTAAGTTTGAAAATGAAAACCGTGAATATGGCCATGTCTGTTTGACCTGGTACAAACTGTTTTCACGAAAGGCGCAGCGCACCAAATCGTTCACCTCATTTTTTAAGCTGCTCAGTTGTTCCGCGCTAAAGTTGCCGAGGTTATCGACGAATACGGTTAAAACTAACGCATGATGTGTTTCTGGCATGGCAAAACACTGCATGTCATCACCGTGGCCGTGATGGCCTTGTTTCATCACATACTCATTTACTTGGTCGATAAAAGGCTGACTTGCCACGCCACTGTCTAATAACAAATACGCATTGGCGGTACCTGCACCACGGGGCGCATCATGCAAAAAGAAAATACGGTCAATGCTCAAACCCACAAGGCTGGCTATCATGCCGCGATAAACCGCATCCGTGTGGTAATTCCCCACTAAATTGAATTGGTTGCGGCAGCGGTCGCGTAAATCATCATCGCTTTCAGCATCCGCACCAGGCGTCGTTAACCAATCATTTTCACTTTGCACCTGTTCAATCCCTGCGACGGCCACAGGCAAAATGCGAAAATAGCCTGGGGCGAGGTTATGCGCACCGCCTGCCATATCTGCCATCACAGGGATTAATTGGCTTTGCTGGCCTGCGGCAATCTCCACGGCTTGAGTGGTACTCACACTGTAAATCACCCCCGCGATGCGCTCCGTTTGGATGATGGTGCCTTTGGGTACGGTGACCGCGCTAGCGCCTGCCACTTTATAAAAGCGAATGACACCATGGGCTTGGGTGGCAGGTTTGCGGGTTAAGTTGACGCCCCAAGCAAACAAATCAAGCCATGCCCCTGATGCCGTGGCCAAATACATATTGCGCATCACCACATTGACTAAGGCCTCTTTTAACCACATTACTGGCTTGGTCACGATGGTGGTGATCAGTCGCCAAAACGGGGACATTCGTGAGGTATTGGTCACTAGCCCCTCATCGGCCACCACTTGGTTAAATTGTGCGTGAATTTCTGCTTCGGTGGTTGGCATCCCGCTATCTTGCAGGACTTTTTCATAATCAACGTCGGGTTTAGTCGCCATAATCCACTCCCACATCCATGCGGCCAAAATCATAAGTTTCAGCGGTGATCCACAATTTCACTTGTGATTCTTCTTGAATGGAAATTGTCCCTGGCACAATGCGTTCGTCATTTTCCACAAGCATTTCAATTTGGTTGCGAATATCGGCTCGCAATGTGGGGCTGCGTTCGCCCACCAATTGCGTGGCCAAGCCACTTTCCATAATGGCGTGAACACAATCTTGAGCAATAGACACACGGTTGTTGCACAAAATCGGCTCACTGCCTGAGTTCAAGGTAAAATCACGCTGAGTGATTAATAAATCAATGTATTGGCTATCCATGCGCTAACATCTCATATTCCGTTAATTGTTGTGGTGATGGCATTTGTTCCACTTTGATGATGATGTTTTCAAAGTTTTTACTGTTATCCACATGACTAGTCGTAGTGCCGATGCTGGTTTTTCCGACGCCGTTTTTATCAATGCCTTTGAGTTGTTTGCCCGTTAATATTTGTGTATTGGTGATGGGCTCCGCTTGCTCAACTTGTGCCTGCATAAACAATTGTTGCTGGCGAATAATATCGACCGCAGCCATGCCCTCAACATCAGGCACGCTATTGCTGGCTTGAGCTGCTGGGGTGTTGATTTCCATGCGCTCAATCTCAACACCGGGCAGATAATTCAACGTATCCACAAATGAGTTATAAATATCTGCAAAAGTCTGTTTTACCCACGTCCACACATTGCCGAAAATATCGCGGATGCTGTTGGCGACCGCTTCAAAGGTTTCCGTTAATGAAAATTCACCAAACCAATTGCACAGGGTTTCCCAACCTTGACCAATCCATTCCCATACATCGCTAAACACTTGGCCAACTGCCATCACAACTGCGGCCAACACTTTAAATGTGGTGGTGTCTTGAATGGCGGCCTTAACCGCATCCCAGTGTTTAATCAGGTAATAAATACCCACACCTAACAACGCAATCGCCCCAATAATCAAAATGATGGGCAAACTCATCAGGTTAAAACCAATACCTGCGGTGATGGCCGCCATCCGTAGCGCCAATAAGGTTCCGCGCAAAAGTTTTAAAGTGGTCTGCCAAATCAGCATCGCTTTATTGGCCAACCAGACAGCACTAGGGATTAATTTCAACGTGGCAAGGCTCAGTTTCCAGACGACCACTAACCCCGCCCAAATAAATTTACTAATGCCCATCACGATATTGGCCATCGCTCCCGCAGCGGCCACGCCTGTGATACTGGTGGCGATATAGCCCACGTATTTAGCGATATTGGGGAACAAGGTTAACCAGCGCTGGACGGTTTGCCCCATTTCCGCAATTTTATTTACCAATGGGGTAATGACAGGCAACAGTGTCATGCCCACAGCCACGCGCACGTTAGTCCAAATGGCCATTAAGCGTTCCCAAGGATCGGCCAATTGCTCGGCCATTTCACGGGTACGTTTCATGCCATCGTTCGCGCCCAGGGCGGTGATATTTTTGCGCAATACATCCACATCACCATAGAGCTGCTTCACGACAATGGCGGAATCCCCAAAGGCGGCTTCAATCTCTTTTTGCGCCTTAAGGTTGCCATCAATATTTGCGCCATATTTTTGCTGTAATTTCCCCAACATTTCAGGCAAGGAATTCATTTTGCCCGACGCATCGACAAAGCTTAGCCCCAGTTTTTTAGCCCCACCCGCTGCGCCCGTCATAAAGCCTTCATAGGCGCTACTGGCTTCGGTGCCCAATGTGCGCTGTAATTCCCCCAACACGGCCAGTTGTTCATCGATACCCACGCCAAAGTGAGTCCCTGCTGACCTTGCGCCCTCCATTAACCCCGTAATGTCTGCCATTGATGTGCCAAAGGTTTGCGACATATACAGCGCTTTGCCTGCCAGTTCTTCGGCAAATTGGCTTTTGCCCACTTGGTTGGCGTAGGTGGAAAACTGTGAAAACATCTGCCCCATATAGGCAGTAGTTTCATCTGCGGTACTTTTTAAGGCAGTGGCCGTGGTGTTGGTCACCGTGGTTAAATAAGGCAGTTCGTTATCGGCTACGCCTTGAATGGCTTTGCGAATGGTGAGCGCCGATTGGGTAAACTCCACGGAGGATTTGCCATATTGGGCGCTGAATTTCATCGCTGCTTGGGTGACATTTTTCATCACGCTAGCATCCACGCCTTGCAAACTGGCGGTTTGTAGCGCTTCATTCATTTGCAGCGCAGGGTCAAGTAGGCCTTTTAAGGAAAATAACGCACCCGCTAACCCTGCCACGCCAATGGCACTTTGGGTAAAGGCTTTTTGACTCTCATTGGCAAAATTGGATAACGCAGACTGTGCCTGTTTTAACGGCTGCGTCACGTTATCAATTAAGCTTAAGGTAAAATCTAATGAGTTCATTTATCACCCTTTAACGCCAGTGCAATGCCATTGGCCACGGCAATGCGCATATTTTCCCAGTGTTGGTTATTCAGCCATGCAGCACGAGCCAAACTATCAATTTCGTCACTATCATGAGGATAGTAATGACGACGCAGCGCAATAAATTGCTCCAACTCATTACGCTCAATAGATTCAACCCGTGCCCTCAGTTTTTTACGCTAATGTCCAATTTCGGGGCGTATTGCTCATTGATGGATGAAGCGATTTGCAGCGCGGCACCTGGCTGTTTTAAAAGTTCATCCAGCGCGTCTTTGTCGTCTTTCACCACAATGCGGCGTAAATAGGTGTGGGCAGGGGCAATTTTATTGTCCATCGCCATTTCATTGATAAACCCGTTATAGGCGGTCATGTTGGGTTCGAAACGGTAATCTTTTCCTGCGATGTCTAATGTGATTGGTTGGCTCATGGTTCAATTCCTTTTGCGGTTAATGTCATCCACTAATTGGTTATGACGTGCGGCACAATTGCCGTACAAGGTTAAAAACAGTTCTAACGGTTCACTGATGTGCTTGCCCGTTTGCCCGTTCAGTCTCGGCAACAAAATCGGGCATTTGGTTAACAGATTTTCCTGATAACTCTCGCTCGATACGCTCGGCGGCGCGGTTGTACAAGCTGACAAACTCAGGGCTAACACACACGTTAGTGAACACAGGTTTAATAACTTCGGTTCTGATTTCCTTGGGCGTCGCATTGGCGATATTCTCCAATTGGTTTTCAAGCTGACGCGCAGACTCACGGGAAATGGCTTGGGCTTCAGCTCGGGCTTTATCGCCTGCTTGTTTGGCAGCGCGTTCAATATTGAGCTGCAAACTGTCGTGATAAAGCCCATTCACCCACCAACCTGCACCAAAGGCCGCCATCCCTAACGCGAACACGAACGCAAGTTGTTTGGCCATTACTTCACCCCGTTATGGGCTAAGCTGAAATGGTTGCCATCGTTAAATCGGCCGCCCCAAGTGCCCCCGATAGATTCCCAATATTCACCCAGGGGTAAATAGCTTGGGGTATCTTCACGGTATTGGCCGTTGATAAATAAATTAAAATCCACGGCTAAACGTGAGGTGTGCAAGCTGTTTTTGATGCCTTTGCCTGTTTTGGCATTCGCGCTGGCTTGTTCGGTGGTACGAAAGGCTTCCCCAAAAGTCAGGCGGTAACCGTGCTCATCTGCCCATAAAATCAGTCTGCCAATCATCACAGTGAATAAGGCTTGTTTCTCTGAAAGTGTCATTGTTTAAATTTCCCTTTTAATAGTGCGCTTCCACGTTTGCGCAGCCACAATTCAATTAACTGATACCCCGCAATACCAAAGGCAGAGCCTAGTCCAGTGATGGCTAGCGGTGAGATATCGGGTACCCAAATCAAGATAGCGCCTGCCATCACTGACACGGCAGAACCCAAAAGAATGCGCCCAATAAATAAACGCAGGGTGATAGGTTCATCCCCTGTGAGCACCTTGCCAATGGCAATCAGTGCACCAATAAAAAACAGGGTGATAAATGTTTTCTCATGTTCTTCCATGAACACTTTTCCTTTTAACCAATTAATTTGTCTGTCAATTCTGACTCAAGGTAAGGAATACCATCCAAGCGTACAAAATCGGGGCTCGTGACAAGGAACTTCACCTTTAAATTGACGGTACTGCCGCCTTTTGGGTCATGATCTAAAATGTCCGATAACAGCAATTTGCAGCCAAAGGCTTCCACTTTCATTTCTTCACCGCCTGCTTTGGCGTACCACATCAAATCCACTTCGGGGATGCTGCGCCATGAGCCTGCCGCACGGGCTTTGGCTTTTAAAATCGCTAATGCTTTGGTGCTAAATTCCAGCTCACCCTCGCCAGACACATCCCCCGAAACCCAACCATCGGGCACACCATTGGTTTGGGCAACGCCTGTGTTATCCGTAAGGTTTAACGTTGATTTCTCAACATGAATGAGTGAGCCGTCTAAGTTGAAATCAAACGACTGACCCGAAATCCGTTTACTCATGCTGCACCCTCCAAGCTGGTATCTAAGATCACACTCGCTTCAATGCCTTTCGGGCACTCGTAGGTTCGAACCACAAAATAGACCGCGACTTTGGTTTTACTCATCCACGTAATGACCACGTCGCTGTCTTGTGGCGGTTTGCATTCCCCAGGGAACGTAATGCCGTTGATTTGGCTAGAGCGTGCCATTTCACGCATCACACGAGCAAAATAACTTTTGTGGGTTTCAATAGAATTGGGCGTACTGTTTAAGCTACGGTCACCAATTTTGGCAATTGCTCTGATACGCACGTTTCGCGCCACTTTATCGACAATGCGCAGGTTTTCGATGTTTTGAAAATCACCACCTTCTACGTCTAACGTGCGGCCATCTGCCCAATACAAACCATCGTAATCGGGATACCACATGGGTACACTGAGGCGGTTTTTCTCCAACGCTTGCAAGGTGGCCAAGTCAATCTCTTTGCCTGCGCCATCAAGGGGTAGCGTTGCGCCCATATCTTTTAATGCGCCCGTTTTTACACGAGCAGGCGTGTCCGCGATGGTCACCGAACGGGTACACAAACGGCCTGCCAATACACCCGCTTCTTTGCCCCACAGTTGCGGTACCAGTTGCACCGACGGGGCGGCAATGCCTTTTTGTAGCGCAATGACTTGTGCGACATAATCTGACCAGCTTTCGTCTTTGGTGGGGGCATTCACCGTAATGATTGACCAGACCCAACGGCCATACTTGGCAATCAAGGTTTCACGCAAGGTATTGGCGGCATCAATCACTTCTTTAGTGGCAGTGGTTAATAAAACGTAACCTTCCACACTAGCCACATCTTGCGCGGCAATCACCGCATTCACAAAATCCAGCGGCTCAGAATCAATGGGCATCACATGAAGATAAGCCGACCAGTTTTGCCCTGCATTATTCATTGCGGCCATCACATTACGTTTCAGATCGCTATCTTCACGGCCTAACACATCATCAAAATCCGTTTGCGTATTGACGGAAACCGTTTTGCCCACATTGGTATTGCCTGTACCGACAAACAATACGGTGCGTTCAACCTCTTTGGTTTCCCCTTGTAGCTGATTTACTTGGTTCACCTGTACAGATGGCCATGTCATAAAAAATCCCTCTTTTATGGTTGTTTAACCAAATCCAATCCCTTGCAGTTGCCTTGCGAGGGCTTTTTCAAATTCATCTTGATTGATGCCCAAAAACTCACGTGCTGGCACATCAATCACCCATGAATTTTGGGGCGTTTCATCGCTTAAGGTGCGGATTAATAAACCTGCTTTAGCAAAGCTCATCCCGTTTTCAATGGCTTTAACAGGCGGTTTGCGCCAGCCTTTGCCTTTGCGCTCCTTGTACCCTAGCGCCCGTAACTTTTTGGCTTGCTTCTTGGTGGCTGGCCGTGTTTTATCGCGCTCAGATTTAAAGCTGGATTTATTCACGGTCACATTCATCCCATGTTGTTGTGAGTAACCCACAACCCCCGCAGGGATCTGTTTTTTGCCATTGCGGTATTTGCCCCCTTTGAGGTAAATCCGCACACTTTGTGTTTCAGGCAGTTCCTTGATATGCAGCACTTTGGGCATATTGCGCAGCATCTTTTTACGCCAGTTTCCCTGGCGCTGTTGCCACGGTTCGCCCTCGGGTGTTTGTTGATTGCGAACGTTGCGTTTTGCCGCAGCAATCACACCATATTTGGCTATACGCCATAACAAGCGCTGGCGTTTTTTCGGCGTTAAATCAAACCGCTTAAGTGCCTCTTGCAGCGTGTTAAATTGGGTTTGGTTTAACTGGCCGCTTATCATGCGTGAACACCTGCAATATTAGCCTCTTGGGCAATCCACACATCGGGGTCACACAGTGTCCAGCGCTTACCATCCATGGTCACAATGCCGTTTTCGTCCTCTCGCATATTGACGTTCTCCGCCAGTTGCAGCGTGACAATCACCACCGCTTGGTGGCTCTCATTCAAGTCCACATCCATTGACGGGCGTTCTAAATCCAATTGAATATCATCGATATCGTCATTTTCATTGAGCCACGCATCAATCAAAATACCGATGTAATCAGGGTTCACTTGACGATAGGGGAAACGCCCCCACGCAATCGTCGCGTCATATTGTTTGATGTGCATTCGGTATTGGTCATTGCCCAAATCACGCTGCGCAGGGATGAATTGAATGCTGTCCATCACACTGGAAAACTCCACATTGCACACGCCATCGGGCAAGTTAGCCTTTAAAAAGGCGGTAAGTTGCTGCAATTTGCTCATATCATGGTTACCGTGGCACGTTTTAAGCCTTTCATATTGCGGATCACTAATGAGGATTCCGCTAACAGGCGGTTGCGCAATTCAGGGCTTTCTTGCTGCGAATTCGGGGCACGGTTCACAATGGAACTGTATTCCCCTAATAAATCCGCTTTGGCTCGCGCAAACACCGCTTTTAAATACTGCGCACATAAGGCATTACGGCCATTACGTTGCACACCTGGCACCTCTGCCGCTTGGTGGTAGCCTTTAGCGTGATGCTGATTTTTCACACTAGTGAGTTCACCATTGATTTCCGTGATGGTGTTCAGTAGTGCATCGGCTAAAAAATCCGTATCAATACTGGTCGGCAACGAACGGCTTTTCTGAAATTCCAGTAAATCCACATCTGGCCAAAAACCGTCATTGGTAATGATTTCTTGGCGATAATTACCGCTATTACCATCAAACATGGGCTGTCCTTAATTAAAAAGTGGGCAAGGCCAGCTTCCACGGCCAATTGCAATCAATTGCATTGCCTCAGCTGCGCCCACTTGGCTTGCGGTAGTCATTCGGCAGTAAGTGCCCTCAGTCGCATAGCAATACGCGTGCGATGGGTTCTTACGCCACTTTTGGGGTTAAGCTGATGCGCCCTCGCAAGGTAAGCATCGGCTTTTTCTAAATCATCCACATTATCAATGGCACTGGCTTTCGCTTCACCGTTATCCCCTTTGAGGATTTCCAAGGCCGCGAATTTGTACCACTTAGCCTTAATTTTTTCGTGAACCCGCCATTTTTCGGTGACGTTGTGAAACGTGCGTGAAAAATAGGGTTCAATGGCATGACCTGCTTCGCTTTCAAGCTGTGCCCATTGCAAGATGGTGTCAGCCACAAAGGCAGGAAAGCCACTTTTAAAGCCTGTCGGGGTGAGCTGTCCTTGCTCGATGGCGATGTCCGCCCAATCCAATCCTTGCTGGAATTCCCCCACATCAAACAGCCACACGACGCAGTAGGCAAAAATCGGGTTTTTATAGATTTTCCCGTCGTCCAGATAACGCTGGGCAGTCGGCAGATAATTGGGCAAAAATTCCTGCCGTTTTATCTCGGTGCGTTCTGCGTTGGTCATCCCTTTGAGCCGTGCGGCATCCTTGTCAACAGCACGCGCTTGTAAGTGCATACTTTCGCCATCGGCAATGGCAATTGCCTGTTGCTGCTCCAGCTTTTGGCGCATTTCCACTTTTAAGCGGTGGCGTTGACCGGGTGATAACATTACTCTGTCTCTACCGTGTCTTTCGGCTCAACGAGTTCACCGATAGTGACCGCTGACTCATCAATTGCCCCGTACAGCTCAGGGTATTCCAACGCATACCCCTCGTTACGGAGGTAATTGTTTTCATACTGTTTACGGTCATCCACAAATTCCGCTTTACGTTGGCGGGTATTGCGCTGCGTGTACAGGTGCAAGTTGGATAACGTGGTGACCACTAAACGTTTCCCTGGCATAAATGGCGGGATGTAGGCGGCACGGCCTGCAATAGTGGTACCCAGTAATTGCGCGGCAATTTTCTCCGTTGGGCGGTCAGCGGCTTGATATAAGCGATGCTGCTCAGCGGCTACCAAGTCAGCGCCCACTAACACCACAAGGCGTGGGTCGGTGCGGTATTGCACAGGAATACAGGTATTTACCACTTCTTGTGCCATCGCATCGAGCGAACGGAAATCGCCTTTTTCATCCAAAGTGATGGATTCGGAGATCACTTGTTTACCCCCGTCCCATTCTTTGGCGATTTGGTGCCAACCTTTGTTCACATCTTCCCCGTTCGGGTACTTTTTCGCGTCTGTGCTATCGGCCACATGGGTACCGTTAAAACCAATGCGCAACATGTCGAGGGCAAAGCTTTCATTAACGAAATTTTGCATCCGTTGGTAAAACTCATTTTCACCGCCTGAGTTTGCCCAAACGGACAGCACATCCCACGGTAAAAACGCCCCGGAGTCGGTTTCCGCTAATTTATACTCATTGCCATCAATCCCCGTTTCACGCATGAAACGGCCACCTTTTTTACGCCCCGTGAATAACCCTGGGTTACCCACCGAAATCACTTGGCCAGCCAGTTGGTCAACGTCCGCGCAGTAAATCAAGTTGAGAAACTCAACGGATTCCATAATCGCTTTACGTAACGCAATTTCTTTGGGTTCGGTGATGGCAAAATATTTGGACGCATCATCAATGTTGTATGAGCGTTCAAGGCCTGATTTATGGCCTTTCAAATACGTTCTAGCCGTATTGTTTAAAAACATGGAAATCCCTCTCCAAAATTCAGTAATGGGCTCTAATCACAACGGATTAGAGGTGTACAAACTCTTTACGGCCTGCGGGGTTTTTCCCTGGGAGTGGGGTCGCCACTTTGCTGAATGATTTGGTGATTTCCGGTAAGTTGTCGCGCAGTTTGGCGAAATCTTCGGTGTCCACGACCTCTTTCACCACTTCCACATCACTTTGCGCTTGTTCCAACATGGTTTCTAATTCAGCGATTTTAGTCAGTGCTGCCGCCAAATCTGCCGCCATGCCCGATAACACCTCATCATCAACGGTGGTTTCGGTTGGCTTTTCTTCTTTGACTTCTTCAATGCCAAAGTGCTGACGCCATGTTTTCTTTGCGGGTTTTGCCATTTTTCGTTTCCTTTGTTTTTGACGACTAAAGTCTAGCCTTGTCGTACCTACACTGGCTGGGGTGTCCGTTACCGCCAAGCCTTCTAAATATGTCACGCCTGAATTGCGAAAATCGGTATTCATTTCGACCGAGGTAAACACCCCACGGTTTTGGCTGTTCATTTCCAATAAACGGGCAAATGGCCGCAATACGGCATACAAACGTAACGTATCGCTTTCATCGGTATCCGCTTGTAACTCTATGACCTCTCCTAGTGGGTCACCGCGGTCTTCGCCTGGCTTATTGTGTCGAGGCCAAATCATGGCGGTATACAAATCGGTATCATAGGTTTCTGCCATTTCGATAATTTCCTCTGGCAGAATTTCCCGACCATCAACGGTTTCACCTTCCGTGGCAATGCAGAGCCATGTTGTGCGTAATTGCGACATTCAAAATCCTTAGCTGCATTCCGTTCCTTTTGAGCCATCAGTATTGCCAATTCTTATTCACGGTGCGAATGGTTGAGTTCGGTTATCCCGCCATTACCGAAAACAGGTAGATGCCTGCAATTTCTGAACATTGCACAATGGCACCACTATGGCTAAACACTCAGATGCAAAAATACAGGTCGCCAAGTCACTTTACTTGCGACGCTATACCCCTGCTGAAATCGCGGAGGAACTTAACCTGCCTAACAGGCGGATTGTCTACTATTGGGCGCAAAAGTGGTGCTGGGCGGATATGCTCAACCATGAGAGCGTGTTGGAGGCAATTAACCGGCGCATTGCGCTGTTATCGGAGCGCAATAAAAAAACGGAACTTGAACTGGAGGAGCTCGACAGGCTGATAGCCCATCACGTCAAATTGATGGCGCAGGCCAATAAGCACAAAGAAAAGCTGGCTGAAATCAAAGCGCAAGCGGAGTCTGGCGGGGAATACAGTGCAAGCGACGATGGCGAAAGTAAGAAAAAACGTCGTTATAAGAAAAATGATATCTCTGAACTGACCCCTGAAGACTTTCAGAAATTCGCGGATGAAATGCTATTTGGCTACCAAAAACACCTGCGTATTAATATTAAAAAAGCCATTCGCAATATCCTCAAATCACGCCAAATCGGTGCAACGTGGTATTTTGCCTTTGAAGCGTTTGAAGATGCAGTACTCACTGGCGACCCGCAAATCTTTTTATCCGCTTCACGACCACAGGCAGAGGTATTTCGCTCCTATATCGTCAATATCGCGGATAAGTTTTTTGGCGTCACGCTCACGGGTAACCCTATCCGTTTAAGTAATGGTGCAGAGCTGCGTTTTTTATCCACCAATAAAAACACTGCACAGTCATACAGTGGCCATTTGTATTGCGATGAATATTTTTGGGTGCCTGACTTTAAACGCCTAAATGAAGTCGCCTCTGCGATGGCAACCCACGATAAATGGCGCACCACCTATTTTTCGACGCCCAGCGCCAAAACCCATCCTGCTTACCCGTTTTGGACTGGTGACGAGTGGCGCGGCAGTGATGCCAAACGTAAGAATGTGGAATTTCCAAGCTTTGAAGAAATGCAAGACGGTGGCCGTGATTGCCCTGATGGCCAGTGGCGCTATGTCATTACCATTGAAGATGCGGTACGCAACGGATTTAACCTGGCATCCATTGAAAAACTGCGCAACCGCTATAACAAAGACACCTTTAACATGCTGTATATGTGCGTGTTTGTGGACAGTGGCGCATCCGTTTTCAAATATAACGACCTTGAAAAATGTGCCATCGATATTGGTGTCTGGGATGATCACGATATTAATGCCCCGCGGCCATTTGGGGATAGAGAGGTTTGGGGCGGTTATGACCCCGCGCGTTCGGGGGATACGTCCACCTTTGTGATAGTCGCACCGCCTTTGGTGGCAGGGGAATATTTTCGCATCCTCGCCACCTTTTATTGGCAGGGCATGAGCTGGAAACACCAAGCCAAACAAATTCAAGACCTGTACAGCCAATACCGTTTTACCCATATCGGCATCGATACCACGGGGATTGGTCACGGGGTGTATGAGATGGTGGCCGACTTTGCCCCGCGCGTCACCACGGCCATTCACTACAGCCAAAACACCAAAACTCAATTAGTCCTCAAAATGATTGATTTGGTAGATGAGCAGCGCATTGCCTGGGACGTTGAGCAAAAAGAAATTATGGCCAGCTTCTTAGCCATCAGGCACACCACCACAGGTAAAGGGGGTTCGATGACCTTTATCGCGGATCGCAGTAAGGAAACGGGTCACGCAGACGTGTTTTTTGCCACGTCACACGCCGTGGCCAACGAACCGCTAAACAATGAAAGACAGCGTAAATCTAAATATAAATTTCAAAAGGCTGCATGATGAGTAAGAAAAAGTTACGGAAAACTGCACAGAAACAAACTACGAGCCAAAAATCGATGAACATCATCACATTAGGCAAGCCAGAACCCATTTTAACCACCCATACGGAATACCAAAATATTTGGTATGACAATGATTATGATCATTACAGCCTACCCATAGACCGCACCGCCTTGGCGCAATTGGTGAATTTAAATGGTCAGCACGGGGGCGTTATTCATGCGCGTTCCAATATGGTGTTATCGGATTATCAGGGCGGTGGCCTGACGCATCAGGAGCTGCGCGCCAGCGTATTGGATTATATTGTGTTTGGCGATACGCCCATCTTAAAGCTGCGCAATTATTACGGGGAAGTGGTTGGGCTGTATGTGCTGCCTGCACTGTTTATGCGTCGTCGTAAAAATGATGATTTTGTGATTTTGCAAGAAGGTGAGCCGATGGTGTATACCCCCGACGATGTGATTTACATAAAACAGTATGACCCCCAACAGCAAGTTTATGGCATTCCTGATTATATCGGGGGCATTCATGCGGCCATGTTAAACAGTGAGGCCACTATCTTTCGTCGACGTTACTACCACAACGGGGCACATACAGGGGGAATGATTTTTTGTAATGACCCGATGCTGACCGATGAAGTGGAAGTGATGATCACCAAAAAGTTAGAACAAAGCAAAGGGATTGGTAACTTTGAAACCATGTTTGTGCATATTCCTAATGGGGATGCGGACGGCATCAAGTTTATTCCTGTGGGGGATATTTCGGCCAATGATGAATTTAGCAATGTGAAAAACATCAGCGCACAGGATATTTTAACCGCGCACCGTTTCCCTGCGGGGTTAGCGGGGATTATTCCTGGCAATGTTGGCGGCTTAGGTGACCCTCGTAATGCCCGTGAAGCCTATCGACAAGATGAAATTATTCCTGTTCAGCGCATGTTTGCCAATGCGATAAATAACGATGGTGAGGTGCCCGATCATTTAAAGATCACTTTTCAAGAAGATAGCCACCAATTGAATTAAGAATAACGCAAAATTAATGATATTTACGGAATTTAACGGTCATAGGGAAATGAAAAATGCGCAAAAATAAGGTAAAATTACGGGGTCATTATCAAGCGGAGATTTGGAACATGCGGGTATTAAAAATATTCTGCCCTGAGTGTGGGGAAAAGGCGATTATTCGTAAATCAAATAGAAAGCATCGTGAAGTTTCAGATCTCTATTGTGCATGCAGTGACGTCGAATGCGGCCACACTTATGTGTTAAGCCTGACCTTTGACCATACCATTAGCCCAAGCGCAAAAAGTAATAAAATGATTGGCTCGATGATACAGAATTTAAACCCTGAACAGCGCCAAATGGCGCTGGAGTTACTGCAAATAAAAAATGCTTGAATTATTCTAGATAACGGTATAATACGATATTCACTAATAAATTAAATCGTTATTAATATGACTGAAAATAAAAGCAAAGATTATGCAACTCTCTCACATAGAAATGATGGAAGTAGTGTTTTAGAAATAAAAAAGGGAACGACTCGTGAAAATACATATTATTTGCATGGGGAAAAAGCACCTCATGTATATTTAGAACATCACTTATGTAATCAATATTCAGCTTATAGGCTAATAGAAAAAGATATTAGGAGTATTTTAAGCTGGTTAAAAACAATGCATGAAATAATCTCTTCAGAAGAATTTATTTCTAGAGCTACGACACCAGAAAAAATGGATCTAATTAAAGCTTTATTTATATCATCAGTGACATTTTATGGTAAGTGTTTTACTAGATGCGAAGGTCGCCGAATAAAACTAGAAGAAAAAAATTTTGTAGATGAAAAGTATAAAGAAATTCATTCCTCTATTATGGATATAAGACATAATTTAGCTGCTCATAGTGGAAAAGCTGGATATGAAAAAGCTAGAGTGGCTTTGATATTACATCCTAGAGGTTTAGACATAAAACCAGAACTATTTGTGGAAATGATGCAAGCTAATTATATTACTGATAAAGGTGATATAGAAAATGATGAGTTTTATCAGCTAGCATTATCATTACAAAACAAACTAATTGAAAAAATAACCATATTAGATGAAAAAATATTAAATGAGGTTGTAAGACCAAAAGGACAAGAGTATTGGTATACAGAATCTGAAAAAGTTAAAAATGCACAGAAACTGGGAACAGACTGACTATCATAATATTAGTCGTCTCAACATCACCATAAATACCATTTTATGGTGATGTTACCCGTTAATCCATCCATTATTTTTTAACTTTTCCTCAAAGCGTTTAGCTTGTGCTTCATACTCGTTTCTTATGGCTGTCATATCATTTAATTTTAGAGTGAGCGCTCTAATTTCCTTATCTTTTGCGGCATTTCCATTCTGCTCTAAATGTTTTGTTAATTTTACATTCTCAGAAGATAAGTAATGTACTTTCTCTTGCTGCATTGAAATTGTTTTTTGTAGTTCACGCATATTCTCTAGATTAAATTCTTTTTCTACTTTCAATTCGTTGATTTCTCTTGTTAGAGTGCCTTCTTTATCTTTAGATACTGTAATTTGTTCTCTCATCTCTTGAATTTCTTTTTCTTTATTTGTTTTTGTATCCTCATAAGCCATATCTTTTTCAGCTCGTAATGATTCTCTTTCTTTCTCAAGCTCTAACTCTTTTATTTTTTTACTATGTTCGATTGACATAGATATGTAATCGAACCAAACCATTGCTTTTTGGAAAACGAGATTTAATGGCTTATTAAGAAATAAGTAAGCTGTTGTAAAAAATACAGGTATAAACCATGAGTTTTTTTCACTAAATGCAACTGACGCAATTTGTACTTTTTGCTGAATTGAATCATTCCCAAAAATTAGAACAAGTAAGGAGCTCCAATTAAATACACACCATGAAATAACAAATGTTGCCATGACAGGATTTTTAATTCTATCTTTTGCGGCCTCAGTTACAGCCTGTACGATTTCTTTTGCTTCTTCTTTCATGTCTACGATCCATAAAAAATAATTGCCGATTATATATAACCAGCAATTATTTTAAACCTAATGATCTTGGTTGTTTGGCACAGTTCCACTTTTTAGTAGTTTTTCCCTCGCTTCATCTGCAATTTCAGTAATCATTTCTAGTACTACCTGCATATCACATGCGTTGCATGTCTCTAAGCTGCCTAACTTCGCAATCACACTGATACGCTCAAAGGCTACTGCTTCCCGTAGAACATCACTCATATTCAAATATCTCATCTGTATACTGTGTATTTGTACAGTATATATGAATAATCCTTTTTTGAAACCCTAAATAAGTAAATATCATTAGGATTAAAGAGTTACGTTACTTTTTAAACGATTTGATTAGATTACCTACAACATAAGTGAACTATTCTCTATCCCTAAAGTAAATTTATTTCATATGAAAGAGGTAGTTTAAAATTTTTTGATCGATTAAAATTCTGTGCAAATTTTGATAGGGGGTGGTATGGATAGTGAGCAAAGTAAACTAAATTGGAAATTTATTACTTTTGGAAGTGTGTTTCCTTTAATTATTCCTTTTTTTAGAGAGAAGGCTAGAATAACGCCAGTTAGTTTAGATAAACAAAATTTATTCTGGATAGCGATTTTTTCACCTATCGTGTATTTTTTTCTGTTGGGATGCATCGCTTGGAGCGGAACTGAAATTGATCGTTCATGGAACGGATTTAATAAATTTCTTGAAATAAGTAAACTACCTTTAGGAATTCTAGCGCTTTCTCCAATTTTTGGCGTTTTTGTATCAAGTGTGCATAGAACAATCCAAACTGAAAAACAAATTATTGTTACAGAAAATAAAAACAACTCTGATTATTTTAAAATGAGGTATGAAAGAATAAAAGACATAATTTCTTCAATAATTGTATATATAGATAAGCCAGATGATTTTGAAAATATTGAACGTTATTTTAATCTAGTATCTACAGATATGTATAAAGTTAAGATTGAAGAAAATAAAGTAAAGGATACTTTAGAGGTTAAGTGTAATAGTTCTAGTGAATTATTTAATGAAATGTATTTGGATGATAGATTTGATGGGTACTCTGATTTCTCCACTTCTGGTAATTATGTTAAAAATTGTACTCTAGAAATAAAGAGCATGAAAGAATACTTGGAAAGTTTGATTGAGAAAGAAAATTATGGGAAGGTCAAGGATATAGTTGAATATAAGCCAAATATAAAAACCTTTCTCTATTTAACTGGACTGTCGTCTAAGTTAAAATTAAACATAGAATCGCTAGTTGCATTGGATCCTGATTTTGATTTTAATTTTTATATAGGTCCAAAGGATTCTTATCACATTAATTTTTGTAATGATTACAGCGATTCTGAAAAAAAAGTAAAATATAAAGATACACTCATTAAAGCAATATATTTTTTTGAGATGACTCTTAGATATAGAAATTATGTGTATGTGTCCACTGAATTTTTGAGAAAACTTTTGTTTGCTCTTCACCTTAAAGAACTAGATATTGAAAAGAATGAGGATATAGACTTCATTATTAAATTATCATCAGAAGTTAATAAATTGATAGATAAAATTTTGTTAAAAAATCAAAAGGTTTTAATGGACGTTTTGTTTAAATTAAAAACTGATTAGTATTTGTTGGTAGGTTTTATCATTAACATAGATGCTACTATTGAAGACATAATCTCATATTTCTCTAGGCTAAGTTTCCTTTTTTGCTCCCTAGTCATAACCCTTTGAATATGGCCATTGCCGTGAAACCTCACGCTTTGGCCATTTTCTGTGTAAACAGCTCCTTTCCATAACGACAACAACATCGGCTTATCCTTATCAGGGTCAAAAATTATCCCAATCGACTTGGCCGCATCCACAATATTATTGATGGCCACGTTTCTATCTTTAACCGTACCGAGAACCTCCGTACAGTTATTGACAGAACTCCTAGGTGATGCGTTCGCATCACTAAAAACAGACTCCGCTATCGCTTCGTCTAACTTCTTCACAATCTTCCAGCTCTTGAGTCTGGTAATAATCGGACTATCAGAACCCACTAAAGGTGAGAATACACCTTTAACCCGTATAATTTCCTCACCATAGGCATTGGTTTCTTCGCTTTCTTGGTACCACAGACGAGCAATAAGATCGTCACGACGCACAAATGGGCCACCTTGTGCATTGATATAGCCAGCCCAATCCCCTGAGTCAGCGGCATCATGCACAACAGCAAACTCCACATCCAGACCCACCGCAGTATCGTGATCGGCCATCTTGCGTAATTCACGGTAAACGGTAACAGGTGCGCCACCTATAAATTGAAACTGACGTATACGCCAACGGCCAGCCCATGCAGCGGCAGCCATTGCGGCTTCTTTCATCGGTTTGCCGCTTTCATCATCCAATTCATCATCAAGCGCGTAGCCATCCACATTTTTAGAAATGTATTTGGCTACATAGCCTGTTGCTGAACCTTTTTCAGGGTCGATGGCTTCGGCATGAAAGCGGGCTTTTCGGGCTTTGGCGGTAATGAGTTCATTTTCATCTTCTTCAAAGGCATATTCCCTAAGAATTTCGCGGATGCTATCCGCTTGCTCAGGCAACATAAAAAACAACATATGCCAATGTGGGGTTGCATCATGGTGCGGCTCTGCCACGCGAATACCAAAAATCCGCAAATCATTGCGGTGTAATTTCGCGCGCATCTTGCTCCACACTTTACTTAAATAACGTTGGGTATCGGCAGGGCTGCTACCATTCCACTTGCGGTTACGGTGACCGTGTATGGTAGTGGCATGATATTTAGATGGAGCTGTTAACGTATAGAATTCAGCAATATAGCCAAGTTCATTGCATATATTTTCAAAGCCGCGAATTCTAACCATCATTTCAGTACGACGAATGGCAGGGTTTGCCACACTGCCATAATATTTATCAATCAAACTAAAACGGTTGCCGTCCTCATCCTCTAATTCCATCGATTTCAAAAATTCACGAGTACGCCACTTTTGCTCTTTCCATTCACTCATGGCCATAGAGCTTGCATAAAGGCTACTGCGTTTACTGACGTTAGTTAACGCGATGTGTAAGTGTTCCCGCCATTCTGATGCGTGCCTACGTAAACGGTTTAACCACCATTTTTCAGACGTCATTTGTGCGATAGCAATAAAGGCGTCTTTTTCGTTAAAGTAGCGTTTGGTTAACTTCGCGAGTCTTGGCGGTTCTTGGTGATAGGCTTGGGTGATCGCAGCTGCTTCCGTATACAGCATATGAGCAATTTTTAAATCACCTTCATCAGTGCGTTTTTTACTGAGGTCTGAAAGTGTGGTGAACACGAAAGCAGATAATTCAAGGGCTAATGATTCAAGAGATTTACGCGACATATCAGGCATCGCATTAAACCAATTAAAAAATCGATAGGTTTCGGAATTTTTATTCGTTAAACAGTAACGCTTTGTGACTTGCTCAACTCTTGGGTAAATGCGCTCACAGAAATTCTTAGCAAGGTAGGCGTTTGCACGTTCAAGGCCTTGCTCTTTGAGTAACACGTCATAGCGTTTGTTAACGGTAATTTGAACAATTTTAGGTTGCTCTGAAAGTAGCGTTTCTGCGTTAGCTAATGCTTTGGCTCTTTTTTCTTTTTCATGAAGTTCTGGATAAGTCGGAAACGGCCTTTCAATAGGCTGTGCTGGCTTGTAATATAAGGTTTTCTTAACTGTATTTCTTAGCTCTGTAGTCATTTAAACCTCATGAAAAAGAAAACTGGGGTACTTTAAAAAGCGTTAGCGGCATGTTGTTCGGTCTGCCGCTATTGATTGAGGTATTCAATGAATAAACCTGAAAATAAAAGATATATAGACACTGTTAATATGTTGTCTTCTGTAGGCGTTCCTCCAAACGAAGTAAGGCTCTTATCAGCTGGCGAGTTGTACGAGGTTTGCGGCGTTTTTCAGCGCGCCACTCGAAACCATATAGAAAGGCGTTGGCTTCCATCAAAAGATTGTCGAAATGCGTTGGCGCACCACCTGCGCACGATTTTTCCAAACGAATGGATAGAGCACGCAAAATGGACAGAACTAATTGAGCACGGATTGGATAGTATGATTCATGGACGTAACCACCCCCGTATACCTGAATCTGAGTTTTGGGATTCTTTGGAAGAATTAGAGTCAGACTTACACCTTGCGATTCAGGCGACGCGCAAGACGATTTTGCTTTTCCAAAGTGGTGACAACCGACATTTGCCAATGCCAACAGATGTTTTTGTGGTTCCGTCACGTATGAATGAGTTTCTCGCATCACTGGTTGCTGGCGAGATATACCCTGCGTGGGTTGCACGGGTTGATTCTGGTATGACGCCTGGAGCTGATAATGGCAAGTATCCTGAATACGCCCCGCTAAGAGGTTAATTGTCATTACATTGCTCCTTTTATATTTTCTATATGCCCAATCTCACTTTCGATTAACTGACTGATAGCTGCGTAATCAGGCTTTTCAGTCAGCACATACATTTGTAACTTGCGCAGGCGTGACGCATAACGGTCATTACATACCTTGCGCTCATCTTGGCGGTTCCAGTTGATGCAGCTATCCATTAAAACAGCGTCGTTTGAACTGTTATCTAATACAGGTGTAAACATCGGTTCTGGTATATTCATTTATCTGTTTTCCTAAATTTAGCATGTAAAAAGCCCTGACAAATCAATGTCATTCATTTTTTTGTCGGTTATTTAATTAAGGGGTAATGCTAAGTTTTTGGGTAAAAATGCACTAATCGCTTTTATGTGATTAATGGCTTTGACTATATTAAAAATCTCTTTCGTAGTGAGCTCTTCAAATTGGCAATCGTGGCGACTCTTATCAATATTCGCCATATAGAAAATAACGCCTAAAAACTTTTTATTTTCTTCGTGATGCTCATTAAAACGGTCGCGCATTTCTTTGATAAAATATTTCAGCTCATCATTTTTTAAACCAAAGTGTTTTGACTTAATTTCTGATGTTTTATTAAGCCCATTAATGCGCTGATCTAATTGCAGATATTGGACGCGTTGTTCTAGCTCTATTGGGTTTTGATACATAATTTCCACCTATATTCTTGAAACTATATAAATAATGGCAATAGCAATCACTGAAATAACCACATTTGAACTACTGCTAGTTTCTGCCTTACTGATGGTTTTTTCTTTAAATGAATCGCCCGTAACTTTGTATTTATATTGCTGCTTGTGTGCTTGAGTCATATTGTCCTCACACCATTGATTGGCCAAAACCTACCACCGTATCAATTGCCGATACTAATGCAGGGTTTGAATGAAAACGTGCTGAGATAGTGACGCCAACTAAAGCTAAGCAACGGATCGCATTATTCACGCTTTGCTTAATTTCCGCTGACCGTATGCTGTTAATATGGCCACCATCAACCACGTGGTTGGCTAATTTACCGACCTCTGCGGTTGCCCCTAATAGATAACCTTGAACATTGTTATCACTAATATCTGTCATCGGGACGGATGGCTGGCAATTCAGCTGCTCCAACAGTCCATCTAACAATGATGGGTCTTTGGTAGCGTTGGTTAATTTAAACAGGTCTGCACAGGTAACTAAGTGCGGTTGTTCAGGGTTTAGCTTGTTGCGTAACATTTGTGGGTTCATGCCGATATCATTCGCAATCTGAACAAGCTCACCTTTGTGGGATGTAGCAAATGCCCGACAGGCATTATCAAAGTGCGCTTGTTTGGAAACCTGATAATCAAACATGGTTTAAATTCTCCAAAAGCGAATAATTAATTACGCATTAAGCGAAATATCACAGCCTTTCGATGCATCCGTATAAAGCGCAAGTAGGTTAATCAGTACTTTTCCTCGTTTCATGTCGGCAGATTTGCCTCGGACAGGCAAGCGGCCATCGGCAATCATGTCGCGGATGGTTGATTTTGAAAGCCCTGAGTGTTGGCTAAATGCCTCAATTGTGAGGTAAGGGGATGGAATGTTAATTGAAATTGTAGGTCTCATAAGGCAAAATCCTATTTAAGTTTATTTCGGTTTTATACACCGTTCGCCAACGGTGTTCGCATTTTGAAAACAAATTAAAGATACTTCTCATAATGAAAATAGTCAAGGCGAAAGTTTTCAATTTGAAAAGTTAAGGTGCACTTTATGGGAATTTTTTCATTTCAACCAAGTGAAGATAACACTCAAGTACTTGATAGAATTATTGAGGCTTACGGCTTTTCATCAAAAATTATGCTTGCTGAACACTTTGAAATGGCTGCGAGTAGTTTGTCTGGTCGATATAGAAGACCTGGCTTTCCTGCGGATATGGTTGTTCGTTGTATGGCTGAAACGGGCGTTACCCTTGAATGGCTTGTAACTGGGGAGGGTAAAAAGTTTGATGATGAAGAATTAGACGTTTTACGCCTGCCAAAATTTAAAATTATCGATGGCGAGCAATTTAATGCTGGCATGGCCATGTTTGATAAGGTGCTGTTCAAGCAGGGCGTTCCATTTCCTAGAGAGCCTATTATGGTTCAAGATGGCCAAGATTATTACATAGTGGATCGCCAATTTGGTGAAGTCTACGACGGTAAGTGGCTAGTAAAAATCGATGGCAAGGTTAGTATCAGAGAATTAACCCGAATGCCTATGCAGCGTGTCCGTGTTTCAGGTGTTGGGATGGCGTTTGACTGTGAATTGAAAGACCTAGAAATCATTGGGCGTGTAGTGAAAGGGATTGAGGACTACTGATATGAGTGCAACTAAAAAAGACAAAAGCTCTGATTCAATTGAAGTTTTAGAGCAACAGGAAGTAAAGGAAAAAACATGTTTTGTCATTATGCCTATATCTGATCATCCAGACTATGATGATGGGCATTTTAAGCGGGTTTACGACCATATTATCTCGCCTGCATGTAAGAAAGCAGGGTATAAACCTGTTATAGCAACGGATAGTAAAGCATCTAATTTAATTATGTTTAATATTCTAAAAAACATCGTTGAATGTGACATGGCAATTTGTGATTTAAGCACAAAGAATGCAAATGTATTTTATGAATTAGGTTTAAGACAGGCATTTAATAAAAAAACAATTTTAATAACAGATGGAAAAGAAAGAGAACCATTTGATATAACAGGATTTAGGTATGTTAAATACTCTCCTAGCTTACGTATTGATACAGTTGAGCGTAATGTAAATGATATTGCGGATATGCTAAAGGAAACTGAATTAGCTGATGAAAATGATATCAACTCAATTACTAGTTTATTGAGAATACATCCAGCAAGTATAGATAAAACCAAAGATATAGAGCTGAGTAAAGAGAATACAGTAATATTTAGTATGCTTTCAACTATTAATGAGAAATTAAACAAAAGTGTTATATATGAAAATGATGTATATGATACCCAAAAAACATTAGCCTTTGTTGAAAAATATGAAAGAGAAAATTTATATATATATGAGTATTTTAATAGGTTAGATAAACAAAAATTAGGAAGATTAAAAAAAATAGGTGAGGGCATGATTGAGTTTGATGAACAGATTTATTTAGGTAATCTTCCAGAATTTAAAAATGAAATATATGTTTTAAAGTGAAATGACAATTAAAAAACAACCAGACGGCCGTTGGCAAGTTGAGCTATACCCTAACGGCCGAACAGGTAGAAGAATTAGAAAGTTATTCACCACAAAGGGTGAAGCCATAGCCTATGAGCGCCATATCGTTGAGCAGACGGAAGATAAGCCGTGGCTGGGTGAAAAGCAGGATAGGCGCAAACTAACTGAGTTAGTGGATACCTGGTATCGTGCGCATGGTGTGACGCTTGGGGATGGAGAGAAACGCCAGTCACTTATGGTTTTTGCTTGTGATGCAATGGGCGACCCGTTAGCGACTGAATTTAATGCCAAGATGTTTTCGGTATACCGTGAAAAGCGCTTAAGCGGTGAAATAACCCGTACTGAACGTTTAAAAACAGTCACACCCCGCACTGTTAATTTAGAGTTGGCTTATTTTAGAGCCATGTTTAATGAATTAATTCGCCTTGATGAGTGGGGTTTAGAGCACCCGTTAGCTAAAGTTCGTTCTTATAAAACCGACGAACAAGAAATGGCTTTTTTAACTGATGATGAAATTAAGCTGTTATTGATGGAATGTGAAAATAGCTCATCGGCTGATTTAATTCATGTCGTTAAAATTTGCTTGGCAACAGGTGCTAGGTGGTCAGAGGCTGAGAACTTAACCACCATACAGATTCGCAATAATACGGTGACCTTTACCAAAACAAAAGGGAAGCGCAACCGTTCTATTCCTATCAGTGAAGAATTAATTGCAGAATTACCGAAAGGTAAAGGCTCTAAGCGGTTATTTAAGTCTTGTTATTCTGCATTTCGTTCTGCATTAAAGCGCACAGGTATTGAGTTACCTGAACGCCAATCATCACATGTTTTACGCCACACCTTTGCATCCCACTTTATGATGTCAGGTGGAAATATTTTAGTCTTACAAAGAATCCTTGGGCATACCGATATTAAAATGACAATGCGGTATTCCCATTTCGCCCCAGATCATCTTAATGATGCACTGGTTTATAATCCTTTGGTGAAGTTGAAGATATGAGCCTAGCTATAATCATATTATTAATTATATTTGTGCCTGCTATTCCATTTTTCTGTTTACTAAAAAAAAGGAAATGGAAGTTTTGGCTAGATGAATCTAGCTTACATGTACAACCACTATTTTGGTTTTTAGTTTTTCTTCCTCTCATTATTAGTGGTATTGCATGGGTATTAGTTGCTCAGGATTATGAGTTAGATGTATCTACGAACGGTTATAGTCGACTGATGGAAAATGCAAAATTTCCATTTTTAATCTTAGCACTATCACCAATTTTAGGTGCATTTGTAACTAGCGCTCATCGTTCACTTCAAACAGAGATTCAAATAAAAACTGCTAATAATCAGTTAATAGAGGCTCAAAAGAAAAATAAAGTTGATATTTATTTTTCTAGAAGGAAATATATAATAGAAAGGTTGGTAGGGGTAAGGTCAGAGTACTTATCTAATGATTTTAATTCTAACTATATATATGAATTGGCATACAATTTTAATGATTATACTGATGAGATAAATGTCTCCTTTTATAAGGATTTAAATTTAAGGTTAGAACTAATAAGGAAGTTGACAGGATTAATTAGGTATGAATTAGGTAATATAAAAAGTAATGGTGACTATATTAATGTTATTGAAAGTATGACTGTATATAGAACTAAGCAATTAGTGTATATGATGAGAAACTTTTTTAAAAATATTGGTTCTAATTTGAATGAAAATAATGAATTTGAAATTAAAGTAAATATGATTCACGATTTTTTTAAAAAAAGAAAAAGTTTTAACTCAGAAGAGTTTTCCAATTTTTTATCTCTTTATACGACAGAAGTTATGTTTGAGCTTGAAAAAATTAAATCAGTGATTAAAGAAATATGCATAATATTGCTACTTAGAAATGATGTTCAGGACATGATACCAGAGCTAGATAATGGTTCGATATCGCATGGTGATACAGTATACTGTTCAATTCTTACACCTAGTAATGGCGACAAACTGGCGACAGAGAACCAGAACCCTCCTGAATAACCATCAGTCACCGTTTTCTATCCTTTTGATAAATATGTAATTTATTGATTTATAAAGGGTAGGGAACGTACTCATAATCGATTGGTCACTGGTTCAAGTCTAGTAGGGGCCACCAAATTTTAGCTGTTAAATCAGCGCATTAAGCCACTTCTTAGCAAGTGGCTTTTTTGTTTCCATCCTATTCCTTTAGTTCAAGAAATCTCTTCACTGAAGTTCTCCCTATCTATTGAAAATAATGAATTTAAACTATTCGCTTTAAGATTAATTAGGTATCCGTTCCAGTTAAGGACCTAATGATAAAAGTATTTCTTTATGCTGCTAATGGGAGTTTGACTTCTACAAGATATGGTTTATTTTTATTTAATTGTTATATATAGACTATCTATTTAAGGTTGGTTGAGTAATATTTATTTTTAAATGAGAAAGAAGTATTCCCATAATCATTAAAACTATTCCTTTATGAGTGTTTAATTAATTATAAAAAGCACCATTGAGAATGTTCTTAATAGTGATCAGATTGATGGATTTTATAGGTGTTTCGTGATGACAACTTTGTTGTATGTTTAATCATGCACATTGGTTTAAAGAAAATCCCCTCATAAAAATCACGATTAATTTTAAAAAGCATATATCTGTTAAGATTTTAAATTATATTATTAATTAAAATTTAAAGTGAGAAAGAAATATTTTTATATAAAGAAGTGTTTTTCTTGTTAATTGGTCTAATTTTTTATAATTAATGGAATTTAAAAATATATTATGGCATTTATGTGGTGTTTAAATCTATTTGGTTATCCTTTATTGCGTTTTTGTAGGCTGTAATTGTAGGTTTTCGTATTTTTATAGTTGTTTTTACTTATGTGGTTATTGTTCTATGGTGAGATTAGTCTTAAATGGTGTTTTTTTATTTTTTTGAAATCTTTTGTAATAAGTTTGTTTTAATTTATTCTGACTTATTAAGTTCATGATTATTAATGAGTATTTTTAATTTTGTAATTTAACTATTACAACTTTAAAGGGTTTTTGGGGAATTTTAAGCTATTGAATATTTAAAATTGCTGGAATATTATTAATCCCGAATTAGGTGTAACGACGATTGAAATATATTGTTTAAATTTAGTTTGCACATAAATGTATATAAAGTGTTGTCCTCCCAGGTTTTACTTTAATATGGTTGTTGTGCACTCTGAAGTTTAATTTTTTGTCCATGTTACTATTTCTACAATTACAATAATTTATTAACGTTTGGTTACTATATTTTGTGTTGTAGAAATAGTTTCTTTTTGAAAATAACTGTAGGAGTTAGGTAAAAAGCTCCTTAATGTTAAAGCGCCTACCTTAATCATACAATCATAATCTTATCAAGTTGACAAAAGCGAACTGAGAATGAGTGATTTTATATGTTCGTTATCGGTCGGTATATTTTTACAGCTATAAATATTTGAACGTTTCGATAAATAAATTGTTTTTGATAGCGACTATCTATTTGAATTGCTACCTTGGCGGTATTATTGTTTTCACACAGAAGGAAATGGTGCGATTGTCGTGATATAGCTAATTTAGCAACTTGAACTAGGGAACGAGTATTTCATTACTCAACAGAGGATATTGATAACATATCAGGTTCATGTAATCTCAGTGCTGAATTTTAACTTGGGGTCACTTAACGGGGTCTAGGCTAAAATAACACTGTATCTAAAGCTATCAATGCGTTAATCAACCATAGATGAATAGCAGGCAGTTCAAGTGAAAGCCTAAAGGCATTCACAATAAGCCTCACCGATGAATAAAAAAATCAGCCGGTTGCAAGCACACAATACAATTCAAGAAAGCTACCGCACTGCTGATACTAGACCTTCTGTATAATTCGCGATAGCTCAAGTGCTGTGGGCAAATTTTATTGACCATGACAATTTTTTGAGAGAAAACCACTTTCCAATATTTCCTCATAAGACAAAATGAGCTTACTGAAAATGGATAGAGTCATACGTTATCATTAATGTGAAGAAAACCTCGACTTATCAAAAGTAAGAAAATTATTATTTTATAACTTAAATTATGACTTTGACTGTTTTATAAAGTAAGCAACTAAGGCGAATGAGCATAGGGTGCATAACGCTGCAAAACTAATAAAGGTCAACATTTGTGTCGAATTGACTAAAATATATCCACCAATGGCAGGGCCAATAGCCATTCCACCACCAATTACCAAATTTATGTTATTCATGAGCCTACCGCTGGTATCAAGCTGGGAGACCGCTCCCATAATAAAAGGTAAGACAAATGTCCATGTGAATTTAAACAATAAGGCGGCAACAATAAACCGTATTACGGTAGGTGAACCAATCAATAACAAGATACTTGCCATTAATAATCCATATCCTAAAAACACTAATTTATTGGTTTTAAACCGATTAGAAACAGTTGCCGCAATCACCGCACCAACCATACCTAAAATGGTGGCGATCGCTAAAATCTGACCATTCTCTTCAGCATCTAGCCCGCTATTTTGGCCAAATACACCTATGAATGTCCAAACTTGGCTCAAACAAATATAGAAAATGAGTATCGCAATAATGGCCATCGCCTTATTAATAAATGCATTTCGCGGGTGAGTTGATGAGTGATGATGTTGATTTTTTTCCATTATCACATTAGGAAATGCTCGAATTAATGGAAAAAAGATGACCATAAAAGCAGCGAGAATAAAGTAAACGATACGTAATCCGTAGAGTTCAAATAACGGTGGTAAGACAAGTAGTCCAAGTGTACCTAATGCGAGTTGACCTAAAACCCAAAAAGCGTACATGCGGCTCGGGTTTTCTGTTTTTCCGGCACATGAAATACACAGTATCATTAATGTACCACCAGCTAATGATGCTATGACGCGAAAAATTAACAAGGTGATATAGGTGGCCGCGAAAGCAGAGAGTAGGTTACCTATGATAAAAATAATGGCAGAGATAATGGCTATTTTTTGCCAATTAATACGGTTGATCCAATACCAAGCAGGAACAGTTGCAAAGCTCATAGCCCCTAATTCTGCTGAAAAAAGATAACCTATTTTATCGGCCGATAACTGCCATTGAGAGCCCAATTGAGTTGCAACTGCCGGCGCTGTCATCAAAATACCTGGGGCAATGGCCGCAAAAATAATAATTGCGAGTAGTAAACTCAATGAAGATTTTAGGATGACTTTTGGTGGCATGGCATTGACATCTTGTGTGTGCAGCGATTCGTTCATTTAAGCACCTCGTCAATAATAAGCAGTACCTTCGGTGAATGTTAATAAAAAGTTAATAATTACTTGTCGATTTTAGGGTGAAATAACGAAAGGTGACTATCATTCTTAAGAACGAAAAATAGGGCTTTTTTTGTTTTTTAGCGGCAACATCAAGAAATTTGCAGATTATCTGATAGGTTGAATAAACATACATTGGGAAAAGTTAATGGGATTTAAGTTCCCATTAACGTTTAAATAGAGAGGCTGTTTTAGAAATGTTCGCTATGCGATTTTTCTAGCGCGAAGCAGGCTTTTTCTAAGCCCCCTTTGCAGGCCAACTCAAAATAGTAGCGTGCCGCATAAGGAGAAGCATTTTCGACTTCACCTTTTTGCATGAGCCAGCCAAGGTTATATTGTGCATATGCATTGCCCTGTTCTGCTGCACGCATAAACCATTTCTGTGCTTGTTCAATGGAAACAGGAACTCCATCTCCTTGATAGTACATTAAGCCAAGGTTGAGCTGTGCATCTTTATCGCCCAGTTCATTTTCCACAGAGGTTTTCAGTAGAATGATGTTAACCGAGCCGCTTCTGCATCGGCGTAATACCGCTAAGACCCATGTGTGGTCACTCATGATTATAATGGTATAACCAGTTTGTCGCGACCTCCTGTACTTATTTTTTGTTGTCAGCTCAGTCAGCAAATCTGTAATTTGCTGATTTTCATCGCAGAGCACAGGCTGATAACGATAACCACTTTCACTAATACAAAAAGTCTCGCACGTAAGCCGGACACTGATACCTCTGATCTCCACCGCAGTCTAAGCCAGTTCACGGCGCTGCAGTAGTGTTACCACTTTTTTGCATGGCTTCCTGAATAATTTCGGCTTTAAAATACTCTTCGGCATCCATTTTTCAGCCGCCAGTTCTTATCTTCAAGCTCTTTAAGACGGGTCATCATGGAGGCATCCATCCCTTCGAACCGTGAACACCATTTATAAAAACTTGCGCTGCTCATGCCGTGTTCGCGGCAAAGCTCGGGAACTAGTGTTCCTGCCTCAGTCTACTTGAGGATTGTGATAATCTGACTGTCAGTAAAACGTGATTTTTTCATATGGATCCCCTCGATTCATATTACGAGAAAATTCCACTTATGAACACTCTGGTTTTTCGGGAGGATTACTCAACGATTGAGCAACATAATGCTGTTGTAAGACTAATGGCGCTATGCAAGGATCCTAACAAAGAGGTGGCAGTATCATCAATTAGGTCATTAAGTAAGCTAGCCGGTTATTTTCCGGGGACAGAAAAATAATGAAATCTCTATGCTCATTTATTCCAATAAACAATTTATATTTTAAATATTAGATTCAGTGATAGGTTTATATTATTATTTTTTATTTACTCTTATAGAAACTTAAATGAAAGTTTTTTTCTATTTTATCAATTTAAGTTAATTATAAAAAGATGGTCAAATTAAGTCTTTTGTTTTCTATTTTTATCATCCAAATAAGATTATATAAACTTTAATAAGTTTGTGATAAAAATAAACAGCCACATTGTTATGCATTATTTATACACATAAGAGGTTTATAATGAAAAAGATTGTTATCTCTAGCGTTTTAGCTGCTATGGCAGCATTCTCTTTTAATGCGATGGCTGCGGACTCGAATATTGTCACGCCTGAAAAAATGACTTGTCAGGAATATATTAACCTGAACCCGCAAAGCTGGGCACCTGTTGCATTGTGGATCACCAATATGGATACACAATTTAAAGGTGGTGATTATGTTGCGTTAACAGAGCAAAGCGTTGCTGAAGCGCCACAGATTGTTGAATTCTGTAAGAAGCACCCTGAAGGTACGTTACAAGATTACTTAGCGTCAAAAAAATAAGTTAAATTTATGCCCTAGATAATTTCAATTTAGGTTAGTTGATAAGTGAGTAAGTCGTTAGGCACAGACAAAATGTTGTGGCGAATACGAGCGAACCTAATCAATAACGTTGTCACTTGAAATATTATGGGGAGTACAAAATCAAAGCCTTGTTAATGTGGTGTTTGTTTTTAGTTTATCAAAGGCAAACACCTTACTATTCGTTTTATATATCGTTTTAATTGGCTCGACAACGACATAGCGACTTAGTCATAACTTGTTATTGATGGTAGCTCAAAATCCGATAAACCTGCTTTTTGTCTGATCTCCTCCAGCATTTCTTTTTCTGATTTATAAATATTTTGCTTCTCCTATCTTCTTATCTGCCGAAAGTGTCTAAAAAAAGACATAATAATGATAATAGTTCTTAATAGTATGTTTGTTATCAGTTAAAATTAGCCGCTAATTTAGCCGGATAAAAAGCCGTAATGCTATCGGCCGCGGCTTTTAAAAAAACACGACAACCTATTAGGATCTTAGGCACATGAAAATTAAGCATCTTTGGATACTCTCTCCATGTTTTGCTTCATTTATTGCACCAGCAACATTCGCAGCAGAAAACAAACAAGATGAAATGACTGTCTCGGCAACGCGTTCTTATCGAAGTGTGTCGGAGATGGCCCAAACCACATGGGTTATTGATAATGTTGAAATTGAACAGCAAGCAGAAGGTGGAAAAGAGTTAAAAGATATTCTGTCACAATTGATCCCCGGTATGAGTGTTAGCGGTCAAGGACGTACTAATTACGGCATGAATATGCGTGGCCGCTCAATGATTGTGATGGTGGATGGCGTACGTTTAAATTCTTCGCGTAGTGACAGCCGCCAATTAGACTCTATCGACCCATTTAATATTAACCATATTGAGGTGATTTCTGGCGCGACTTCTTTATATGGTGGCGGTAGTAGTGGTGGATTAATTAATATTGTCACCAAAAAAGGCCAAGAAGAAAAACAAGTTGACCTGCAAATTGGTGGAAAAACCGGTTTCAGTAATGGCAAAGATCATGATGAAAATGTTGCTGCGGCAATGAGTGGGGGTAATGAAAACGCCCATGGTCGTTTATCTGTTGCCTATCAACGTTATGGCGGTTGGTATGATGGCAAAGGTAAGGCAATCAATATTGATAATACACAAACAGGCCTACAATTTTCTGATCGCTTGGATGTAATGGGCGCTGGGGTTATTAATATTGATGATAATCAGCAGCTACAAGCCACGGTTCAATATTATAAAAGTGAGTCCGATGGCAAACATGGGCTTTATTTAGGCAAAGATTTTGCGGCGGTGAAAGGCCAAGGCGAAGCCCATAATAGTGGCAAATTAAACTCAGATCGTTTACCGGGTACTGAGCGCCATATGTTGAATTTACAATATTCAAATGGCGACCTTTGGGGGCAAGATTTTGTTGCTCAAGTTTATTATCGTGATGAATCACAAAAATTTTACCCATTCCCCGCTTTAAATAAAGCAAAGGATGTGACCAGCATTAGTGCTTCCGATCAAAAAACCAATTTCTATGGCACTAAGCTGACGTTTAATAGTGAGCCTGTCGATAATCTGACGCTGACTTATGGTGCTGACGCTGAGCACGAACAATTTCGTGCTAATCAAATGTTCTTTAATTTAGATAAAGCGAAAGAATCAGGTGGTATGGATTTGAAAAAAGCCTATCAAGTTGGGCGTTATCCAAGTTATACCACAACCAATATGGCCGCTTTCTTACAAAGCAGCTACGATATTAATCCAATATTCACTTTAAGCGGCGGTGTGCGCTATCAATATACCGAAAACAAAGTGGATGACTTTGTTGGGTATGCTCAACAGCAGCAAATTGCAGAAGGTAAGATAAAATCCGCCGATGCAGTACCTGGGGGGAACACTGATTATAACAATTTACTCTTTAATGCAGGTCTACTAATTAATTTAACGGAAGATCAGCAAACATGGTTTAATTTCTCTCAAGGCTTCGAAATTCCTGATATTGCAAAATATTATGGTACAGGGAAATATGCAGCAGCCCCTGATGCTAATGGGCATTTGGCATTAGAAAATAGTATTAATATTAATGATACTAAAGTTAAAGGCATTAAAGTTGACTCTTATGAGCTGGGCTGGCGTTATACCGGCGAGAACCTACGTACACAGATTGCAGCATATTATTCATTGTCAGACAGAAGTTATGACATTAATAATACGGATATGACGATTTATATGAAGTCAGATAAACGTCGTATTTATGGTGTGGAAGGAGCGATTGATTATTTCTTCGATAATAGTGATTGGAGTGTTGGTAGTAACTTTAATCTGCAAAAGTCAGAAACCAAAGTAGATGGTAAATGGGAAAAATGGAGCGTTAAATTTGCTAGCCCATCAAAAGTCACTGCTTATGTGGGATGGGAGCCTAATGATTGGTCTCTACGTTTACAAAGCCAGCAAACCTTTAATGTTTCAGATGCGGATGGTAACAAGCTCGATGGCTATAATACCGTGGATTTCTTAAGCAGTTATTTATTGCCAGTTGGTAAAGTCAGTTTTGCGGTAGAAAATTTACTGGATGAAGATTACACCACCATTTGGGGACAGCGTGCGCCTAAATTATATAGCCCGAGTTATGGGGCAGCAGATCTGTATACCTATAAAGGTAGAGGAAGAACTTTTGCGTTGAATTATAGTGTGACGTTTTAAGTTGAATATTTTATGAGCCATCTTATTGATGGCTCATCTTTATGACTCAATGAGGTTATTGAATGAAATGGCTATTAACCGGATTATTATGCTTAGTCAGTGTAATTGCGTCAGCTAAAACGCCTACATTAATTACGGACTTACAAGGACGTGAAGTGAGTGTTGATCTTCCTGTCGAAAAATTATTTTTGATTGATGGAAGAGATATTTTGTCGGTCGATATTGCCGCGGGGCAAGACGCTTTTTCACGTATTGTTGGCTGGAGTGATTCGTTAGAACAGTATGCGCCTGATTTAAAGCAGGCTTATTTTTCTGCGGTTCCTGAGTTAGCCAAAATACCAACACTAAGAAAAACCCGTGAGACGGGCATTCAAATTGAGAAATTACTTGAGCTGGCGCCAGAAGTGGTATTAATGCATAAATCTAATTATGCAGCGATGCGCGATAGCCAATTTATGCCACAATTGGAAGCAGCAGGGATCAAGGTTATTTTTATTGATTTCCGTATGGATATCGCCAATAACACGCCAAAAAGTATTGTGTTATTAGGTGAATTATTAGGAACTCAGGAACGTGCAAACCGCTTTGCAAAATTGTATCAAGAAAAGCTAGCCGCCGTTGAAGAGCAATTGAAAAAACCTTATCCGTCGGTATTAATTGAGGCTAATGCAGGCTTATTTACCGATAGTTGTTGTCAGCTCTACGGTCGTTCAGGTTTTGGGGTTTTAGCAAGCCTTGCGGGTGGTAAAAACTTAGTGGAAGACAAGTTTCCGGCTAAAGGTGCTGAAAGTTCAATTGAAAACATTATTACCCTAAACCCTGACTTTTATTTATTAACCGGTGCAGATTGGCAGAATTTTAATCGCCGTTCAACAGCCGTTAAACTGGGTTATTATGCAGATGCAACGGTTGCTAAAAAGCAATTGGCTAAGCTTGTCGATCGCCAAGGGATTTCATCGCTGACAGCGGTAAAAGATAAGCATGTCATGGCGGTTTACCATAATTTCTATAATAACCCAATGAATATTTTTGCTATTGAAGCCATGGCTAAGTTTATGCATCCGCAGACTTTTGCAACCTTAGAGCCAGAGCAAAATTTGCAGGAATTCTTACAGCAGTTTACGGCTATTAAAGCGAATGGGGTGTTTTGGATAGCCCTTTAATATACTCGTCATACTTTACGCTTTGCTGATGACGCTGACTCACACTCACACAAGTCTGTGCTCTAGCGCCTTAGTCATTTATTGCCTAGCTGCACCCAGCGTTATTGACAGTTGCGATGCTATTTTAAGGCCGTGTTTCGATGAGACACGGCTTTTTTTATAGGCTAAATTTTTCAACTAAGTAATCAATAAAGACGCGTGTTTTCGCAGGTAGAGTGGTGCTATTGGGATAAAGTAGCTGAATATTCTGTGAAGGTAGATATAATTCAGGTAATAAACGAATGAGACGCCCTGCATTAATATCATCATTAACTAGCCAATCAGGACAGATAGCGACCCCAAGAGAGGCCAGTACCATTTGCTGGATCACCGCTACTGAATTCGATTCATATTGGCTTTTTATGATAGGAAGAGGGTATTTTTCCCCTAGAGTATTTTTTAGAACGTATTGTGTATCTTGCCAATTGAGTAATGAATGGGTTATCCAAGGAATTTGTGCTAAATCGTTAATACCTTTAACGGGATAGTGTTTTAATAGTTCAGGGGTCGCCACAATATAGATTTGGTATTCACCTATTTTACGTATTTTTAGTGATGAGCTTTTTAAATTACCTAAACGTATCGCGAGATCTAATTTTTCGGTGACCAAATCATCTAATGATGAATTAAAGCTGTATTGCAGGCGTAACTTCGGGTAAAGGCGACAAAATTCAGGTAGTAAAGGCAAAATATAACGTTGGCCAAATTCATTCGTGGATGAAAAACGCAGTAAGCCTGTGACGTTTGTTGCTAAATTTTGGCTTCTTTCAAACGCTTCTTCTATCTCTAGTTGAATACGTTTAAAGTCATCATAAAAATGCTTACCCGCCTCGGTGAGGGCAATATTGCGCGTATTACGTATGAGCAGACTGACATTCAGCCGTATCTCTAACTGCTTGATATCAATACTGACCATAGACCGGCTCATACCTAAAATATCAGCGGCTTTAGTAAAAGAGCCTGAGTCCACGACTTGCAGAAAAGTGGTTATTTGCTTAAGGTTTTTTTGCATAATCAGTCTGATTGTTTGTCATTATTAAACAATGAGTTTAATCCTCTTATATCGACAAAGAAAGGGGGAATACCTACTCTTGTGCGCCGGAGGTAGGTATGTCTTATCGATATAAAATCGCAACTGTTTTTTTAATCGGCTTCTTTATCGACTGTATTAATATTTTTATGTCAGCGATTGCATTGCCTGATATTGCTTCAGCATTTTCTACCAGCCAATCAATGGTGGCTTGGGTCGCTAATAGTTATATCTTAGGTTTAGTCCTGATCATGCCATTGAGTTTGTGGCTCGCTGGGCAATTAGGTAACCAGAAACTGCTCAGTATTTCTATGCTGTTATTCTCAGTCAGTGTTTTATTGTGTGGGCTGAGTCATTCAATTTATAGCTTGGTAGTTTGGCGTTTTATTCAAGGCGTTGCTGGTGGGCTATTGATCCCTGTGGGACAGGCTCTCGTTTTTGAGCTATTTCCAGGTAAAGAGCGCCATCGTATTTCAACTTTAATTATGGTTGTCGCTTTAACGGCCCCTGCATTTTCTCCAGCAGTAGGGGGAATGATTATTGATTCATTATCGTGGCGCTGGGTATTTTATGCTAATTTGCCTTTCTCATTATTTGCGGCAATCTTAGCATGGTGGTGGGTGAATAATGATGGGCGGCAACAAAGAGAAAAACCTGATGTGATAGGGTTGATTATGGTGAGCTTTAGCTTACTGTTCTTATTGTTATCCTTTTCATTTTATAACGACTATCATAGCCTTGTGCTGGCCGTAAGTAGCTTTCTATTTTCCGTTTTTATTCTGGTTTTATATCTTCAATACGCCAAAAAATGTTCGGCGCCCATTTTAAATTTTCAGTTACTCGTAAATAGCAATTTGCGTAATGCTTTTATTGTTTATTACGCAGTACCTGGTGTATTTACAGGTGTCAATTTACTCAATATTTTTAACTTACAAAGCAATTTGCATTTTAGTGCAGCTCAGACGGGTATGTTTATGCTGCTATATGCCGCGGGGGCACTACTATCAATGCTAAGTGGTGGTTACCTCTATCACCAAGTTGGTAAGAAAACGCTATTTTTTGCAGGAATGACGACTCATAGCTTAGGAATAATGTTGCTGTTTTGGGTATCAAGTTATTCAGATTTGCCTCTACTCATTGCTGCTTATTTATTAATGGGGGCTGGTGGTGGGTTGTGTACTAATACCGCTCAGATCAGTGCATTAATTGATTTTTCAGGGAAGGATTTATTGCAAGGGAGTGTGCTATGGAATATTAATCGCCAAGTTTCGTTCAGTGTGGGAACGGTCGTGTTGGTATCTATTTTTAGTGTCGTCACCGTACAAAATGATTTATTACGCTATCAGTATACCTTCATGATAGCAGCGGTTGTCGGCCTACTATCATTAATCGCAGTATTAAAAGAGAGATAATTTATGAGTCACATGGAAAAAGCGTTGCAGAGTGTTATAGATCTACATATCTTGATTGAAAATGTATTTACTGGCAAAGATACGCATGCATTAACCCCTTTATTAGCTAGCTTTGATGATGCTTTTGCAATGGTGACAATTAAGGGAGAACGTATTGGTTTAGAGCAAGTGAATGAGTTGTTTAGCCAAAATATAGGCACAAGGCCTTCACTTACAATCACATTATCAGATATTAAACCAATTTTTGAGCGAGGTGAGTATTGCTGGATACAGTATCAAGAGTTGCATGAAACCCCTGAATCAAGGCTGTTACGAACTGCTACGGTTTGTATTAAGGTACTCGGGGAACGTTGTTTTTGGGTATATTTGCATGAAACTCCTATAAATAAAAACTAACTTACTTATTAAAGCGTTAGCGTATTTTTGATCAGTAGGCTAACGTTTTTTCATCTTCATTATCATTTTTAATCGAATTTTCGACATATTGGCTGGGGATAACTAGGATATTCCTTTATACATTAAAATGTTGCTCACATGTGCGAGCGACTATGCTGCCATCATTATCACTATTTCCAACCCAGTTAAAGTCATCACGCTACTTAATCATAGTCTCGTTTTCCCTTTATTAAAAGACTAAGATAATACGAATTAGATAATCACAGTTTGTTTTATGAGCATTTTTAACTTGTCGTTAGAATAAAAATCACCTATTAAGCGTAATTTTGTTATTAATGTTTTTTATTGGCTGTTTACTCTTAAATAGTCTGTGCAGAATTACAGTGGTTTTTAAATAAAAGGTAATTACACTTAATAAGAGTTTTAATTGAAGGTAGCAGAAAAATTGCTATGATATAAAAATGAGAGTTATCTTATACGACAAAAAGTTTTGTACTGACGCTATTTGTCACTGAGTTTGATATTCTTTGTGTAATCAATCTTAACCTAAATCATAGTTGGTGATAAAATGGATGACTATAAAAAAAATCAAGGAGTCAGATTAGCAACAATTATTCTCGAAGCATATCTTTATGGTGAAGTAGATAAGTATGAATTAGCCTCTCGTTTTAAAGTCAGCGAGCGGACGATTTATCGAGATTTGAATTCGCTAAACTTAATTTTAGAGCATAAAGGGAATTCAAAGTATGGTTTTTCGACAGTTGTCGAATATTATAAAATGATTTCTTTTTTTGGTATAGATAAGTATTTGCCTGATTTTAGTCAGTCTTTTTTGAAGAGTATTCCTGAGACTATTCAGAACAGAAGTGTTCTCATTAAATTTAATGGTATTGAGCATAAGATCAAGAGCTACTTAAAAACACATTATGAAAGAATTAGGTATGCAATTGATAATAAAAGAGAATGTCATATTTTGTATAAAAGCAAAAATCGGACAATATATCCATATAAGCTCATCTGTCACAATACGATTTGGTACTTGAATGCCATTGAAGAGGGGAAGCTTAAATCATTTTCACTAAATAGGATTGAATGGTTAGATGTCAGCAAAAAAACTTTTTTACCTGATAATAATATTGTCAATATGTTAATGGAGAGTAAAGACCCATGGACTAGCCATAATTATTTTCATGCTCGAGTATTGGTTTCAAAGTCGATAGCTGATTACTTCAAAAGAAGAGATGTTTTACCTAATCAGTGTATTGTTGATGAAAGTAGTGATTCTCTAACTATTTCATGCTCTGCGATGAGTGAAAAACAAATTTTACCTTTAATTCAATATTGGATCCCAAATATTAAAGTTTTAGAGCCAGAATGGTTAAAGATAAAGTTTGAACAAAACCTACGGGATTATATTAATCAATTGTAACTAGTTATTTTCATTTTATTAAAACTGAGAGGATTTTATGGCAATACCATTTATTATTGCTGGTGCAGCTATTGCGGCCGCCGCGTTTGGTGGAAAGAAAGCTTATGATGGATACCAAACAAAATCAGAAGCTGACGATATTTTAGAGAGCTCTAAACGTCGTTATGATGAAAAAAAAGAAGTGCTAGAGTCAATAAATGTTAGCACGACAACGGAATTAGAAAAGTTAGGTACGCTTGAGTTAAAAATCGGTAAAAGTTTCAATAAATTTAACACTATCGCACAATCAATATTAAAGCAGCTTAATGAATCAGGACAGGATATTTCAATTTCGATTCCACGTCATGAAATCAATAAAATTGAAAACCTCGCTATTTCAGCGACAGAGTATCTTGGAACCTTAGTGGGAGCCGGTGCATCAAGTGCTGCTGCGGGGTTTGCTGTCTATGGTGGTGTTATGGCATTCGCGGCTGCATCTACAGGAACACCAATTGCAGCGCTTTCAGGTGCGGCTGCTTATAATGCGACAATGGCGGCTATCGGTGGCGGTTCTCTAGCTGCTGGTGGTTGGGGGATGGCAGGTGGAGCAATGGTGTTAGGTGGTGCTGTTGTTGCTCCTATCTTAGCGATTGCTGGTTGGGCTTATAATTCTCACGCTGAAAAAGCATTAGATAATGCCCAAAAAATTCGCTCTGAAGTTAATGGTGCCGTTGCAAAAATGACTTTGGCTTATGAAAATTTAACCAAAACCAAAGAGTACGTTGTCGCTATTTATCATGTTTTAGAAGTACAATTTACCGTGTTTAAACCATATCTATTAGCACTCATAGAAGCCGACAAAATGATTCAACGTAATAAAGCATTAGGTCAGGCTAACACCCATGGCATTACGGATGAGTTAAAGCTCACTATTAATAATGGTTATAAACTTGCAGCTATTATGACTAACCTAATTACGACACCATTATTTAAGCCGAAATTAAATCAAAATAATGAGGCTATTATTGTTGATGAGGTTATCGAGATTGAAACAGATAGCCATGGTCTGAAAATATTAAATCAGGAATGTTTAGATAAGCGATTAGATGAAACTAAGCGTTTTACGTTATCTTGATGGCATCATAAATCATAAGTAGCAGTACTTTCACTGCTACTTATAGGTAAGACATATGCAACAGACAAATTATAATTGGCAAAAAGAAGTGAATGATACGATTGTTCAAAGTTTAGTCACTTCCTTTGGTTTGGATTTTTTATTATTAAAAGATAAAAAAGGGGGGGATGTTGATACGGTGCATAATGTCAGAAATGATATTTGGGCAACCGAGAAAGAAAAAAATCGTTATCAGGATCGTGGTGAATATGATTCACATGCATACCACAGCCACGAGAATTACAAAGAGACAAACCGCAAAGGCAAACAAAAAAAGTTAGCGGGTGAGTTAACGGACTCCTATACAGGAGAAACGTTTAGCCAACATGATGTGACTAATCTTGATCATATTATTGCGGCTTATGAAGTGCATAATGACCCTGCACGTGTTCTTGCTGAAATTGACGGTGCGGATTTAGCTAACCGTGACTCAAATTTGACCTTTACGAATGAAACATTAAATAAGTCGAAAAAAGCCAAAAAAATGGCAGACTTTATTTCGAATCTAAAGTCACAGCAAACACTGCTTAAAGCAGAAATTAGTGCATTAGAAAGTAAAGGGCAACTAACCGATATTGAGTTAAAAAAACTCAAGACACTTAAGAATAAGCAGAAAGCCAATTTTGATGCCATGAAGGCTGTCGATGAAAAGGCCAGAAAACAGTATGATGCAGAAATTAGTAGCAAGTACTACAGTAGCAGTAAGTTTTTTCTGAATACGGCATCAGCGGCTATTAACACTGGGTTGAGAATGGGAGCAAGGCAAATGCTAGGGATTGTATTTGCAGAGCTTTGGTTTGAATTAAAAGATTCGATTCCTAAATTGATTGAACAGCATAAAACAAACTTTAAATTTAAACTTTTCTTGGAGGATTTGAAAGGTGTTGTTACGAATATTTGGGAAAGATTAAAAGCTCGTTTTAAAGATTTTTGGACTGAGTTTAATAATGGGTTGTTTGGTGGGTTATTAGCCAGTGTTACAACCACCATGTTGAATATTTTCCTAACATCGACAAAAATGATAGGGAAGTTAATCCGAGAGTCTGCAAATAGCCTATTTTCTGCTGTGAAGCTGCTCTTTTTTAATCCAGAAAATTTAGCATTAGGGGATTTACTAAAATCAGCCATTAAAATTATATCGACCAGTATTTCTGTTGTACTCGGTTCAATGATAACAACATACTTGAATGGAATATTATCATTCCCATTCGGTAATGATGTTGCGCTATTCATTGGGGCTTTAGTCTCTGGTTTATTGACATTGGCGATGTGCTATTATTTAGAGCACAGTAATTTAATGCAAAAGATTTGGCGTTTTTTAAATAAATTCCGCAATAAATATGAGCTAACATTAAAGTACTACCGAGATGTTAATGCTGCTTTAGATAAATACCTAACAGAACTTGCTCAGCTTGAATTTAATTTTAATGTTGCTGAAATGCAGACGTTTACCCATGCATTGCAGGCGACAAATACAGAATATGAGCGAAAAATTATTCTTAATCAGGAAATTAAACGGAGCAATATTGCATTACCCTATGATGTAGATAGTGATGATTCATTCAGTGATTGGCTGGATTCATTATGATTTTAGAAACCGAGCTATTTCCTTGTGATAAATGTGGGGCATGCTGCCGCCATGTTGATCGCGCTAATGAAACTCAATTTCTTGATAGAGGCGATGGCATCTGTAAACATTATAATGAAACTAGCATGTTATGCACTATTTATGAAGAGCGCCCAGATATCTGTCGTGTCGATAAACAGTATTTGCTTCATTATCACGATCAATATACATGGCATGAATTTGTTGAAGTGAACAGAATTGCCTGTGAAATAATACTGGGCAGTGAATAATTTTGACTTATGCTATATCCGTTTACTAAGACCATTACTAAATCTTTTAGTGATGGTCTTATTTTATGAATTGATAAAGTAGGCTTGGTTTATCAACGTCCCCCATAACTTAGTTAATGATCCCTTTTCATTAAACCCACAGGCGTGATCTTATTGATCCCTAGCATTAAATGATATTCAATCTCATTTATTATTGACCGTCGGTCGGTCGATAATTATGATAAAGGCATCATTTGATGGGAAGGTGAGAATAATGAAACGTCTTTTTTTGATCTCTGCCGTCTGTTTAGGCACGTTTATGGCGACATTAGATATCAGCATCGTCAATGTTGCATTACCTGCAATTCAACGGGATCTCAATGCTGATATGGGAATGCTCCAGTGGATCATTGATGCTTATGCGCTTTGTTTATCTGCATTGATTTTGTCTGTGGGGCCGATTAGTGATCGTTATGGGCGTAAAAAAGTGTGGCTAGCAGGGATCGCCATTTTTACACTTGGCTCTGCCCTTTGCGCGATAGCGACGACAACAAATATGCTGATTTGGGGAAGAGTGACCCAAGGCATTGCGGCAGCAGCACTGATCCCCGGAGCTTTATCTATTATTACCCAAGCATTTTTGAATGATATTGAGCGAGTGAAGATAATTGGGATCTGGTCTGCTGTGAGTGCATTGTCATTGATAATTGGTCCTATTTTAGGCGGGTTATTAGTTGAACTGTTTGATTGGCCAACGATCTTTTTAATTAATCTTCCTCTTGGAATAGTCACTTTGTTGTTGGGTTGGATAGGCATTGATGAAAGTGCAGATCCCGAGAAAGCCGCCTTTGATCCATTAGGCCAATGCTTGAGTATTGTTGCGCTTGCGGGTGTCACATATGGCTTAATTGAAGCAGGAGCGCAAGGGTGGGGAAGCGTTATGACGATAGGGGGATTAACTGTAGGTTTTCTCGCTTTGATCAGTTTTGTGATAGTCGAAATGAAAGTCGCAAAGCCTTTATTTCCCATCTTTTTGTTTAAAACTAATCAATACTTTTTTCAATATAACGTGGCCTCTTTTACGCTTGGTTTTGCGACCTACAGCAATGTATTTTTTATCGCCTTATTTCTACAAAAAGGGCAGGGCTGGGGAGCCTTTGAGGCTGGATTGCGTATGGCTCCTGAATTTGTTGCCATGGCACTATTTTCTTTCTCTTTCGGTCACTTGACTCGATTGACGAGTGTCAGAAATTTAATGATTTTAGGGTTTTTGCTTATTGCACTAACATCTACTGCGCTTGGTTTGGTGAATGCAGATACGGCTTATACGGTTATTGCTTTGCTTTTATTTGTGCTGGGGGCTGGGATGGGAATGGCGACACCGGCGATAGGAGCTTTGATTATGGGGAGTGTTGATAAAGCCTATTCAGGGGTTGCCTCCGCGGTGATGAATGCGTTACGGCAAACAGGTATGACATTGGGGATTGCACTATTAGGGACATTAATGACGCATCAAGCACTCAATCAATTACAGCATGATGAAGTGTTAATGGCAACCGTACCTGCTCAAGAAGTCAGTTTACTTATTAATAATACTTCATCAGTTACTTTGCCTTATGTTGCTCAAGCTGTTCGAGCAGCAATGACATCAGGGTTTAATGTGGCGATGATAGGTGGGGCGGGTGTTGTGGTTTTCACGCTATGGTTGATTGTTAAACGTCGAAAAGTGAACATTTAATGTACTAATTAGGCGAATAAAAAAACACCTGCCGAAGCAGGTGTTTAAAGACTGAATTATTCGTCAAGGAAGCTACGTAGAACTTCTGAGCGGCTTGGATGACGCAATTTACGCAGTGCTTTTGCTTCGATCTGACGGATACGCTCACGGGTAACATCGAACTGTTTACCCACTTCTTCTAGCGTGTGGTCAGTGTTCATATCGATACCAAAACGCATACGCAGTACTTTTGCTTCACGTGCAGTCAAGCCAGCTAATACTTCATGAGTTGCCGAACGTAGACTTTCTGAAGTTGCTGAGTCTAATGGCAGTTCTAAAGTATTATCTTCAATGAAATCGCCGAGATGTGAATCTTCATCATCACCAATTGGCGTCTCCATAGAGATAGGCTCTTTAGCTATTTTCAGTACCTTACGGATCTTATCTTCCGGCATCATCATGCGTTCCGCTAACTCTTCTGGTGAAGGTTCACGGCCCATTTCCTGTAGCATCTGACGAGAGATACGGTTCAATTTATTGATGGTTTCAATCATGTGAACAGGAATACGGATGGTACGAGCCTGATCTGCGATAGAACGCGTAATTGCCTGACGGATCCACCAAGTTGCATAGGTCGAGAATTTATAACCACGGCGATATTCAAACTTATCAACCGCTTTCATCAGACCGATATTCCCTTCTTGGATCAAGTCAAGGAACTGCAAACCACGGTTGGTATATTTTTTCGCGATCGAAATAACCAGACGTAAGTTCGCTTCAACCATCTCTTTTTTCGCACGGCGAGCTTTGGCTTCACCAATAGACATGCGACGGTTGATATCTTTCACCTGCTCAATAGTCAGGCCTGTTTCTTCTTCAATTTGACGTAATCTTTGCAGACAACGCAAAATCTCTTCTTCAACTTCAACCAGCTTTTCACACCAAGGCTTGTTCATCGCTTTGGCGGCTGTTAGCCAAGTTTCACTGGTTTCATTACCGCTAAATAGCGTGATGAAGTTTTTCTTAGGCATTTTGCACTGTTCAACACACAGTTTCATGATGGTACGCTCTTGAAGGCGAACGCGATCCATCATTTCACGCATGTTATTGACCAGATAGTCAAATTGTTTTGGCACTAAGCGGAACTGTTTGAAGACTTCAGAAAGCTCTTCAATCGCTTGTGCGGTTTGTGCATTGTTACGACCAAATTGCTTAATGTGCTGACGTGTTTTTTCGTATTGCGCGCGCAATTCGCTGAATTTTTCACGGGCTAGTTCAGGATCGATGCTGTTATCATCATCGCTATCGCTGTCATCGCCGTCTTCATCATCTTCGTCTTCATCGTCGTCTTTATCTAACTCTTCTTGTGGAAGTTCAGAGCCAACGTGTGTTGCAGTTGGTGCGAGATCTTCCTCAGCGTTAGGGTCGACGAAACCGGTGATCAGGTCGGATAAACGGCTTTCGCCTGCCTCGACGTGATCATACTGTTCAAGGAGATAAGTGATGGCTTCAGGGTACTCTGCAACAGAGCATTGAACTTGGTTTATGCCATCTTCAATACGTTTTGCGATGTCGATCTCACCCTCACGGGTTAAGAGTTCGACCGTTCCCATTTCACGCATATACATGCGCACAGGGTCTGTAGTACGACCAATTTCACTTTCAACACTGGATAGAACTTGTGCTGCAGCTTCTGCCGCATCTTCATCCGTGTCGGATGTGGTTTCAGCCAGTATCAAATCATCGGCGTCAGGTGCTTCTTCCATGACCTGGATGCCCATGTCATTAATCATCTGGATGATATCTTCAATCTGATCTGAATCGACGATATCTTCCGGCAGATGGTCGTTGACCTCAGCATAGGTTAAGTAACCTTGCTCTTTACCCTTGGTTACGAGTAGCTTAAGCTGCGACTGCGGGTTTTGCTCCATAAGACGGTATCCACACTTCTGAGTATTTAGATTGGTGTCGGTCGGCGAAACAATCGGCCAACAAGAACATTCAAAGGGGATTTTTATTATTACGCTACGCCCCTTTAAAATCGTAGCATTTTACAGGCATTTGCCTTTAGTAAATCGGCACTTAAGCCGTTTGGTATTCAGTTATGTCTTCACACGTGAAAGCGTGATTAGGCGGACTTCTGCGCGCTCTTCTGGGGTCAGCCCTTCAGTTCGTTCTTTGGCTATCAAGTAGTCAAAACGCTCGTCAAGCGCGCTATTAAATAGATGGTTTAAAGCATCTTTAAATGTCTTTTCCGCTATCTCCTCTATTTCTATATCGTTCCAAGTTGCCAGTTTTTCAAGTTGACTCGCGAATTTATTGTCACGATACAGCTCAAGCAACTGCCCAGTCGTCATACCAGGGGTGGAACGGCAAACATCAACCAATTCCTGAAATAGAGAAAGCCCCGGCATTTGGATATGGGCTATCCCCTCTAGCGAGGGAACGAATTCCGAAAAACTCGGATTCTGTACCAACAACGCGATTAAAATACGCATTGTGGTTGGTTTTAATTTCGGTGCTTGGTAATTTACCGGTTCTGCATTCTCTCTATCAATCATAGCAAGAACCTGAGAAATATCCGGTATACCAATAAAATTTCCTAGCTCTTGAGCCATATATAGGCGCAATGTTTCACCAGGTATTTGTTTTATCAAAGGGATGGCGAGCTTACTAAATTTTGCTCGTCCTTCCTGTGTTTTTAAGTCAACTTGTGGCACGAGTGAATCAAATAGAAATGACGATAATGTTTGTGCGTCATTCATTCGTAATTCAAATGCTTCTTTACCTTCTTTGCGAACTAAAGAATCAGGGTCTTCGCCATCAGGTAAAAACATAAACCGTAATTGACGACCATCGGTCAAATAGGGCAATGCATTTTCAAGGGCTCGCCAAGCTGCCTCTCTCCCAGCACGGTCGCCGTCATAACAGCAAATAACCGTATCTGTTGAACGATAGAGCAACTGAATATGTTCAGAGGTTGTTGAGGTTCCAAGTGAGGCAACCGCATAACGGATACCGTATTGTGCCAATGCAACAACGTCCATATAGCCTTCAACAACCAGTAATTTATCAAGTTCACTGTTGTGTTGCGTTGCTTCATAGAGGCCAAATAGCTGCCGGCCTTTATGGAAAATATCGGTTTCCGGTGAGTTTAGGTATTTCGGTAATGCGTCACCTAAAACACGCCCACCAAAAGCGATAACACGCCCACGACGATCTCGAATGGGGAACATTACCCGTTCCCTGAAACGGTCATAGGTACGGCCACTATCATTCGTCACTAACATACCTGCATCATCAAGCTGTTTGCGACTTTCTGGGTTTACGGCAAATTTTTTGAGCAGGTTGTCCCATCCGACAGGGGCAAAACCTATCGAGAAATGCTCAATAACGTCAGCCGATAAACCACGTTGGCTTAAATAATCTTTGGCTTTACTTGCCGATGGATGATTTAAGGCAGCGTGGTAAAAATGGTTTATTTTCTCCATCAACTGATACAGATTTTGCCGTTGATGAAGTTCAATTTGGCTTGTGCCAGTTCCCGTTTCATAAGGAACATCAAGGCCATGTAAGGCGGATAATTCTTCGATGGCTTCAACAAAATCGAGTTTGTCGTAATTCATCAAGAAATCGATCGCATTACCATGTGCACCACAGCCAAAGCAGTAATAAAACTGCCTTTCACTGTTCACCGTGAAAGATGGTGTTTTTTCGTTATGGAACGGACAGCACGCGTGATGATTTTTACCCTGTTTCTTTAACGGGACTTTTGCATCGACTAAATCGATGATGTCGGTTCTCGCTAACAAATCATTGATAAATGAACGCGGGATTCGTCCAGCCATAAGCCTCTTTTCGCCTGTTGATGAACGATAATAAGCCGCGCTTCCCTCAGGAAAGCACGGCCTTTAACTGCTTACTAATACTGCCTGTGATGATTGCGGTGGTTACCGCGACCAATTAGTACAGGCGAGTACGGCGTGCGTTTTCGCGAGCCAGTTTCTTAGCGTGACGCTTAACAGCAGATGCTTTAGCGCGTTTACGCTCAGTCGTTGGTTTTTCATAGAATTCACGACGACGAACTTCAGCTAAGACTCCTGCTTTTTCGCAGGAACGTTTGAAACGACGTAATGCAACGTCGAATGGCTCGTTTTCACGTACTTTAATTACCGGCATGTGCCTCTCACCTCAATAGAAATCGGGTTGTTGCTGGCTTTATTCCACCAGCCGTCATTTAAAATGGTGCGGAATTTTACTTCAATGAGTACGGGTTTGTAAAGTGCCGTATAAAATTGAAACACACAAGATTACCATTTCGTTGTTTTTTTGATGAAAAAAACAGCGAGTTTAGGTAATAATGAAAATTAGCCACACGAAATTTATTACAGGGCACTGATTATAGACTATACAACAGGAAAAGTCAGCCTTTTGGCATCATAAATTATACGATAGCCTGAATTTAATGATAGACTTTGGCTCATGCAACAAACAAGGGTAGTGCAATGCGCGTTTTAGGTATCGAAACATCCTGCGATGAAACCGGGATCGCAATCTACGATGATAAGGCCGGTCTATTAGCTAATCAATTATATAGCCAAATAAAAGTTCATGCTGACTACGGTGGCGTGGTTCCTGAATTGGCCTCTCGCGATCATATTCGCAAAACGGTTCCACTCATTCAGGCCGCGCTTAAACAAGCCAATCTTACGAGTGCCGATATTGATGCGGTCGCTTATACAGCGGGGCCGGGGCTTGTAGGCGCTTTAATGGTTGGTGCCACCGTGGGACGTTCGCTAGCCTTTGCATGGGGCGTTCCTGCTGTTGCTGTTCATCATATGGAAGGGCACTTACTAGCACCGATGCTGGAGGAAAAAAGCCCTGAGTTTCCATTCGTTGCTTTATTAGTGTCAGGGGGGCATACCCAGCTAATTAGTGTGACTGGTATTGGTGAATATGAATTACTCGGTGAGTCTATTGATGATGCCGCGGGTGAAGCATTTGATAAAACAGCAAAACTACTCGGGTTAGATTATCCGGGGGGGCCAGTGTTATCGCGTATGGCACAACAAGGCACAGAAGGTCGTTTTGTTTTCCCTCGACCAATGACCGACCGACCAGGGCTTGATTTTAGCTTTTCAGGGCTGAAAACCTTTGCCGCTAATACCATTCGGGAAAATGCGGATGATGAGCAAACTCGCGCAGATATTGCACGCGCTTTCGAAGATGCCGTAGTGGATACATTAGCCATAAAATGCAAGCGTGCACTTGAACAAACCGGTTTTAAACGCCTAGTTATGGCGGGGGGAGTGAGTGCCAATCGTACACTACGCGCTAAAATGGAAGAGGTGCTAAAGCAGCGTGGGGGGGAGGTGTTTTATGCACGCCCAGAGTTCTGTACTGATAATGGTGCGATGATTGCATTAGCGGGGCTGATCCGCTTAAAAGGCGGCGCGACAACAGGCTTAGGCGTTACAGTGCGCCCGCGTTGGCCATTAGCGGAGCTTCCACCATTAGTCGAAACTCGCGAATAGTATCGAAAGTGTGATTAGCGCGGCGGCCCATTTATTGTCAATTGAGTCGCCGCTAATTTATTGTCTCCCGATATCTCGTTTTCTTTTTTAGATCCAGAAACGGTGATTTAGTGCAAAATAGTTATCGCATCATCCAATCTTATCGCATGTTTTTTGACGACCTCAGAGGCATTAGCACTTTGTTCGACTAACACGGTATTTTTCTGGGCGATGGATTCGAGTTCAAAGACGGCCTGTGTGATTTCAGTGAGTCCGGCTGCTTGTTCGGAAGTTGCGTTGCTGATATGGCTGATCAGTTGGGTGACATCCTGTACTTGCTTGACCACTTCTTGCAATGTATCTCCCGTGGTGTGTACGTGCAATTTGCCTGAATGTACTTTGTTTTCACAGTCATCAATAAGGTCACGAATATCGTTTACGGCGCTCGCACTTCGGCTGGCAAGGCTACGCACTTCATCTGCAACAACCGCAAAACCTTTTCCTTGCTCTCCTGCTCGAGCTGCTTCAACAGCGGCATTAAGGGCCAATATATTGGTTTGAAAAGCGATCGTTTTAATCACATCGGTAATAGCGTTGATTTTATTCGTACTGTGAACAATTTCATCCATGGTTTGGACAACATTTTTCATGGCTTCCGCGGCATGAATTGCGGTTTCACTTGTCTGACTAGAGAGTTTATCCGCCTGTATTGTATTATCTGCGTTCATTTGTACGGACACTGACATTTGATTCATCGCCGCTACCGTTTGTTGCACATAGCCCACTGTTTTTTGGGTATGCTGTTCTAGTTCATCACAATCGTTAACTAATAGTTCACTCTCGTTGTGCACATTACTGATTTGGTAAGACACGTCGTTGGTTAACCACCGGCACACTAATCCGAGTTGACCAATAGATCGTAATATCATCCCAATTTCATCAACACGATGAAGATGGCTGATACTGTGGCGCTCGCCTCTTGCCACATCAAGGGCTTGTCTAGCAACATTTTCGATAGGCTTCGCCACCATACGTTCAAGTAAAACGTTGCTAGCGGATAAGGTGATTAAGGTGAGAACGGTTGCGTGAAGAAAAGACAAGCCTTGTAGGCCCGAGAGTGCAGCAACGCTTATCCAACCCGTAAATAATAGGATCATCAGTAATCGAATACGCCAACGTATCGACAGCGCAGGGTATTGTCCAAACCAGTGCTTTGCTAACACGAGGCCTTTATGTAATTTATGAGGGGGGCGCCCTTGGTTTAATGCCCGATAGAGCGGCTCAGCACTGGCGATTTCTTCTCGTGAGGCTTTTGTTCGAATCGACATATAACCCGTGATAACACCTTCTCTCATCATTGGGCAAATATTGGCTCTAACCCAATAGTGATCACCGTTTTTACGGCGATTTTTTACAATACCAGTCCATGGCTCCCCCTTTTTTAAGGTACTCCACATGTCCGCAAAGGCTGCTTTAGGCATATCAGGGTGGCGAATGATGTTATGAGGTTGGTTCATCAGTTCCAAGAGTGAATAACCACTTACTTTAATAAAGTCATCGTTTGCGTGAGTGATATTGCCATCCAAATCACTCGTGGTCATCAGTGTGGTATCGTCTTCTAATTGATATTCGTTTTGTGTAATAAAGGGAATGCTCGTCATAAATACACCATTATAATTGTTGAGTTTCTCAATGGTATATTTCGACTTATTTCAAATTATCATTAGGCATTATTTATAATAATTTGATGTTTATCTGATTTTTACCCGCAATATCACTTAAGTTTGGTACAGAGTTTGGATAGGAGTAGGTCAATTATGTTGAAAGCATAAAAAAGGCTGTTATGACAGCCTCTTAATATTAATCTTCTTGTTCCTGCTCTTTTGCTTCTTGAGCGATTTCTTTCGGGGTTTTTTGTTTCTTATTTTTGAGCTTTTGCCAAATACGGCTTTCTTGCCCGCGCCATAAACGTTGAATATTACCATGATGGCGCACTAAGACGAGGCAGGAGAGCATCGCCACAGGGAAGGTGAACTCGGGCTTAAACCACCAAACATAGAATGGGGCAAGTAGTGCACCGATAATGGCACCTAATGAAGAGTAGCCGCTAAGAAGTACCGTGAGTAACCAAGTGCCCGCAATTAAGCCAGAAAGATCCCAGCCGATAGCGGCGATAGAGCCAAATGCCGTTGCGACACCTTTCCCGCCTTTAAAACGGAAGAAAACGGGGTAAATATGTCCCAGACAAGCTGCAATCGCGACAAAGCCAAGATAGAATGGAGGAACTTTTAGATAATAAGCCAACCAAACCGGGATCATCCCCTTTAGGACGTCACAAATGAGCACTGCGGCTGCGGCTAATTTACCGCCGACGCGCAAGACGTTGGTTGCTCCAGGGTTACCTGAGCCGTGTTGACGAGGGTCGGGCAATCTTGCCAATCGGCAGATCAGTATAGCACTTGAAACTGAGCCACAAAGGTAGGCAAAGATTATCATGCCAAGCGCGGTTGCACTCATAGCAAACTCCAAAACAGTTGGGGTATATATACACAATTTATTTCACTCATTGGATAATACGCATATTTTCCATGAAGTGGTATCAATTCAGCACATAAACGAGAAAATGACGTGATGGATATCGTATTTATTGAACAATTATCAGTCATCACCACCATTGGTGTATATGACTGGGAACAAAAAATTGAGCAGAAACTCGTGCTCGATATCGAAATGGGATGGGATAACAAACGAGCATCAAGGAGCGATAATGTCACCGATTGTCTCGATTACGCGCAAATTAGCCAAGCCATTATGGATCATGTCAGTAAAAACAAATTTGGCTTAGTAGAACGTGTCGCGGAAGAAGTCGCTCAACTTCTATTAGGTCATTTTTGTTGCCCTTGGGTACGCATTAAAGTTGCTAAGCCAGGCGCAGTTGTGCGGGCGAAAAGTGTGGGGGTTATTATTGAAAGAGGCACTAGACCCGCTTAAAACTGAAAAGAAAGATAGGGCGGTGTATCGCCGCCAACTATCGGTTAGGCATTAATAGGTAACAGTGTTTGCTGTTGCAGCCACTGTTCAATCTGTTCAATGCGTTGGCGAGTCAGCTCTTCTCGGATTTTGGGACCTTGAAACCCTTGCTCAACAATAGGCTTAACGCTAACCGTTTGGGCAACATGAAAAGCTTGGCGAAAAAACTCCGCTTGTGGATACGCTTGCTGTTCAAAGCCAGCGCGACCACGCGCATCAGCTTCACTAATCACCCCCAATTGGGCTATTCGCTCAGGTTTACGCCAACTGTCTAATCCATCAAATAATTGAACCAGCTCTTGGGCTGTTAATCGATTTATGACATGAATTTTATCATGGAAACGAGCGGTTAGGCGTGCAAGCTCCCTCGCGCTATTAGGAATTTTTAAGCGATCACACAAGTTATCGATTAGGGCAATGCCAGCTTCGCCATGATGAGGATGGCTAGGCCAGATAGTTTTGGGAGTGAGTGCCTTACCGACATCGTGGCACAGTGCAGAGAAGCGAATATCAACATCAGTGGAAAGTTGGGCGGCCATACGTAACACCATTAGGGTGTGTATCCCCGTATCAATTTCTGGGTGCCATTTGGCAGGAGCTGGCACGCCAAACAAATTATCGATTTCGGGAAATAGCACGGCAAGGGCCCCACATTGACGGAGTACCTCAAAGTAGACCTGCGGTGATTTGGACTTCAAGGCTTTTTCGGTTTCTGCCCAAACACGTTCAGCGGTTAGATGAGTAAGTTCACCAGATGCCGTCATGGTTTGCATTAACGATAGGGTTTCGGGGGCAATATGAAAACCTTGTTCAGCGTAACGAGCGGCAAAACGCGCTACGCGTAAAACGCGTAGTGGATCCTCAGCAAATGCCTCAGACACATGACGTAAGACTCTCGCCTTTAAGTCATCGACCCCATTATAGGGATCGGTCAACTGTCCTTGGTCATCTTTAGCGATGGCATTGATAGTGAGATCACGGCGTAGAAGATCATCTTCAATGGTCACGTCTGGGGCGGAATAGCAACTGAATCCAGTATACCCTGCGCCTGTTTTGCGCTCAGTTCTTGCTAGAGCGTACTCTTCATGGGTTTGAGGGTGAAGAAATACCGGGAAGTCTTTCCCCACTTGCTGGAAACCTTGGGCCAACATCGTTTCAGGTGTTGACCCTACCACCACATAGTCTCTATCTGAGACCGGAAGGCCAAGCAGTTCATCTCGTACCGCTCCACCGACCAGATATACTTTCATCATTAATTTTTAGCTCATCCAACGATCATTACGTTTTTTACGGCGCGGAATAATATGCGGCAGGATCAAACCAAAAATAAGCCCAGCCCCCGCAACGCCACCACCATACATAAACCATTGTAATATGAGTTCACGACGACGGTCATCAAGGTTAACTTCCGCAATTTCTAATTTCTTGCCAGACTTAATAAGCTCATTTTTCAATTTTTCATTTTCGGCTTTCAATTGGTTGACGATTTTATCGTTATCGGCAACACGCTGTTGCATATCCGCCGTGCGTGTATTCCACGTATTATCAATATTTTCGAGTTGCTGACGTAATTTTTGATTTTCGGCTTCTAACTCAGGAATACGTATTTTCATACTCGGTGTGTCACTGAGTTGGTTTTCTGGAAGCCATACTGTACGCCCACGTTCGTCTTTGACTTGAGCGAAATTACCATCCGTTGAGATAAGCTCAACACTTTCACCCGCATTGAGTGTGCCAACAATCCGATATTTTGTTCCTGGCCCACTATGCACATAAGTTGATAAGTCATCAGAAATATAACGTTTTTCAGCGGCAACGGTGCTGACTGATAGGCTTAGCCCCATGATTGAAAGGAGTAATAATGGTATTTTTCGCATAGTATTTACTTTCTATTATTTATGGTGAATGAATGCGGCATATGTGTAGACATACTCTAGATCATTCGAGTTGCGGCTAGACGGTGAGTGAGCGAAATAGATAGCGATGCCATTCGCGCGGATGACTTAGTCAACAAAAACTCAGCGTGTTGCGACAACTTGAAGTACGACGAGTACAAATACTAAAGAGTTAAGTGTGCGTGTGCAAATGTAAAACCAGAATGGGAACTATCCTAACTCACTATATAGCGTATAATTCCTTGCATTTCTTGACATAAACACCTGAAATAAATTGAGAGCATAGAATTTTTGGTTTCTTTGCGCTTTGTTTTCTCACTCGGCGCTGATTGGGGTAATATAATTGCAGAGAAATTATCAATTAAGGAAATGTATGAGCCACCTAGAAGTTGAACTGAAATTGGCTGCTCAAACCACGGCAATTGAGCCAGTACGCCAATTTTTATCGACACTTTCCCACCAACATACTGAACCAAAGAAACTGACTAATATCTATTTCGATACTGAAACACGCCAACTGCGCCAATGGGATATGGGATTGCGTATTCGCGGTTGTGATGGTCGTTATGAAATGACCATTAAAACGGCAGGACAAGTGATTGGCGGATTGCATCAACGTCCTGAATATAATGTTGATATTGATGCACCAGAGCTCAATTTACCCGCTTTTCCCGTCGAAATTTGGCCAGAAGGCACCGATGTCCAGCAATTACAGTCACAATTACAGATCCTTTTTAGTACTAATTTTACCCGTGAAAAATGGCTAGTGACATTTGAAGACAGTGAAATCGAAATTGTTTTCGATCAGGGGGAAATTTCTGCTGGCTCCCGAGATCTTCCTATTCAAGAATTTGAATTAGAACTTAAAAAAGGTTTCGTTGCAGATGTACTGAATTTAGCGAAAAAGCTAGCCGACATTGATGGTTTGCGCCTCTCTTCCACCAGTAAAGCTGCAAGAGGCTATTCATTGATGCAAACAGAGCGCGCGCCATTGCAACAGCCAGAAACGGTGTTTGATTATGAGCAACAGCCCATAGAACAAGCATTGATGCATATGCAGCAGCTAAGCCAACAGCATGAAGCCTATTGGCTAGCCGATGAGGCGGGTGCCCGTGAAGGGCTTGATGTCTTTTTACGCTTTGTCCAAGCGTTTTTGGTGCATTATCGCAACTCTGCCCCCCAGTTTGTGCAGGATATTCCTTTAGAGCAGCTTCGCGCGGATCTTGCCGATGATAAACTGAGTGCAGAAACCTTTTGCTACAGCAGCCGCTGGTTAAAATGTAAATTGGCTTTCACGCAGTGGTTAATTGCCTTGAAATATACTGATATTCATTAAGGTGTTGATATGCATCCTTTTCCTGAGTTGCTACACAGCCAACGAGAGCGGGTTATCGCACGTTTGGCCGATCATGGAAGTGAATTACTGCCTCTGAGTGATGAAGAAGCCATCGTACTAAGTTTTAGTGACTTTGTGTTAAAGCAGGTTTTAGCGCATTCACGTTTTTTGCAGCAGATCCGTGAGCAACGACCTAGCCCTAGCGAATGGCAACATTATGAGCAGTGGCTTGGAAAGGATTTGGAATCGGTGGTAGATGAAGATCATTTGATGCGAGTATTGCGGACATTTCGCCATCAAATGCTAGTCAGAGCCGCTTGGATGCAAGCCTTAAAGATCAGTTCGGAAAAAGAAACCTTACAGCAACTGAGTCATTTAGCGGAAACCGTGATCGTTGCCGCAAGAGATTGGTTATATCAGCAATATAGTCAATCGTGGGGAACGCCTTGTGATAGCGAAGGTAACCCACAGCCATTACTGGTTCTTGGGATGGGGAAATTGGGTGGTGGAGAGCTTAATTTTTCCTCTGATATCGATTTGATTTTTGCCTATCCCGAAAATGGCGTAACACGCGGTGGACGCAAAGAGCTAGATAACGCGCAATTTTTTACCCGTCTAGGACAAAAGTTGATCCGCGTCCTCGATCAAGTCACGGTTGAGGGCTTTGTCTATCGTGTCGATATGCGTTTACGCCCATTTGGTGACAGTGGGCCTTTGGTGTTCAGTTTCTCTGCTTTAGAGGATTATTATCAAGAGCAAGGGCGAGATTGGGAACGTTATGCAATGGTTAAAGCACGTATTATGGGGCCAGATAGCCTACATTATGCAGATACATTGCGTCAGTTACTACGTCCCTTCGTCTATCGCCGTTATATCGATTTTAGTGTTATTCAATCGCTACGTAATATGAAAAATATGATTGAGCGAGAGGTTCGCCGTCGGGGGCTGGTCGATAATATTAAACTTGGGGCTGGTGGCATTCGAGAAATTGAATTTATCACTCAAGTTTTTCAGTTGATCCGTGGCGGCCGCGAACCGGCACTGCAATCACAATCATTACTGCTAGCCATGAAAGGTATTCGAGAGCTTGAACTGCTTCCTGCCGAGCAAGTCGAACTGCTACAAGAGAATTATCTCTTTTTACGGCGGGTGGAAAATTTATTGCAAAGTATTGATGACCAGCAAACCCAGACTCTACCAGATGATGCTCTCAATCAAGCCCGTTTAGCTTGGGGGATGGGCTTTGAACACTGGCAGGCTTTTTATCAAGAACTCATGCAGAAAATGGCGATGGTTCATCATATTTTTACTGAACAAATTGGTCAGGATGATGAAGAAGAGCGTCAAGATAGCTTCGATGAGATCTATATCACCTTGTGGCAAGGAGAGCTTACTAAAGAGGAGTTAGCCCCTTACTTGCCTTCTCAGGACGAGGAAGTTGCCCAGAAAATCATTCATGGCATTTTGATGTTTCGTCACGACCTCAATAAACGCACGATAGGGCCGCGTGGGCGAGATGTTCTTGATGAATTAATGCCTAAATTATTGGCAAAAGTGGGAGAGCGGGCGGATGCAGGGCAAGTTGTTGAACGTCTAACACCACTTTTATTAAGCATAGTTAGCCGAACAACCTATTTAGAGTTGATGCTTGAATTTGATGAAGTATTGACTCACGTTATTCGCTTATGTGCCGCATCCCCAATGATTGCGGAGCAGCTTGCCCGCCACCCATTATTGCTTGATGAGCTACTCGATCCGAAGTCCCTTTACCAACCTCTACCTTTAACCGCATATCGTGATGAATTGCGTCAATATTTAATGCGAGTGCCTGAAGAAGATGAAGAGCAACAGCTAGAGGCATTAAGGCAATTTAAACAAGCACAATTATTGCGTATTGCTGCGGAAGATATTACGGGCGTCTTGCCAGTGATGAAAGTCAGTGATCATTTAACCTATTTGGCTGAAGCGATCATTGATGCCGTTGTTCATCAAGCATGGCAAAAAATGGTGAAACGCTACGGTGAGCCAGCACATCTTGCTCAATTAGATGAAAAACAATATGGTTTTGCGGTATTGGGATATGGGAAATTAGGCGGCTGGGAGCTTGGCTACAGTTCCGATTTGGATTTGGTGTTTCTATTCGATTGCCCTATCGGGGTTGTCACGAATGGTGAGCGTTCAATAGACGCAAGGCAATTTTATTTACGTGTTGCACAGCGTATTATTCATCTATTTAGTACCCGTACAGCCTCTGGGGTACTGTATGAAGTGGATGCCCGTTTAAGGCCATCAGGGGAGTCTGGTATGTTAGTCAGTACCATTGAAGCCTTTGATGATTATCAAAAAAATGAAGCATGGACATGGGAACATCAGGCATTGATCCGAGCTAGAATGGTATTTGGCGATGCTAGATTACAACAAGAGTTTAATCGTATTCGCCATGAAACCTTATGTACTCCACAAGATGCAGAAACATTACGTCAGCAAGTACGTGATATGCGGTTGAAAATGCATCAACACTTAGGGAGCCATCAAAGTAACCTATTTGATTTGAAAGCTGATCCGGGTGGCATTACCGATATTGAATTTATCGCACAATACCTTGTTTTACGCTACGCACCTGAAAACCCATCGTTAACTCGTTGGTCTGATAATGTCCGTATCTTTGAACTTATGGCTCAACATGCGTTGATGCCTGAAAATGAAGCCAATGCTTTAACTCAGGCGTATGTGACTATGCGTGATGAATTACATCATCTTGCTTTGCAATCATTGCCAAGTAGAGTGGATATCAGCCAGTTTGTCGTTGAGCGTGAACAGGTTTTAGCGAGTTGGGAAAAATGGCTAGGGGCGGTCGAATCGCATCATTAACGCGGCCTATTGCTTTGTGATAATATCGCGTTAATTAATTACAGCTTCCTTTTGAAAACTGGAGTTTTGGGATGAAAGTAACACTCCCTGATTATAAACAAGCAGGTGTACTTGTTGTTGGTGATGTCATGTTAGACCGCTATTGGCATGGCCCAGCGAGTCGTATCTCACCAGAAGCACCGGTGCCGGTGGTTAAAGTCAATATGGTTGAAGAGCGTCCTGGTGGTGCTGCTAACGTAGCCATGAATATTGCTTCATTAGGCGCCAACTCTCGCCTTGTTGGCTTGACGGGAATTGACGATGCGGCAAAAGCACTCACTGAAAGTTTGAATGCTGTAAAAGTACGTTGTGACTTTGTGGCAATCCCAACTCATCCCACGATTACGAAATTACGGGTGTTGTCACGTAATCAACAACTGATCCGCCTTGATTTTGAAGAAGGCTTTGAAAATATTGATGTTCAACCTTTGCTAGAACGTATTGAACAAGCCTTGCCACATATTGGTGCATTGGTATTGTCAGATTATGCTAAAGGGGCATTATCGCAAGTACAAAAAATGATTGCCTTGGCAAACAAAGCCGGCGTGCCTGTTCTGATTGATCCGAAAGGGAGTGATTTTGAACGCTACCGTGGGGCGACGTTGCTGACACCAAATATGTCTGAGTTTGAAGCCATTGTCGGTCGTTGCCGTGATAACCAAGATGTTGAAGAGAAGGGGATGAATTTATTGAAATCCCTCGATTTAACAGCGTTATTGATCACACGATCTGAGCAAGGGATGAGCCTGATCCGCCGTGATGAGCCACCGCTACATTTACCGACAGAAGCGCAAGAAGTTTATGATGTAACAGGGGCGGGGGATACGGTTATTGGCGTATTGGCGGCCTCTATTGCTTCAGGTCGCCCTCTGCATGAGGCATGTGCGTTAGCTAACGCTGCGGCAGGTGTGGTCGTTGGAAAATTGGGGACTTCAACCGTTTCCCCTATCGAGTTAGAGAATGCGATCCGCGGCCGTGCCGATAACGGTTTTGGTGTGATGGATGAAAAGCAGCTAAAACAGGCTGTGGCAAACGCGAGGTTGCGTGGCGAACGTGTGGTGATGACAAATGGTTGTTTTGATATTCTGCATGCAGGCCATGTTTCGTACCTTGCTAATGCTCGTAAGCTAGGGGATAGGCTAATCGTCGCCGTAAATAGTGATGCTTCGACGCGCCGCCTTAAAGGGGAAACTCGCCCCGTCAATCCGCTGGAGCAGCGTATGATTGTGCTAGGAGCGTTGGAATCTGTCGATTGGGTCGTTCCTTTTGAAGAAGACACGCCACAACGTTTAATTAGTGAAGTGCTACCTGATGTTCTGGTGAAAGGGGGAGATTATCGCCCTGAAGAGATAGCTGGGAGCGAGGAAGTTTGGGCTGCGGGTGGTGAGGTTAAAGTACTGAACTTTGAAGATGGTATTTCAACGACGAATATCATTAAAAATATTATGAAAACCAGCAAATAAGCTACAAACATACCGTTGATAAGGCCTGTGATAGATGTGGCACAGGTCTTATCAAAATTCGTCGTATAGCGCTACCGCCTAGGGGAGCAAGAAATTATTCTTGTTCAGATGGCTTCTCTTCAAGCGCTTTTGGTTCACCAAAACGCTCTTCTAATGCTTTCACTCGTTGTTCCATTTGCGCTAACTTTTCGCGTGTACGCAATAACACTTGGGTTTGAATATCAAACTCTTCGCGGCTTACAAGGTCAAGTTTACTGAGTTGCGACTGAAGCAGTGAACGTAGTTTCTTATCAAAATCTTCACCCAAATCACGGACGCCTTTTGGTAAAGCACCTTGAATTTGGCGGGCTACTTGTTCAATTTTTTTCGGATCGAGCATTCGCGGGTCCTTAAGTTTTAAAAGATCAATTTGCCGATAGTGTAATACTAGAATGCTTTGTAATAAAGCCCATATGCACCTTGTGCAGCAAGTTGAGGTAAAGGTGTGCAAGATAGGCCTGTCTTCCTCAATTGCTGATCCTCACTTAAGCGTATCTAATGTGTGACTTGAATGAATAACGCTTCGTTTTTTATTGATTTTTTTTGACAGAAAATGTGAGTTAGCCGTTAATTTTGGGTTTGCCCGTTGCACGTTGTAATTATTGGCGTTATATTGAATGCGCTTATCTCAGGGCGGGGTGGAAGTCCCCACCGGCGGTAACATGCCTAGGCATGAAGCCCGCGAGCGCTTTATCATTTGTTAGGGTAAAGGTCAGCAGATCCAGTGTGAATCTGGAGCCGACGGTTATAGTCCGGATGGGAGAGAATAACGGTATTAGCATTATTGTGCTATCGAAGCACTGTATTGCTTTTCATATCTGAATTGGCAGAGCGCACACTCGTGGCTGTTTTGTTTATTCAGTTCTCATACTCCTAAGACTGCCCTGATTCTGGTAACTAATAAATTATTACTTAAGAGGTTTTTACCATGAATCAGACGCTACTTTCCGAATTCGGTAATCCAATCGAACGTGTTGAACGTGCCATTGCAGCATTGCGCCAAGGCCAAGGTGTGCTTGTGCTCGATGATGAAGATCGTGAAAATGAAGGCGACCTTGTTTTTGCCGCAGAAACAATGACGCCAGAACAAATGGCCATGACGATCCGCTATAGTAGCGGGATTGTGTGCCTGTGCATTACGGAAGAACGCCGTAAACAGCTTGAATTGCCTATGATGGTGCAAAATAATACCAGCCAAAACAATACTGCTTTTACGGTAACGATTGAGGCAGCTAAAGGGGTAACGACGGGCGTTTCAGCAGCAGACCGCATCACAACAATCCGTGCTGCCATTGCTGATAATGCAACGCCGCCAGATCTACATCATCCAGGACATGTGTTCCCGCTGCGTGGTCGTGATGGCGGGGTTCTGACTCGTCGTGGTCATACAGAGGCGAGCATTGATTTAGCGACACTAGCTGGGTTTAAACCCGCGGGAGTGTTGTGCGAATTGACTAACGATGATGGCACAATGGCTCGCGCACCGGACGTCGTTGCTTTTGCTAAAGAACATGGTATGACCGTTTTAACAATTGAAGATCTGGTTGCATACCGTTTGCAGATGGAAAAGAAAGCGAGCTAAGCAAACAGAGAGTTAGACATTTAGCATCGAATTTTAAGCCACAAAGTTGCACACCTTTGTGGCTTATTCAATTTATTTGACGAAGATGCTCAGCACCATCTACTGTGATTTATTATTAAACTGCGTATGCTGAGATAATAATGTGTAAGATGGAGCATGAAACTCATGTCAGCGAACAAAATGCCAGCGGTTTTTATTGGCCATGGCAGCCCAATGAATGCGATATCAGATAACCAATATACTCAGGCATGGGCAGCTCTTGGGCAGTCGCTGCCTAAACCCAAAGCTATCTTGATGATCTCGGCACATTGGTATACTCGAGGAACCGCCGTCACCGCGATGGCTCAGCCAAGAACCATTCATGATTTTGGCGGCTTTCCTGAACCTTTGTATCAAATGCAATATCCAGCATCAGGCTCCCCTGAACTAGCTCAGCAAGTCGCCGATTTATTAGCGCCATTACCAGTCTATTTAGATAAAAGTGAATGGGGGCTAGATCACGGTGCATGGGAGATCCTCGTTCGTATGTATCCTCAAGCAGATATTCCAGTCGTTCAATTGAGTATTGATGGAACAAAACCTGCGGCTTGGCACTTAGAAGTGGGGCGTAAGCTGGCCTCATTAAGAGAGCAGGGAGTGATGATTATGGCTAGTGGGAATGTGGTGCATAATCTGAGGGAAATGAATTGGCAAAATGCGAATGTTGAGGCGTACCCTTGGGCGCGTTCGTTTGAGCAATTTGTGATTGAGCACCTAACAAGCAAGCAGTTACCTCACCCTTTGACAGAGGCTCTTATACGGGAAGATGGGAGGCGTTCTAACCCTTCACCGGAGCATTTTTTACCTTTGTTGTATGTGATTGGTAGCTGGGATGGTAAAGAAGCAATATCTACCCCGACAGAAGGGATTGTATCAGGCTCTTTGAGCATGCTATCGGTGCAAGTAGGTGAATAACAGGCTAGGAAAGGTAAACAAAAATGACTTTCCCGCGTTGAAGGTAAATTTACTGCCTTGTGTTTTTAGTGGAAGAAAACGGCATGGTTAACATGCCGTTTGTCTATCAGTCAATAATGACATGAGGATAGAAGCGAGAGAGGTCTTGAGTGATAAGCTCTTTGTCTTCGCGAATACAGATACCCGCAGGTTGATCATTCACTAACCAACTTCCTACTAATGTATAGTTACCTTCAAATTGAGGTAGCGGATGGAACTGCTGGATGATCATGCCTTCTTCGCCATATGGACCATCTGCTGAGGCAATCTCTTGGCCTTTTTCAATCACACGAATATTCGCCCCTTCGCGAGAAAATAGTGGTTTGATCACATAACTTTCAAGCTCTGGTTTTTCGCCATCAGCAAAGTAAGCTGGCAACAAATTAGGATGATTTGGGAACATTTCCCATAACATTGGTAGCAGTGCTTTATTCGAAATAATGCTCTTCCAAGCTGGCTCTAACCAACGTACACCGGCATCTTCCAATTTGGTAGAAAAAATTTCTCTGAGCATAAATTCCCACGGATACAGTTTAAACAGATTACTAATGATCTGATCCTGTGTATCTGTGAATTCACCTCTTTCACCTAAGCCAATTTCATCCATATAAAGGAATTCAGTTGCGACACCTGCTTCATGAGCACAATCTTGTAGGTACTGAACAGTGCCACGATCTTCATCGGTATCACGGCAGCACGCCATATGCAGCAGACGGAAACCATGTTGATCTTTAAGCTGAGTGAAACGTTCGATCAACTGCTCTTGAATACTGTTAAATTGATCGGCGTTTTCTGGTAGTTTCCCTGCATTGATCTGATCTTCCAACCAAATCCACTGGAAAAAGGCTGACTCATAGAGCGATGTCGGTGTATCAGCATTATTCTCTAGTAGCTTAGGAGGGTTAACTCCATCGTAGGCCAGATCAAGGCGTGAATAGAGCGAAGGTTGGCTCGTCTTCCACGATTGGCGTACAAACTCCCAACAGTGTTTTGGGATTTGAAAGCGCGCAAGTAACTCATCACTTTCAATAACCCGTTCAACCACTTTTAAACACATTTGGTGTAATTCAGCAGTGGCATCTTCAATTTCTTCAATTTGCGCCATTGAGAATTGATAGTAAGCGTCTTCAGACCAGTATGGCTCGCCATACATGGTATGAAAACCGAAGCCAAATTCAGCTGCTTTTTCGCGCCAATCAGGGCGCTCAATAATTGGTACTCGTTTCATTACTTATCAACCACCCATTGAACGGGAAGATGAAGAAGATTTAGACGAGGAAGATTTCTGTGCCATCGCTTGCTTATTCACCGTGTCGCCAAAGCCACCACGAGTGATGGTGGAAGTGGTTGGTGGCTTAGGTGCCATTGCTGTTTTTGGTACGCTGATTGAACGTCCACCTGCAACAGCAGGACCATAGCTTTTACCTGTAGCATCGACAAATTTGCCATTAGCTGGGCTAGCTGGGTTTTTAGAGCTAAAAAGTGGTTGTGAAGGTGCACTACCGCCCATCATTCGACCCATCATGTAACCCATCATCAATGGCATCCACATGCTACCAGAGCTACTTTGTGCTTGAGCTGTTTGTTCACCATTACCTGCGGTACTTGAGAAACTAGCCTGTGCAGGTGCTTGAGTACACATTGCTTCGCCAAATTCGGCGATACAATCTTCTTTCGTTGCATATTTAGGGGCTGTTTTTGCCGCTTCTTGTAATGCGTTGTTGTAGGCTAAAGTACATTGTTCAGCTTGAGAAGGATTAGCTTGGCTACAATCCTGCGCATTGGTATACAGAGAAACAGTCTCATCGCTTTCTTCACAAGCGGAGAGCATAAATACAGCACTAACGGCAATAGCAACAGGTGCTAAGCGATATGAACGCCAAGACTTACGAAATGCGTCTTGATTAATATGCTTGGTACGCTTCATGGTCATGGTAATTACCCTGAATTAAGAGTGAGTAAGAGGTTAGTTTTGTTGACTCTAGGATAGGGGAAATACGTTGAAAATTAAAGCAGAAATGCTAATGAAATGCGATTAAATAATAAATTTTGCAAATTCCTCGTCAGAATTAATACGCAAGAGAAGTTATTTTAGAAAAAGTATAACTATTTTTGTTTTATTTCAATAAATTATATTTTGTTGGTTTTTTGATTTATTACCTAATGTTTCTCATCAGAGTTGGCTGATTTTGCACAAAGAAATAATCAATAAAGTCTGGTTGCACTCTTTTAGATAGCAAAAACGATATTTATACGAATTTCTACTATTACTACATGATGTTTTAGGCTTTTTATAAAATCAAAAACCCTGTTTTATGGTGATTATTCACTAAATAAAAGGGCTTTATCAGTTAAAGATACTTTGCTTGCTAAATAATGGGTGGTTTAAATTCATAAACACACCCATGCACATTAGTCCCAATTATGGTCTTGGTGGAATTTTAGATTTATGTTTTCTTGGGGCTTTTTTCTTTTTTGGCGGTGGTGTTGGCTTTTTATTTTTATGTGCTTTAACTGGTGATGCTGAAATTTTTGCCTCAGTATGATGAGAGCGTGGGGATGCTTGTGCACCCATAGTTGGCAGTATAAGCGTCGTGCATAATGCAAGAAGAATAAATCTCTTCATAATATTTCCATCTGTTATCTATCAATTAAGGAGCCCGTTTTATATCACTCCCTAATTATTGAGAAAAATGGCTTTGCATTCACTGACGCAAACTCCATAATTTATGCTAGATTTCATTGTAACCTATTGAATTTATTTTATATTAATAGATTTTGTTAATTTATTGATGGAGGAGAAAACACAAATTTTTCACTGATGACAGCGTGCAATTTAGGCCGTGGTGATCATCAACGTGTTTAAGAAAGGAAAGTTAAAAAAGGAGGGAGGTTGGCGCGAATAAAAAGGGGCCGACTTATCGACCCCTTTAAAGAAGATGTTATTACCTAATTTGTGGTGTTTCAATATTGCGAATAATGCTGCTAGGTGAGGTTGAAACCTCTTTGCCTAGGCTTGCATTAAGGCGAGCAATATCTTCTTCATTGAGTGTGCCACGAGCAAACTCAATGTTTAATTGGTTAATCATGTAATCATAACGTGCATTAGACAGGTTTTGTTTTGCCTGATACAGCGCGGTAGTTGCGGTTAACACGTCAACAATCGTACGAGTTCCCACTTGGTAACCGGCTTCCATCGCATCTAATGAACTTTGCGCAGAGACAACGACTTGTTTGTACGCATTGATGCTACTGATAGAAGATGACACGTTGTTATATGAAGAACGTACCAACTGAATTACGTTACGATAAACACTCTCAAGTTGCTCACTGGCACCTTGGAAACCATATTGTGCTTGTTCAACTTGTGAACTCACCGCACCGCCACTATAAAGTGGTAAGCTTAAGGTTAAGCCAATGCTGTTTTGACCAGTATAGCTATTGCGATCTAACCCGTTGAAGTTGCTGCCATGGTTATGTGTATTGGCAACGCTGGTAGCCGCATCAAGGTTGATGGTTGGCATATGCCCAGTTTCCGCTAAACGAATGTTTTCACGTGAAACATCTTGTGCTAAACGAGCGCTCAGTAAGCTTAGGTTACGCTCTTCCGCTTCTTTTAAAATTGCATCAACCTGATCAGGAGTCACGGTTTTAAAACGATCGATATTCAGTGAAGCTAGTTGATTGTAGTAAACACCGCTGACCTGACGCAGTTTTTCAACCGCATTTTCTAAGTCATTACGGCCTGAAACTTCTTGTGCTAACACGCTATCGTAGTTTGCACGGGCGTTTTGTACGTCAGTGATAGCCACTAAGCCCACGTTAAAGCGTTGGGTCGTTTGATCGAGTTGACGGTAAACGGCTTCTTTATTTGCTTCGATATAGGATAGCGCGTCAATCGCTTTTAATACGTTAAAGTAAGCTGTTGCAGTATCCAAAATCAGTTGCTGTTGGCTGGTTTGATACGAAACATCCGTGATACCCGCGGTTTTTTCTTGGACGCTGAGTTGACGCCATTTTGACATATCAAAAACGACTTGGGTCAATTTCAAAGAAGCATTGAGACCGTTGCTTTCAGTATTTCTCGTATCGCGATAACCACTGCCATATGTTATACCGGCCCCTAAACCTAATTGTGGTAATAATGGGCTACGGGATTCATTAATCTTTTCAAAAGCTTGGTTACGTTCCGCTAATGATTTTCTTAGATCAGGGTTACTTTCTTTGGATTTTTGGTAAACCTGAAGTAGATCTTCTGCGTAGCTATTCGTACTGAGACCCACAAAACTTAATGCAATAAAAAGGGGAAGCAGTTTCTTCATTTGGATTCCTTGATTAAACAGCAAATAAGTTCAGCCTGTTACCTGTGCCCCACTGGCATAAGTGAGGAGAGAGCCGAGATAAATAGGACAAACTGGAACCTATATGTAAATAAATCATCATCACTAGAAATACTTGTCAAAAACAGACCTTGTTGTTGCCTATATATTTCAGTTCATATTGACGCTTATTGTAACAGAGTATCGCATAGGTTAACGGTAGCGTTTTGTGCCATTTTGTCTCAATTTGTTTAAACATTAACTCATATAAAGGGAAAAAGCCCTAAAAACTGTTTTATTCCATAATTTTTCCTTAATATGGAAAACATCAGCTTAGGAGATTGTTATGACAAAAAATGTAGAGCAGCCAATTAAATATAATAAAAATGATGTTGAAATTATATCTAAGCGTAAATTATTTAATGGTTTTTTTCAAATGATTGAATACCGCTTTCGCCATCGATTATTTGAGGGGGGTTGGAGCGAAGAAATTACTCGTGAGGTCTTTGAACGCGGGCACGCCGGCGTTATCTTACCCTATGATCCTGAAGCCGATAAGGTTGTGCTTATTGAGCAGATTAGGTTGCCTGCCATAGAAACCAGTCAAACGCCATGGTTACTTGAAGCGGTTGCAGGAATGATAGAAACCGATGAAACTGCAGAGCAAGTAGTACGTCGTGAAGCTGACGAAGAAGCCGGATTGGTCATTGGTCGCACTGAAAAAGCATTAAGCTATTTATCGAGTCCTGGGGGCACCTCTGAACGTATGTACGTGTATGTTGGTGAGGTTGACAGTTCCCATGCTTCTGGTATCCATGGTTTAAAATCAGAAAATGAAGATATCCGTGTCCATGTGGTTAGCCGTGAGCAGGCTTATCAATGGGTTGAGGAGGGGATTATTGATAATGCGGCAACGGTCATTGTGCTCCAGTGGCTACAGCTTAATTACAAAAAATTGCAACAAAAATGGGTGAAACTGTCTTAAATAACAATTAATCTAATGAAGTGTGTGCTATTTAGCAGATATTAACCTACTGTTAACGGTAGAATAGCAAAATAACGGTGACATTTTTTATTGGAACAAGGAAAACTTTTGGACAGCCAGCTCGAAGTGACTGCTCGTAATGCGAAGGTAGTCAGGATTTTACAAGTTACTGATACGCATCTCTTTGCTGATACAGCGAATACCCTATTGGGGATTAACACGCACAAGAGCTATCATGCCGTCCTTGATGCTATTTTAGAACAAAATCTGCCTATCGATCTGATCGTTGCAACCGGTGATTTAGTCCAAGATCAATCACCAGAAGCTTACCAACATTTTGCAAAAGGGATTGAGCGTCTACCGGCTCCCTGTGTTTGGCTCCCAGGTAATCATGATTACCAACCTGCAATGGTCAGCTCTTTAAAGTTAGCGGGGATTTCAAGCGCAAAAGAAATTTTGATTGGTGATGAATGGCAAATTTTGATGCTGGATAGCCAATTGCAAGACGTTCCACATGGCGAATTGTCAGAGCAGCAACTTGAGTGGATGAAAAGCTGTTTGGATAAGCGCCCTCAGCGTACCACTTTAGTGATGCTTCATCATCATCCTTTACCTTCGGGCTGTACTTGGCTTGATCAGCACAGCTTGCGTAACTCCCATATTCTTGCGGATTACCTAAAAGGGTATCCACAAGTTAAAGTGATGCTTTGTGGGCATATTCATCAAGAAATGGATGAATACTGGCATGGTATTCGTTTATTAGCGACGCCTTCGACATGCGTGCAGTTTAAGCCTCATTGTACCAACTTTGCACTAGATACCGTCGCTCCAGGCTGGCGCTATCTCGAACTCTCCATCAATGAGAAAGGGGAAAGGCATATTAGTACGCAAGTGTGTCGTTTAAATACCAAAGAATTCAGTCCTGACTTTGATTCGGACGGCTACTAATGTCGACGCTTCTTTATATCCATGGCTTTAATAGTTCGCCACAGTCGGCGAAAGCCAATGGCTTAAAACAGTGGGTGAATGAGCACTACCCGCACATCAACATGATTGTGCCGCAATTGCCTAACTATCCAAAGCAAGCCGCTTCTATGTTAGAAGAGATCGTGCTACAGCATAAAGACGCGCCGATGGGGCTCGTTGGCTCATCATTAGGCGGCTATTTTTCGATTTGGTTTTCACAGCGTTTTCAGATCCCAGCCGTTGTGGTGAATCCCGCAGTGCGTCCTTTTGATCTTTTGCAGGATTATCTTGGCGAAAATATCAATCCTTATACGCATGAAAAGTATTTTCTTGAGCCTAAGCATATGCATGAACTGAAAGCATTGCATCTGCCACAAGTTGATCATCCCGATTTGATCTGGTTGTTACAACAAATGGGGGATGAAGTGCTCGATTATCGCCAAGCGGTTTCCTATCTTGCAAAATGCAAACAAACTGTTGAACCACAAGGTAATCATGCCTTTGTTGGTTTTGAGAATCACTTTCCGCAAATCATCCATTTTCTGAGATTGGCAGAGAAATAATGCCAAAACATCTGTACACTGTTATTATCAACAGTAAATCACTGATTGAACGCTTTGAGTTGTTCAATTAATCACCTATTACCGCAGAATGACAACATGACTCAATCTAGTTATAACGCAGAGGCCATTGAAGTCCTCAGTGGTTTGGAACCTGTTCGCCGTCGCCCTGGGATGTATACAGACACCAGCCGACCGAACCATTTAGCACAAGAAGTAATTGATAACAGTGTTGACGAAGCACTGGCAGGGCATGCAGGGCATATTGAAGTAATTTTATATCCTGATCAGTCACTTGAAGTGATTGACGATGGGCGAGGTATGCCCGTTGATATCCATCCTGAAATGAAAGTCTCCGCTGTGGAACTGATTTTAGGGCAGTTACACGCTGGTGGTAAATTTTCCAATAAAAACTATCAATTCTCAGGTGGCTTGCACGGTGTAGGTATTTCCGTTGTTAATGCTTTGTCTAAGCGTATTGAAGTCACAGTGCGCCGTGATGGTCAAATTTATCAAATTGCCTTTGAAAATGGCGATAAAGTCGAAGAATTGCATGTTATCGGTACGTGCGCTAAGCGCAATACTGGCACTAGCGTGCATTTTTGGCCGGATGAAAGCTATTTCGATAATCCGCGTTTTTCCGTTTCTCGTTTAGCTCATAATTTAAAAGCAAAAGCGGTTTTATGCCCTGGCGTGAAAATCACGTTTAAGGATCAGCTCAACAATACAGAGCAAAGCTGGTGCTATACGGATGGGCTAACAGACTATTTAATGGAAGCCGTTAATGGATTAGAGCTGTTACCGGATCAACCATTTACTGGGGAGTTTTCGGGGGAGAGCGAAGCGGCTGAATGGGCGCTTTTATGGCTACCAGAAGGCGGGGAACTGCTCACGGAGAGCTATGTTAACTTGATCCCAACCGCACAAGGGGGAACCCATGTGAATGGGTTGCGCCAAGGGTTACTTGATGCAATGAGGGAGTTCTGTGAGTTCCGTAATATCTTACCTCGTGGCGTAAAACTGTCTGCTGATGATATCTGGGAGCGCTGTGCGTATGTGCTTTCGGTTAAGATGCAAGATCCGCAATTTGCTGGGCAAACGAAAGAGCGTCTCTCTTCTCGCCAATGTGCGGCATTTGTTGCTGGCGTCGTAAAAGATGCCTTTAGCCTATGGTTAAACCAAAACGTTCAAGTTGCCGAACAATTAGCGGAAATGGCAATTGCTAGCGCTCAGCGGCGTATGCGTGCGGCTAAAAAGGTGGTGCGTAAGAAGTTAACCAGTGGCCCCGCTTTACCCGGTAAGTTAGCAGATTGTAGCTCCCAAGATTTAAGTATGACAGAGCTGTTCTTGGTGGAAGGGGATTCTGCGGGAGGTTCAGCAAAGCAAGCCCGCGACCGTGAATATCAAGCTATTATGCCTTTACGTGGGAAGATCCTAAACACATGGGAAGTCTCTTCCGATGAAGTGCTGGCGTCGCAAGAAGTTCATGATATTTCTGTTGCCATCGGTATGGATCCTGATAGTGAGGATTTAAGCCAATTGCGTTACGGGAAAGTGTGTATTCTTGCGGATGCTGACTCTGATGGGTTACATATTGCGACGCTGTTATGTGCATTGTTTGTGCGTCATTTCCCTAAGCTTGTCAAAGAAGGGCATGTATACATGGCAATGCCGCCACTGTATCGTATCGATTTAGGGAAAGAGACGTTTTATGCATTGGATGAAAGCGAAAAGAATGCCGTGCTTGATAGGCTGAGTCGTAAGAGAGGCAAACCCAATGTACAGCGCTTTAAAGGGTTGGGGGAAATGAACCCAATTCAATTGCGTGAAACGACATTAGATCCCAACACTCGCCGTCTTGTTCAATTAACCATTGATGATGAGAACTACAAAGAAACAGTGGCCGTCATGGATATGCTGTTAGCAAAAAAACGTTCAGAAGATCGTCGTAACTGGTTACAAGAAAAAGGCGATATGGCTGAAATTGAAGTCTAACATTCATCACGCTATCAAAAAGAGTAAGGAAAGTATTGAATGAGTGAAATTACTCATGACGGCGTAGAGCGTTTACCCCTCCACGCCTTTACTGAGAACGCCTATCTGAACTATTCGATGTATGTGATCATGGATAGGGCGTTACCTTTTATTGGCGATGGGCTAAAGCCCGTCCAGCGCCGTATCGTTTATGCAATGTCCGAGTTAGGACTTAATAATACGGCGAAATATAAAAAATCAGCGAGGACGGTCGGTGACGTACTAGGTAAATATCACCCTCATGGTGATAGTGCCTGTTATGAAGCGATGGTGCTAATGGCTCAACCGTTTTCTTACCGCTATCCATTGGTTGATGGTCAAGGAAACTGGGGTGCGCCTGATGATCCTAAATCTTTCGCCGCGATGCGTTATACCGAATCACGGCTATCAAAATACGCAGAAGTATTATTGAGCGAGCTTGCGCATGGCACAGTGGACTGGATCCCTAACTTTGATGGCACTTTGAATGAGCCAAAAATGTTGCCAGCGCGTTTACCGAATATTTTGCTCAATGGTACAACGGGGATCGCCGTTGGGATGGCGACAGATATCCCACCTCATAATGCACGGGAAGTGGCTCAAGCCTTGGTTGCTCTATTGGATAAGCCAACGCTGTCGCTGGATGACATTATGTCGTATGTTCCTGGTCCAGATTTCCCAACCGAAGCAGAGATTATCTCTTCCCGAGAGGATATTCGTAAGATCTATCAAAATGGTCGCGGCTCGGTTCGTATGCGTGCTGTTTGGGAAAAAGAGGATGGCAATGCGGTTATTACTGCTCTGCCTCATCAAGTTTCTGGGGCGAAAGTGCTTGAGCAGATTGCAAGCCAGATGCGCGCGAAGAAATTACCGATGGTGGATGATTTACGTGATGAGTCCGATCACGAAAATCCTACACGCCTAGTCATTGTGCCGCGTAGTAATCGTGTTGACCTCGAACAAGTGATGAATCACCTGTTTGCGACGACAGATCTCGAGAAAAGCTATCGCGTTAACCTCAACATGATAGGTCTTGATAATCGTCCAGCAGTTAAAGGGTTGGTAGATATACTCAATGAATGGATTGTTTACCGCCGTCAAACGGTACGTAATCGCCTTAATCATCGTTTAGAAAAGGTTCTTAGACGCTTACATATTTTAGACGGTTTATTAATTGCTTATCTTAACATTGATGAAGTTATTGAGATCATCCGTACGGAAGATGAGCCAAAACCTGTCTTAATGTCGCGCTTTAATCTCTCTGATACGCAAGCAGAAGCTATCTTAGAATTAAAATTACGTCATTTGGCTAAACTCGAGGAGATGAAAATTCGAGGCGAGCAAGATGAATTAATTAAAGAGCGTGATGAATTACAAAGTATTTTAGGCTCCGAGCGTAAGCTAAATACGCTGATTAAAAAAGAAATTCAGGCTGACGCCAAAGCTTATGGGGATGAGCGTCGCTCGCCACTGCGTGAACGTGAAGAAGCAAAAGCATTGAGCGAACATGAAATTCTACCCTCAGAGCCGATTACCGTTGTATTGTCAGAAATGGGCTGGGTACGCAGTGCGAAAGGGCATGATATTGAGCCTTCTAACCTGAATTATAAGGCTGGAGATAGTTTCAAAGGTGCCGCTCGAGGTAAAACCAATCAGCCTGTTGTTTTCCTAGATACGACAGGGCGTAGTTATTCGGTTGACCCATTAGAGCTACCTTCCGCACGCAGTCAAGGGGAGCCATTAACCGGGCGTTTATCACTACCGCCAGGGGCGACCGTCGAACATGTTCTGATGGCCCAAGATGAGCAAAAATATTTAATGGCATCGGATGCGGGTTATGGTTTTATTTGTACCTTTAATGATCTTGTCACCAAGAACAAAACAGGTAAGGCTCTGATTAATCTGCCGGATAACGCCAAGATCCTCACACCAATTGAGATCAATAATGAGCAAGAAGATGTACTGTTAGCCATTACTAAGGCTGGTCGTATGTTAATGTTCCCTGTTGCTGATTTGCCTCAATTGTCGAAAGGGAAAGGTAATAAGATCATCAATATTACCGGTGCTCAAGCGGCAAGTGGTGAAGACCTTCTTGTTTGGTTATTAGTGCTGCCAGCACAGGCTTCAATTACGCTCTATTTCGGTAAACGGAAACTGAGATTGAAATCGGAAGAGTTGCAAAAATATCGTGCAGAAAGAGGGCGTCGTGGTACATCACTACCTCGTGGCTTGCATAATATTGAGCGAATTGAAGTTGAAACTGCGGATGCAGACAAATAATAATAGTGCAATTTTATTATGGGATTGATTATGCTCTAAATACGTAAAGGTCAGCCAGCCGATAGCGGAATCAATCGTGCTGACAATGCTGCACTTGAAGTATGGCGAGGATAATCAAGTTCTGATTATTTAGACAGAGGTCTCTATGCTAGCGCTGATTAGGGCCATTATTGTGATTATTTATACAATATTGGTGTGTGTATTTGGGGGAATTTATTGTTTATTTAGCCCTCGTGATCCAAAACATGTGATGGTTTTTGGCCATATGTTTGGGCGGTTATCAACATTATTTGGCATAAAAATTATTAACCGCGTTCCAGAAAAAGCGAAAAAATATGGCCCGAGCATTTATATTGGTAACCACCAAAATAACTATGACATGGTCACAATGTCGAATGGTGTTCAACCAAGAACGGTGACAGTAGGGAAAAAAAGTTTAGTGTTGATCCCGTTTTTTGGTTTTCTGTACTGGATCACGGGGAATATTTTGATCGACCGTTCGAATCGTTCAAAAGCGCATAACACAATTTCGCAAGTGGCTGAACAAATCAAAAAACATCAAATTTCGATTTGGATGTTTCCAGAGGGAACTCGCAGCCGTGGTCGTGGGTTGCTACCTTTTAAAACAGGGGCATTTCATGCGGCGATTGCTGCGGGTGTACCAATTGTACCGGTTTGTGTTTCTACCACTCAAGGAAGGATCAAACTCAACCGTTGGAATAATGGTCATGTGATCGTTGAAATGTTAGAGCCAATAGAGACAAAAAACTATTCCAAGGAGCAAGTCAGGGAGCTCGCTGAATATTGCCATGATTTGATGGAAGCTAAAATTAAGCAGCTCGATGAAGAGATTGCTGAAATAGACAAGCAAAATAAATAAGTTGTTCGGCACGATGACTTAACATGACGCCCTTTTCTGAATAGGTTATCTCATCAGAAAAGGGCGTTTTTATTTAATGAATCACATGATCCTGTTTACACGTCTAATTACATTTTATCTTGTCATTTTTGACTATTAAATTTTATTTATCGTTATAGATATTTTTAGAGTTTCATCTATTTTCGCGATATCATTACAACCCATTTGTATCAAGTTTAAGATTATGGCCCAATGATGGGTTATGCTAGCGCGAACCTAAAATTAACGATTAAATTGGCTTATATTGCGAATATCTAACAATAATTAGCGCTGCTATTTTTAGTTTAGTGGAGAATTTATGTCATTCAGTCGGCGTCAGTTTCTGCTTATTGCAGGGCTGGCTTTGTGTTTGGTCAATACATCAAACTATGCTTTTGCGAGCGGTAATGGCAAAAACCCGCTCCCTGTTCCTCCATTATTAGAATCCAAATCAGGACAGCCGTTATTTTTGACATTACAAAAAATACATTGGTCGTTTGATGGGAAATACTCTGCGGATATATGGGGGGTTAATGGTTCTTATCCAGGTCCAACGGTAAAAGTAAAAAATGGCGATGATATTAAGCTGATTTATAGTAATCGCTTACCTGAGTCTGTTTCCATGACAGTTAGTGGCCTGCAAGTTCCTGGTACTCAAATAGGTGGAGCGGCAAGGTTAATCTCTTCAGGAGCCGATTGGTCTCCTGTGATCCCTATTCGTCAACCCGCAGCGACCCTTTGGTATCACGCGAATACAGAAGGCAAAATGGGGCCTCAAATTTATAATGGTCTATTAGGGATGTGGATCATTGAAGATGATTCAACGAAGAATCTGCGACTACCAAAACATTATGGCGTCGATGATTTTCCTATTATTATCCAAGATAAGCGCTTAGATAATTTTGGGGTTCCTGAATACCAAGCCAATGAGGACGGTTTTCTTGGGGATACGTTATTAATTAACGGTGTTCAAGACCCTTATATTGAAGTTTCCCGTGGCTGGATCCGTTTACGCTTATTAAATGCCTCTAATTCGAGGCGCTATGTCATGAAAATTAGCGATGGGCGTCCTTTTGTGATGATAGCCTCCGATCAAGGATTATTGACATCACCAGTCAAAGTGCCTGAACTGTCGTTGGCACCGGGTGAACGTCGAGAAGTCTTGATTGATATGGCAAAAACAGAAGAGCTTACCATTACAGCGGGTGAATCAGCGAGCTTTATGGATAGAGTGAAGAGTTTATTTGAACCTTCAACAACACTCATATCGACCAATGTGTTGACTATCAAAGCAACAGGGTTAATGTCTTTGGTGACTGATGATGTTCCTACTCAGTTAGTTGAAGATAAAACTCAGATCACTTCATCTATTCGTAATCGTGATATTCACCTTAATGAACCTTATGGCATCAATAATACGACAAAAGATACTCGTCGTATTGATCTATCAAGCCAACAAGGTGGGTGGGAGCGCTGGGCCGTAACCAGTAATGTTCCTCAACCTTTTCATATTGAAGGGGTTCGTTTTAAAGTGATTAACCGTAATGGACAACCGACACCACCGGAGGATTTCGGCTGGAAAGATACAGTTTGGGTTGATGGTAAAACAGAACTATTGGTACAAATGATGCAGCCATCCTATGAGCACTTTCCATTTTTATTCTACAGCAACAATTTAGAAAAAGCGGATTTAGGCTCAGTGGGGCAACTGGTCGTGGCACCTGAAAATTAATGTTAAATCGGGAGTGTTAGAAATTCTGTGTCATCCTAGTAAACGACCTCAAAAAGGAAGGGCTGATGACACAACCTTTCGATTTTGATAAAACCTTAAAATTACTTCAAGAGGGGCAGGTATTGATCGGCAAAGGCGGTATCCTGACCCCATTGAGACTCTTATTTGGCGAATGATATCAATGCCAATCGCCGAAATGGTATCACTAAGAAAACCATCAAAATATCAACGGGTAACGTTGAACTGGCAACGAGACCTGATCGTAATGGTTCTTTCGAACCGTAACGGGTGAAAAAGCACCAAGCGACATTATCGAATGAGGTCGAGCATAAAATAATACGTTTTTTGCTCTGAGTATGAGTTACTCGGGTATTAGCCGAGAATTGAAGAACTGTATGCTTTTAGTCTCTCACCTGCCGCGATTAGCGCAGTGACTGGCAAAGTTATTCTGAACTCAAACTATGGCAACAGCAACCACCGGATATGGTGGGTTGGAAACAAAATATGCTAGCTATCTATAACCAAATAATTGAAGACCTCATGACGATCAATCCAGAGCTGCAAGTGATTCATAAGCTATTTTAACCACGGCGATTAGACGGTCGTTGATCGTCTTTGAATATTTACGTGCTAATATTGATATGTAAAGAGTATCAAAATAACAGTTGGAATAGATGAGACGTTTTCTGTTAGTAAAACTTCTCGATTTGATAACAGGTTTCTTATGGAAAGAATAAAATAATGAATAGAATGGAGCTAATCAATAAATATATAGAAACTGAATTGAAAGACATAGAAGTTAGTACTATAGATTTGAAAAAAAAGATAGATAGTCGGTTTTATAAAGATATAGAAATAGATATTACAAGAAAGCCTGTTGATAAGTATATAAATTATCTTGTAGCTCTTGATTCTGCAATGGGAATTACTGGGTTGCTTTATACGAAAGAAATCTACTCAAATGTGAATGAAAAATCTTATGCTTTTGAGAAATTCTTTTGGCATAGAAATGTTTCTTTTTTAGCTAGTTATTATAACCTATTTAAGGATAAAAATTTATCTTTAGATTTTTCTGAACAAGGCGAAATTTTACTGATGGATTTTGCTTGTGATGACTTTAGAATTGGGCACCTTTGCTACGATAGAATTATTGAGAATATTCAATCGGGTAAAATGGCAAAATCACTCCCTATGTATACTCGCCCACAGAAGCTAGGCGTATTTGCCGTTGAAATGTTGGCAAGCGAAAAAAATCAAACCATAGATTGGGAGAGTGCAGGTATTCCTATCGATCCGTTTTATCAACGTTTTTGCCAAGAAGCGTTATATAATGAAAATCACGATGTTGTCGCCCAATGGCTTATTGCACTGTGTGATCGTCATGTCGAATGGTCCGCTTTATTTGACTGGGATGAAAATGAACAAAGTGCGACAGGCTATGAAATAGATATGGAAATATTATTAGCGTGGCCGTTTGAATATCAAGCCGTCAAAAATTTCCGCGCCAAACATGGCTTAACTACTCCTATCATCGATCACCCATTACTTAAAACCCCGATGGCAATTGAACATCGCCCTGATATGGTGGGTTGGAAGCAAAATAGGCCCGCTATTTATGATCAGATGATTGAAGACTTGATCACGATTAATACAGAGCTGCAAGTGATTCATAAACTATTTTAATCACGGTAAATCACCGATGGTTTACCATCTTTAGATACAGGTAATATTATGAAGCAGACGGCAGAAAGAAAACAAATTATTTGTGATAATAAGCTGTAAGCCTTTTATCTTGATGCAGTTCACTATTTTGAAGAGGAATATCAAGCTGTCTTAGAACACAATGAAATTAAGCGAGAGGCCTTGTTTAATCAATTAAAGAAAAATTATTTGCACTTTGAATCTATTGGTCGAGCAAGTCAACTTGATGAAAATTAATGGGGTCTCAGTAGCATTAGAAGGACACAAGGTGGTTTGTGGGTGTGTGCTTGTCGCAGTGGATTAAGCAAGTAGTAAAAAAGTATCTTGAGCGGGGTGTTTTAATCATAGGGGTTAAAACAATAAAGAATGAGTGAATACTATTATTAGTCAGTATGTTAGCTTTAAAGAATCGAATGATTATAAGGATGATTTCATTTGCAGAATTGAGTCACCTCTACCACCGATGCGGTATATCGACAGTGAAAAAGCGTTAGATGAGGCTAATTGCACTCTGGGTTTTATTAATGAGGAAAAGATATAATGGGAATAGTTGCCTTTGTCAAAAAACACATGACATTAAAATCCAATTTTGATCGTGCCAAGAAACAACGCTTTGTATCTAATCACGAACGTTACCAAAATAATGTTGAGCTTGAAGAGTTAACCTTTATTGATGAAATTAATGCTAAACAATTTGCCATTGCGAATATTAATCGAGGAAAACGTGATGTTGGGGCAATGAGCTTTTTTCTGGTTATTTTAGTTTTTTTTATAGTAATTTTGAGTGTACTAATAAAGTCAAATATAGATAACTACAATAGTTTTGTTAGCACCATCTCAATGTATGAGAAAAAGTATAATCTTTATAAAGAAAAAAATATAACATTGACTAAAAAAATTAAGGAGCTTAGACCATTTTATGGTGAAGGCAATAAAAGCTTTGGGGTTTTCTTTGTCGATTACTATTTATGGGGAGGGCATGTCGATAAAGTTGGAGGTAAGGACGTTACTCTTATAATTTTCACGTTAATTTTTGGTATTTTTACCAGTATTGTGGGTTATATAATCTTTTTAAAGCCGCTACCAGTCCTGATTTTTGATCGAGAGAAAAAATATGTCTATAGCTATTTAAAAGGGAAAGTTTCAGCAGACCGCTATGAATATATTGAGTATGGTCATGCCCCGATTATGCTTGCAGTCCGGTTATATAGCATTAATACTGAAAATGGTGAATTGCAGGAAGAGATGTTTTTGCCTTATACATCAGCCATGTCAAACCTTAACTTTAATACAGCTAATGAAGCCAATATCTTTGTCAGCTTTGTGAATACTTTTATGCGTGAAGGGCGTGAAGCGGTAATGGACAGTGATTATAAGCAGCCAAAACCTTTACTCTTACTTTCTCGCAATAAATTACCAAAAGATTTTGAGGCACAAATTGAAGCCATACTGATTAAACGTGACGAGGAGAAAGCTCTGAATGCGTAGCACAGTTAACGGTCGTAAAATTATTTTAAAAAATGATACCACCAACACAGGTGGTACAGTGCTTACGGGGTCTTCCCTTGCCAAACAAATTC
>NZ_JAMPQL010000009.1:0-21453 GCF_028482435.1 Providencia sp. PROV119
ATCGCTCAATGGCTTGTTACATTGTGCGATAAACATATCGAATGGTCGGCCATGTTTAGGGATAATGACGACGAACAACGTTCAACGGGATATGAAATTAACACGGAGCTTTTAGTCTCTTGGCCTTTTGAATATCAAGCGGTTAAAAATTTCCGGGCTAAACATGGATTAACCACCCCTGTCATAGATCATCCGCTATTAAAAACCCCGATGGCAATAGAGCACCGCCCAGATATGGTAGGATGGAAGAAAAATATGCCAGTTATTTATCACCAAATGATTGATGACTTGATTTCGATTAATCCAGAGCTTCAAGTTATTCATAAACTATTTTAATTATGATTAATAGGCGGAGATTTACCGCCTGTGAATATAGATAATGTCATGAACATGAAGCTGACGGCAGAAAGAAAACAAATTATTCGTGATAATAAGCTGCAAGCTTTTTATCTTGATGCAGTTCACTACTTTGAAGAAGAACATCGCGTAGCATTAGATCACCATGAAATTAAGCGAGAGGCCTTGTTTAATCAATTAAAGAGAAATTATGTGTATTTTGAATCGATTGGTCGAGCGAGCCAATATTTGTGTGTTACGCAGACAACATTCATGCTCTATTGTGGGAAATTTTACGCACAGTCACCGTTATTTCAAACGGTACAAGAGCATCTTGAACAAGTGGTTTTGTTCAAAGACTCAAAAAGTAAAGCATGGTTAGAAGGCATGATTGAGCATTATCAAACTCTCGATTTATCACATAATGTCAGCGAAATTATCGATTATGCCAAAAAACGCTATCTGGTTATCGGTAATGAACCCTCGATACTAAAATCAGGAATTGAATTGTTTCTATTAAAGGATATGAATAAACAATTTACTGATAACTATAAAGAAAAAGACTTATTCTTAAAGCAAGCACTGGAAAATATCAATACAGTGCAGATACGTAAAGAGAACATTGTCTTTCTCTGTCTCGTTGCACAATATTTAGACGGGTTAAACTGTTTTTGAACCATGTAGATAGACTCATTAAAATAGAGTCAATAATGCGTAGCACAGTTAATGGTCGTAAAATTATTTTAAAAAATGATACCACCAACACAGGTGGTACAGTGCTTACGGGGTCTTCCCTTGCCAAACAAATCCAAGGATTCGCTTGTGTGAGTGAATCAGTTTATTGCCCTTCGAGCAAAAAACTGGTGCTATCGTCGAGGGCGACGGTTTAATGAAAATCAACGGAATTCCCGTTGCACTTGAAGGTCACAAAGTGGCTTGTGGCTGTTCTGGTGGAGGGGGGCTTGTCGCAGTGGATTAAGCAAGCAGTAAAAAAAGTATCTTGAGCGGGGTGTTTTAATCATAGGGGTTAAAACAATAAAGAATGAGTGAATACAGTTGTTAGTCAGTATGTTAGCTTTAAATAATGAATGATTATAAAGATGATTTCATTTGCAAAATTGAGCCACCGCCACCTGAGTGGGTTACGTTTGAAATCAAAACGACGATGAAGGATAAGTTTGGGGCAAATACAACACCAAAAGGAAGTGGAGCAAGCGAAGCTCAAAAAGATTACTTGAAAAATATAAGAGATCATTCAAAAGAATCAACAGAGTCAATGAGATTTGGAAGGAATGATTTTAATTTAAATAAAGAACAGTTTGACTTATTAAATAGTATTTCTAAGGGAATGAGTAAAAATAACATTGTTGGTTACAAATTAACGGTGGTAGTTGATGATAAATTTAATGTTGGTGGAAACAATAAATATCTATTTTTTTACTATCTAGAGGGTTTAGACAAATGAGTAGAGTTGATAGAGTACTAAAATATATAGGAAAGAAAATAAAAAATGCAAAGGCTGATCTATCTAAAGTAAATGACAGCATAGATGATGATTTTGCAAAAAGTATTAAGGAATCTATAGGCCTAGATAAAGAAGAAAGATATATTGACTATATATCAACATTAGATTTTGATACGCCTTCAATTGCATTTATTTATTTGTTGGAAGTTTATAGAAATAAAAAAGAATCTCTTTACTCTCTTGAAAAGTTCTTTTTTCATAAAAACTTAGTTTTAATTTTAGACTATCATGATGTTTATAAAAGGCATAAATCTTTTTATAGTCTCTCAGAGCAAGGTGAAGTTTTATTAATGGATTTTGCTTGTGATGATTTTAGAGTAGGGCATCTTTGCTACGATAAAATCATTGAAAGTATCCAATCAGGTAAAATGGCAAAATCTCTCCCAATGTATACCCGACCGCAGAAGTTAGGTGTACTAGCTATCGAAATGCTGGCGAGTGAAAAAAATCAAACAATAGATTGGGAAAGTGCGGGGATCCCTATTGATCCATTTTATCAACGTTTTTGCCAAGAAGCACTTTATAATGAAAATCACGATGTTGTCGCTCAATGGCTTATCACGCTATGTGATAAACATATAGGGTGGTCGGCACTTTTTTCGGACAATGACAATGAACAAAGCTCAACGGGTTATGAGATATCAATGAATATTTTAATTCCTTGGCCTTTTGAATACCAAGCCGTCAAAAATTTCCGTGCTCGCCATGGGTTAACAACACCCATCATTGATCATCCGCTATTAAAAACCCCGATGGCAATAGAGCACCGTCCAGATATGGTAGGATGGAAGCAAAATATGCCCGCTATTTATCACCAAATGATTGATGATTTGATTTCGATTAATCCAGAGCTTCAAGTGATTCACAAGTTATTTTAATTACGATTAATAGGCGGAGATTTACCGCCTGTGAATATAGATAATGTCATGAACATGAAGCTGACGGCAGAAAGAAAACAAATTATTCGTGATAATAAGCTGCAAGCCTTTTATCTTGATGCAGTTCACTATTTTGAAGAGGAGCATCAAGCTGTATTAGAACACCATAAAATTAAGTGAGAGGCGTTGTTTAATCAATTAAAGAAAAATTATTTGCACTTTGAATTTATTGGTCGAGCTAGCCAACTTGATGAAAACCAATGGGATCTCAGTAGCATTAGAAGGACACAAGGTGGTTTGTGGGTGTCTTAGCGGATATGAGCTTGTTGCAGAGGGTTAAACAAGCAGTAAAAAAATATCTTGAGTGGTTTTTTTAATCATGGGGTTAAAACAATAAAGAATGAGTGAATACTATTACTAGTCAGTATGTTGTCTTTAAAAAATCGAATGATTATGAGGATAATTTAATTTGTAAAATTGACTCTCCTCCACCTTATTGGGTTGCGATTGAAACGAAAATGGTCATGAGAGAAAAGTTTGATGATTTAGGAACATTAGTCGGAGGAAGCCTCAGTGAGGCTCAAAAAAGTCTATTTATAAATTTACAAAAACATATGGTTCAAGCAGAAAAAAGAATGTATTCTAAAAACGAATGTAATATATCTGTATCAGATATAGATAATTTTTTAGATATAAAAGCTAGATTAGATGAAGATATCTACTCACAAGTAGATAAGATAATAAAAAATGTCGTTGCTATCAAATTAAAAGTTGGCATAAATGATACATTTTTAGTAGCTAGTACATCTATATGTGATAAAACACTCATAATGGAGATTGTCAAATAATGTCAAAATTAGATTTAATAAATAAATATCTTAAAGATGAATTAAGAGACATCGAATTTGATGATGTTATACTAAAGAAAAAAATCGAGGAAAGATTTCTCTGGAATATCGAACTTGGCGCTTCTAAAAGTAGAAAAGACAAATATACTCATTACTTTGTATGTTTAGATTCTAATATGGGGATAGTGAATCTATTTTATATAAATAAAATTTACTCAGTAGATAAATATAATTATTTTAGTTTTGAGGAGGTTTTTTTTAAAAAAACATATCGTTATTGTTAAATTATTATAACGGTTTTAATAGTGACCGTTTTTTTGGGAACTATCTGAACAAGGACAAGTATTATTAATGGATTTCGCCTGTAATGATTTTAGATTTGGTCATCTTTGTTACGATAAAATCATTGAAAGTATCCAATCAGGTAAAATGGCAAAATCTCTCCCAATGTATACTCGACCGCAGAAGTTAGGTGTACTAGCTATCGAAATGCTTGCTAGTGAGAAAAATCAAACTATAGATTGGGAAAGCGCGGGGATCCCTATTGATCCGTTTTATCAACGCTTTTGCCAAGAAGCACTTTATAATGAAAATCATGATGTTGTCGCTGAATGGCTTATTACTTTATGTGATAAACATGTGGAGTGGTCAGCTCTATTCGGTATCAACACTGATGAACAAAGTTCAACAGGCTATGAAATAGACATGGAAATTTTATTAGCGTGGCCGTTTGAATACCAAGCCGTAAAAAATTTCCGTGCACGACACGGGTTAACAACGCCTATTATTGATCATACGCTATTAAGAACCCCCATGGCTATAGAGCACCGTCCAGATATGGTGGGGTGGAAACAAACGATGCCTGCTATTTATAATCAAATAATTGATGATATCATTACAATTAACCCAGAATTGAAAGTTATTCATACACTATTTTAACCTCGATAAATAGACAGGGATTCGCTTTTTTCTGTCATCCCTTATATATCTAATTTGTTTAATCCAATGAGTTGTCAATTCAGATTAAAGGGTTCGGTGCATACTGGTACAATTCAGTCCACTTACCAGCACTATCGAGTCTCGTTGGATAAAACGACCTAAATCTGGGGCGTAGTAGTGGTACGTGTTATAGTGTAATCCTACCTCTTTGTTGAAATAAGAAGCGGATGTTGGAGCAGGTTTCACATTTTATCGTCAATATGTTAAATGCTTGTCTGGGGGAATATCGGGCAGAGAAGATACCCATGTTATCAAGCAACAAAACTAGTTCCCATTGAATATTCGGTATTTTTTCAATTGCTAGTGGCCTTTTCTCACGTACGCAGAGCGCTTTTTTAACTCGACATTTTAGATTGAGTCCTAAACGGCCATAAACGCGTTTATGATTAAAGGGATAGCCTTCAAATCGCAAACGGTAATCGTATTTCCAAAATCCAGATTGTGGTGACTGGGTTAAAACGGATTGTATATCCTCGATCACCGCTCGATTTTTTTCACATCAATCTCACTGCCGACGATAAAACGTTGCCCCGGACAACAAAGTCATCTGACAAGCCTTACTGACTGATAAACCTGCCTCTTTTATTGATTGAACGCAGGACGTCTTCCCCGTTAGTTACTACCAACCTTTTTTGCAAAAAGCGCTTTCATCGCATGGTTTTCAAGGCTGACTTAAGCGTTGAGTTTTTTCAAGCTCTTTTAATGGTTTAACATCATTGGATTACATACCACTGTACTTTGATTTCCAATTGCCGCCAGTGGCACACTGATACCACGTTGCCGATAAAGATCATCGACTTTCATTCCAGAATCAACGAGTTTTAAAATATTGACGATTCGCCTTTCAGTAAAACCGGCTTTTTTATAACGACCTCTGCAATTTTGGGCAGAAAATCTCATTATAGCTGTTTCATTTTAATGGGAGAGGATAAAGATTAATAGCCAAGCTTTACAAGATTCGATTAAAAATCTTAAGGCTCACTATATAATACCTAGAAAAGGAAATAGCAATTAAGGTAATATAGCTATTGATTGGTGTTTATATCAATGCCGCTATTTCGTTGAAAATACCTTTCTGAGTATTAAGAAACACTGAGCAGTTGCTATTTGGTATGGTAAATTATCAAAAAATGATGAAAGTGTCGTTGTTTTGACGTTTTCAATTATGTGGCTCACTATGTGGAGCAATATAAAATATATACAATAAAGGTCAACATGCCCGAGTGTTTTTATAATTTTTAATCTTCAAAATATAAATATTAACTAATATTTCAATCAGAATCGTTACTGGGTAGTATGATTACTTATGGATGGTGCTGTTGCCTATGAAAAATGTCTGCTTTTTTGATTTGCCGTTTGTGCGCCACGATAAGCACGCCGAACCAGAAACGAATTACCGCCGGATCCTAGCCGGAGATAAGGTATTCTGGATGTATGCTAAGCAATTTGAAGATATCTCTGTTGCGGAAAAATTAACAGAAGGCGAGCGTGTGTATATCGGTGCACATCCGCTGGCTGATGGGACATTCTGGTTGCACTGGTTAGTCGCTCCAGACCACGGAACACTGCAACCCGTGACTAAAGGTACCGATAAAGCCCGTAATGCCCTGAAAACACTGATAGGAACGCTACTGATGGGGGCGTTTGGCTATGTTTTTTTTAATTTATCATTTGGTATTATCATATTTCTGCTCATGTTGATCGCATTTATTATCGGTGCTTGGTTTTTTTGCTCCGGTGTTCAAGGATTGCTGGTCAGTAGTAGTAAACGAACACACCGTTTGCAAGAGGGACTTCGGCGTGTACAGGCTGGAGATTTATCACTCTTTCACACTCAAAACGATCTGCAGACAACAATAGCCGCGCAGCAAAAAAATATACAGGCAGTGGTAAAAACAGCAAAACCCCAGACGCCGGATAATATGATCCATGCAGATCAGGTCATTCTGAGCACATTACAAGGGGAAATTCGTTCACTCAGTGTGACCACAGGATTTACTGGTACAGGTAAATCGCGGCGCGATTATAGAGATTATCAGTTTCTCTGTGAGGGCGTGCTATTCACTTTCCGCTGTTATTACAATACATTCAGTGAAGATGTAAATCCGATATTTTACCGACATCCGGATTTTTTTCTGACCGAAGGTGACCCCATGACGCTTATCCTTAACGGTGAGAACGGTCAGATCGTCGGCCTGTGTAACGAACGGGACGGACAGGCATATCTCAAATACAGCGGCATAATGATGCCCAACCGTCAAATGAAACGGGCGTACAAAGCCATTGGTCTCATCTGTCTGGTGTTACCGTTGTTGATGCTGTTTTTTTCGTTCCATGACTGGTGGCAAGCGGGTGTGATGCCTGACAAATGGGACTGGTTGAAAGCCGGGGATATGTTTCTTGATTGCAGTTTTCTCAGTATGTCGATATTTTTCCTGATTATGCTGTTAACTGAGCTGTCCAACGGCTTTATCGAAAAATACACGGTCACCTCCGCACGGATAGAGAAAGTGCGACAGTATCTGGTGTCATTCCGAAGTAGCTTGAATAAGGCTCCGTATATTCAGGAGGTGACCTGATGTTTACTGATCGTCGCATCCGAGTTGCTTTATTGGCCGTCGGGCTGATTATTTGCATAACTTTTATGTACATACGTGATTTCGCTGGATTTGCCGGAGAATGGGAACGTACTCGTCCTTATCAGCCGGAAAAAAACGCGATTATCATGAAATCTTTGCTTATCAGTAGCGTTGAACAGGGTGTTTTGATCACTGGCCTAAGCGATGCGATTGATATTAAAGTGAATCATATTGAGCGCAGTAATTTCCTGTATCATTACAACAAAGTGCTTCGTGATGATCCCGTTAATGACAACGCTGTGCCGCTGCTTAATCTGCAAATTAATCCGGACAAAGCGGTGATCAACAAGCACATTGCAAAACAGATTGGCAAAGGGAGTGGCCGAGAAATTGAATCCTACAGGCCACGGTTGCCGCTAACTCAGATTATGACGGAGCAGGAGGGGGAGCTGCGCGTCCGGGCCCGTTTTATCGGCAACGTACTGAGTCAGCAGTGTGATAATCAAGGGCGCTGCCTGATCGTATTTAAGAATGATATCACCCCAGGAAGACCAGCATTTTATTCAAATGACGGTGGTCTGCATTGGCAGTGGCTACAACAATGGGCATCGCCAGAAACGCGGGCGGAAGAGAATGTCCTAGCGATTACTGGGGCGGGTCATTTCGTGATGGCGCAGAATGAGCGATTGTATCAGACAATGGATTTTGGACAGACTTGGAAAAAACTCGCCGACCTGAACCCCTCTGGGCGGGGACGTGCCGATCTCGGTAGTTATCAGCATTACAATATACAGGATCCCAGCTGGCTCGCCACCTCACAACGGGCAATCTTCTGGAAGCAGGAAAGCGACACCAGCTCACTGACTTGTATTAACCTCCAGACGGGACGCCAGGAAGCGTATCTGTCGCTGCCGGGGCGAGTTAGTAAACCGACCGTGACACCGGAAGGAGAGGTTTATTTTGTTCTCAAAACCGAGCCACGTATGCGGTACAGCATCAACCGGCTGGATTGCAGCAACGGCAATTACACGCCAGTACTGGAAACCGGTACAGACTCGATTTCTGATCTGTATGTAGGGAAAGATAATAGTCTGATATTCACTTTTCGGTTTAACGACCCTGAGCATATCCGGGTATCACACAACGGCGGAAAAAACTGGAAGCGGATGCAGAAATTCCCGAGAAGCTATCAGGAAAATGTATTATTTGATGGTGTCCGTAATCGTCTATTCTATTTTCCGGTAGAATCCTACTATGCACCGGACCTCGGTAATCGCGATGGATTGGTGTATGAAATATCGCCGATCTGATAATGTGGAAAGTAACAATATAATGAGATGTTAAATAGAGATTGTAAGTAATAAAAACAAATATTAATTCTAATTTGTTTTTTTAATTGAGGAATAATATATTGTGATTTACCTGTTTTGGTTTAAGAGGTTAATATTAATAAAACAGGTAATTTCACTAAATAAATTACACGTTAACTCTATTTTACTGGAAAATTAAAAGCTGTTAAACCTGCATCTTCTATTAACTTGATGGGTGACATGCCCACGGAGGTCATACCCCGTTTCATTGTCCAATAACCCGCTGGTGCGGTCCGTTTCACGGTGCAAACGGTCTCACTGATATTCCGCTAAGACGGTGAGTTGGTCGTTATCACGCCAGTTGGTTTGCTGTAAATGACTGGAGCCGTAGTAGAGGTACTCAAAAGCCCGGTTATTCGGCAGTTGTGTCTGGGTTAAATTCTCCAACATATCGTATTGATGATGATATTCCTCAGTGGCATTGCGATCACTGACTAACTGCCCCAGTCTGTCGTAAGTGAGGGTCAACTTATCGTCATCATTCACCGTCGTCCCCGTCCGTTGCGCCTCATGCCAGCGCGCTATCGGCACCTGACGCACGGTCACTGGGTTCTGACTATCCCCATATTCCGTGCGGTATTCCGTGTTATCAGGCGACTCTGTCATTCTGGTAAAGTCGGTTTCACGAATAATACAGTGGGCCAGTTTTGATTGGTCGAAAGTCAATAAAAAGTGGAGTAGTTTTCGATGAGCATTGAAAACCGTAATCAACGAATAAAGTGTTGACTATAGCTAGTGCGTATTCTAAGTCAGTCGTCACCGTAAATAACATCCTGAAAACAGAACGATTCTACACGGTCGGCTATGCGCCGAAGGGCAAAAACAACACCCACCGCCCGCCATTAACCTTAAAGGTCAGTGGCTGAAAGAGGCAGGTTTTGAGACCGGCTTCACCTTTACCGTTAAGATTTTAAACGGCTGTTGGGTATTAATACCGGACTATGAGGATATCCGGGCAATAAAGCAACAAAACCAGCAACAGCAAGCTCAGTTCGCCGCATTTAAACTTAAGATTAAGGCGCTGTTCGGGGGAGTGATCTAACGACAATTTACTTGCTTTGGTGTAATATTTGTAGCTAAAACGGGTAATTACACGAGCTTGTAATTTAAATCATAAGTTCGTCAATATCTTTACGATAATTCTACTTCTACTGAAAAATCGAAAGCAGTTAAACCGGCATCTTCTACTCTTTGTTTAAACTTATCCGTAACAAAAACCCGACTAATATCTTCGTCAATAGTAAATAGATACTCATCTGTAATGTTACTTTTAATGAGGACTGGCTTCTCAATCATTAATCCATTGGGATATTCCCGATAAACAGAATTCTTTCTGTCAAAACATTCTGAAAGCGGATTGGTTGGGTAATAGCCAACGAATTTCTTCCGTTTGCTCTCAGTTTTAACTGGTAATATTTGCCCCCTTGAACTCAGAATATCAGATAAGGATACTAATGCACCCTCACTAAAAACCATAAATGGAGATAGAAAACTACTGAAATCAAATTTATAGTTTTTATTACCAAAATCATTAGGGTGCAATTCTAAAATTATACCTACATAATTATCACCAAATCTTCTCCATTTTTGGTCTCTCGATCTTCCCATAATACTCTCTTCACCGTCAGGATAGTCTTGAATAAAAGAGCTATAATTTGTTATATCTGACTGTAAACAATATAATTTATCGATCATAATATGTTATACCAGCTTGTGGCTCGACTTGCGGAAGATAAAATTTCTCGTATATTTGACAATTCATCCAGAACACCTTGCTTACCACCCATTCGATCCGCATCTATGATTCTTGTATTAACAGCAGCTAGGTATTGATTAGGGTGTCTACCATTATGTTTTATCCCTGATAATGTTTCATCAATGTTATTTTTATTCGGCAGGAAAACACCATTTCTTGCATCATCAACATCAATACCATGTTTTTTCAAGATGTCTCTGGCTGGGCACCTTTAGATGCATCACCAACAATTTAGTGTGCTGAACGACAGCAACTAAATAAAAAATAAGCTGGGAAGATTTGAGGATCCTTCCGGCTTTTATTTATTTCAAGTTTTATTCTTGATTTCTTTTATCCATTCATTAAATTCTTTTACTAAATAAGGATCTTTATTTACTGATAATATTTCTTCTAGATATCGACAAGTATCTTTATTACCCATATCAATCACGTATAAAACAATAGAATCAACAATGTCATTTTCAAACGAATCAATAGCCACGCAATATATATTTATTAAATCCCTCAGGCCACCATTAACATCTGCTTCTAACTTATTTAAAGCTTCATTATATTGATGTCGGATATCCATATAACCTCACATTAATTATACGGGAAGCGTCCCGGAGACATCGGAATGTGAACATCAGCGTTATGATTCGGATTAGTTCCTCGGTCAGAAACTCCACCTTTGGCAGTATGTCTGCCAGTCACGTCTCGTGGGCGATAATTTCCATTAGAGACACTGGATGTTGGGACTGTTTCAATATGAACATGAGGTACAGCATCAGCATAGTTTGAAGGTGAACGAGGATTCGCCGGATCAATTCTCACGGCAACAGTATTTCCATCTGGTAAGCCTTTTGTCCAAACTTCCCCCCCACTATGTGCTTGCACCGACGAATAACCTCGATTACGTAAAGTCTGACGTATTTGTCCAGGCGTTCTATTTGTGAAATTAGGTAATCCAGATATTTCTTCCTGTATATTTTGGGCACTTCTGAACCGCCCGTCATTCCCCCCTTAATCCACAAGTAGAAAGACCTAACGGATCGATCCATGACAACGGATTAGGCGCATACGCATAGGTATTTAAACCCCCCGCCAGCCCTATCGGGTCTTGCTGGGTAAAGCGGCCTAAATCCGGGGCGTAGTACCTGAAGGTATTATAGTGCAAGCCGGTTTCTTTGTCGAAATATTGCCCTTGAAAACGCAAGTTTTGTTCACTGTTAAACTCACCGGTAGGGCGGGCCTGACGCTGTAAATTCCCCCAAACACCATATTGACCTTGCCAAACGAGATGACCGTCACTGTTGGTGAGCGCCTCCGGCAATCCGTTTAAGCCACTGTGCGTGTAATAGATGGCGCACCGTGGATTGGCGGGGGTATCCGTGCACTCAATACGGGCTAAAGAGGTATAACTGTGGTCATTGTACGCATGGTACACCGTGGTGTGCGGTTTGGTGCTACTGTGCTCATGGGTAAGCACCATCCCCACCCAGCCAAAGGTTTGCACTTCATCCGGCTCACGGGGGGGAAGTGATGGTATTGACTATCGCACTGGCATTAATAAAAGTTATAAATATTAAAAAAATATACCTTAAGACTATTGTTTTAGGAATTTTATGTTGCGTAACCAACAATTATTTTTTTATTATTTAATAAATAATACTCTAGTTTTAATCCTTTAAAATCAGACTCATCAATATGGTAGTTAAGATTGATAATCTTGACAATTATTCTGAAGAATAACTTGTTGTTTTTTTTGCAATATTTTTTTAATTTTAATATTTCCTTTGGGTTATCCTTGAGGATATAATATATATAATTCATATATATCATGTCTGATATAAAAAAATTACACTCAGATTGATTTTCATCAACACAGTCAATAAGGATAGAAAACATTTCTTTATTTTTATTAAGGTAGTTGTTTATAAAAATATCAGGATATGCATAATTTAAGTAAAAGTCATCATATGGAAAATTGACCTTTTGTTTGTCATTCATAATAAAGTCAATTGTGGCTATTTGAAAGTTTTTTACTTTTTTTAGATTTATTTTGTTTTCATCACTCGCCATTGTTGTTGCTAAAGAATGTATGGAGCTAATTAACTCTTTAACATTAACCCATTCATTGAATTTTAATTTGAAAAATAAGTTATTATCTTTAACTAGAAAAAAATTGGAATTTAATTCAGTTACTCCTATTAAATGAGAAAGGTAATTAAAAATCTCTGTTTTGTAATTATCATCCTCTAAGTTTAAAGTAAGGGTTGTTTTTTTTATTGTTTTTAATTGATTAATAGTATGGGTGATTTTTAAATTTTCATTCTTGTATGACTCACTTTTATTAATAAGAAATATTAATGGAAGACTTTTTAAAAAACATAAAAACAAATCATATCTTTCATATGTATTTTCACTCAAAATATCATCTAGTTTTTCGAAATCAAATAAATTACACCACCAAGATAATAAAAGAGGTTTTTCCCCTTCTATATATAAAGATAAATATTCCTCTAATTCATTGTTAACACTTGTAAATGTCAAATCGTCATCATCCAATGAAAGCGCTCTAAAATTGAATAATTTATTTAACTTATAATGATATATTTTTTCTAGGTTCATATCTGCTCCCTAAATTAAAATTTAAAGTACAAATTCATATTATGAAATTTTCTAAGGTGATAACTTAGATAAATACATTCCGAGATTAATACCTTTAAAACTTTTCATATTTACATAAAACCTACGATTAATAATCCTGTTTATTATTTTTAAAAAACTAATTTTAGTTTTATTGCAATATTCTTCTAGGTCTAATATTTTTGAAGGATTACCTCGAAGAACATAATATATGTAATTCATATATATTATTTCAGAAATAAAGATGTTACATTTAGATTGGCCTTCATTCATACACCCGACCAAAACTTTAAATACGTCATCTTTATTTTTTAAATAATTATCTATAAAAGTGTTAGGGTTGGTATAATCGATATATATATCATTATATGGAAGATGATATCCATCATTACTATTTAATAAGAAATCTACTGTGGCTAGATAGAATATTTTAATTGTTTCTATATATTTTGTGTTTTTATCATCTACTGTCTCCATTAAGATGGAGTGAGTTAAGTTAATTAAACTTTTAACTTCAATGTAATTATCACCTTCTAAATTAAAAAATAATTGATTATTTTTAATCCTAAAAAATTTATCGTAACGATTTCCAGCTCCTAGCTCGTATATTAAATAATTAAATAATTCTGATTTTAATTCGCTTTCGTTGATGTTTTCTTCCATTTTAAAATTAAATTTTATCTTTAATTGATTTATGAAATATGATATGTATAAATTTTTGTTTTTATAATAAATATTTTTGTTTATTATAAAAATAGAAGGAAGGACTTTTAAGAAATTAAAAAATAAATAATAATTAGTGTTTTTTTTTAAAAAAACTTCGTTTAATTTATCACTATAAAATAAGTCATTCCATTCAGATGAAATAAGTGGGGTATTATTTTTAATATTGAGTAATAAATTTTTTTCCATGTTATTATCCCACTCTGTAAATGCCATTATTTTGTCATTAATAGGTGGCACTCTTGAATTAAAAAGGCTTTTTAATTTATATTGATACATATCATTCAAATTAATATCTAAATTTGAATGGGTTAGCATTTTATGATCACTCCAATATTTTTCCATTGATTTTTCTTTACCTCTTTTTCAATTCGTGCGCTTTTAATTTGCTTATTAAACTCATCAAGCAATCCTGCGCCAATGCCTCTTGCCCCTATTTCGTTAGGTTTAGATAATACACCATGTGGTAGATCAGTTTCACCGAGGAATAACTTATCCATATCGACATGTTCATTTAATATATCCATACCTTTTTGATTAATAGTATATACTACCCTAAATTTTTCTCTATTAGGATTCCAATTTGCACCAGGCATGTTTAGCCAACGGGCAACTCTATTACTATTAAAATGCGGTACAATTCCACCATTTGCTTTTTTTACAGCAGTAACTTCATCAGCACTCATATATTTTATTACTTCATACGTTTTTTCTTTCGCCCAACCCCACGGATCCACCCATGTCAGTGGATTTGGCGCATACTGGTACAGGTTCAATCCACCCGCCAGCCCGATAGGGTCTTGCTGGGTAAAGCGACCTAAATCCGGGGCGTAGTACCTAAAAGTATTATAGTGCAGGCCGGTTTCTTTGTCGAAATATTGCCCTTGAAAACGCAAGTTTTGTTCACTGTTAAACTCACCGGTAGGGCGGGCCTGACGCTGTAAATTCCCCCAAACACCATATTGACCTTGCCAAACAAGATGACCGTCACTGTTGGTGAGCGCCTCCGGCAATCCGTTTAAGCCACTGTGCGTGTAATAGATGGCGCACCGTGGATTGGCGGGGGTATCCGTACACTCAATACGGGCTAAGGAGGTATAACTGTGGTCATTGTACGCATGGTACACCGTGGTGTGCGGTTTGGTGCTACTGTGCTCATGGGTAAGCACCATCCCCACCCAGCCAAAGGTTTGCACTTCATCCGGCTCACGGGTGGGGTAAGTGATGGTATTGGCTATCGCACTGGCTTTCCATAAGCGTTTTTCAATTCGCCGCCCGAGGATATCATAACGGTATTCCGCGCGCTCATAACCCAGTGGGCCTTGGTGAATATCGACCGCAATAATCCGGTTTTCTGCATCGTAATGATAATGCTGTCCGGAAGTGCTGCCTTTTTCACAACGTGAAACCATGCGCCCAAAACCGTCATACTGATAATCAAATTGGTCGCTGTGGTGCACTTGGTTATGCAGGGCACTTTGCTGACGATCTTTAAATAAATTTGCCGCTTCATCGTAGCGAAAATGTTCCGTTTGCACCGAGCCTAAATGCTGGGTTAATTGCCCTAAGGGGTCATACTGATAGCTGTTATAGTACCAGTGCCCTGACGTAAATAAATCATTCCCTTGGCCGTAACTGACACTGCGCTCAATCAAGTGATTGCGCTTATCCCAGCGGTAACGGCGGTCAAGGACCGGCATCGTGAACACCGATTCATTCATCCGACGGGCGACTTGATGGGTGATACGCCCTCGGGTGTCATACCCCGTTTCATTGTCCAATAACCCGCTGGTGCGGCCCGTTTCACGGTGCAAACGGTCTCGCTGATATTCTGCTAAGACGGTGAGTTGGTCGTTATCACGCCAGTTGGTTTGCTGTAAGTGACCGGAGCCGTAGTAGAGGTACTCAAAAGCTCGGTTATTCGGCAGTTGTGTCTGGGTTAAATTCCCCAACACATCGTATTGATGATGATATTCCCCGGTGGCATTGCGCTCACTGACTAACTGCCCCAGTGTGTCGTAAGTGAGGGTCAACTCATCGTCATAACTCACCGTCGTCCCCGTCCGTTGCGCCTCATGCCAGCGCGCTATCGGCACTTGACGCACGATCACTTGGTTCTGACTATACCCATATTCCGTGCGGTATTCCCCGTTCTCACGAGACCGTAAACGACCAATCTTATCGTAATGCAGTTGCATCAGGACTGGCGCGAGGGCGGCACTTCCGTTCAGCGGCTTGGCGGGGGTAGTCAGTATCTGCGTCAGGTTTCCCACCTCGTCATACTGATACTGTTTTTGTTGACCAATAAGGTCTTGCTCCTGGGTCAAGCGATGAAGGGCATCGTAGCCAAAGCGGTACTGTTCGCCGTGCTCATTTTCTAATGCATTCATGCGCCCTAACGCGTCATAGTGAAAATGCAGCCAATGCCCCGCGGGGTCACGACGTGCAATGACTTGCCCCCGACGATTACGCCGCAGTAGCGTGTGCTGGTCACCCACATCGGTTAATCCGACCAGTTGCCCCGCATCATCATAGTCGTAGCGGTTTTCCGTGTTATCGGGCAACTTTTCTGACAGCAATAAGCCTGTTTCACTGAACGTGTAATAGGTGGTTTCATTGAGCGCATTAGTGATACTGCGCAATTGCCCCCACTCATCATAGGTGAGGGTAGTGGGGTAACCGGAACAGTCGGTTTGGCGAATAAGCTGACCGCGTGGGTTATAGCGATAGTGGGTTTCATTGCCTTTGGCATCCACTTGCCCGATGCAATTGCCTTGCTCGTCCCAAACAAAGGCCGTGATGTGCCCCAAGGGGTCAATCACACGGCGGACATCGCCTTTATCGGTATATTCCCAATGCCACGCCGCACCATTGGGCAAGGTTTGCACGGTCGGAAAGGCAAAATCCTTGTCCCAATCGTAGCAAGTGGATTGGTTTTCGGGATCCGTCGATTGCGTTAAATTTCCGCGTTCATCATAGGTATAAACCCACTCACTGGTATCTGGCGCAATGGCTTTGGTTAAGTGGCGATTGGTGTCCCACTCAAAGTACCAAGTTTCATTGAGCTCATTGGTGTATTCAATGATTTGCTGTTGTTCATTCCAGCGACGGAAGGTGCTTCCTAAACCATGCTGAACGGTTTTGACGGTGCGCTCGGCTAAATCGTAGATGAGTTCTGTGTGCTCTAAACACGTTTGGCCTTCTTCTTTTAACCAGTGTTCAACGACCCGCCACTCCGGTTCATTGTCTTCAAGGGTAAAGGTGTCAAAGCGTTGCCAGCGATAATGGCTACTCAACCCCGTGGCATATTGGTGCATCGCCATTAAGCCGGACTCTTCATCCCAGCCAAAACGGCGCGTGATACGGTTATCCGCGTCAGTGACCTGAATTAACCGCTGCTGTTCATCGTAATCATAGGTCACCAGTGTTTTTTCAGCTTGCCCTTGATGACGCGTTACCGACGTTAATCGCTGTGAAAGTGCATCATAGTGCAAGCGGATATCCGTTAAATACGCATCATCATGAATTTGCACCAGTTCACCGTCATTGGCATAACGGTAATTTAAGGCATTGTTATGGCGGTCAGCGCTTTTCATTAAGCGCAGGGTGTTGATTTTATGGGGGTTGGCTTCAAACAGTTGATAGTCACCGTCAGTGGATTCGACAAGGAAAATATTATTCACGGTGCGATAAACTTTAAACCCTTCATCCTGATAAAACACTGTTTGGCCGAGGGCTATTTTCCCCAGGGCTAAACGGCGCCCCGATGCGTCATGGTAGTAGATATTTTCATTTTCAAGCCCCTTGCCAGTTGACTCGATTTCCAAGGACACATCAAACGGCATTGCCCAACCACGGCCCAATCGGCTCTCGCGTTGGTTCCGACTTTGGTAGATACGTGACCAGACTAACGGATAAGCCCCCTCAATAATAAAGTCCGTATCATTTTCACCATTGAGGACTTTCGACCCCGTAGCGGCATGAACGGGATGGTGTAAACTATTGAAAGCTTGTACCACCGTTGCCGTCACCATCGAACCAACCGCGGTGCCGACAATTTCACTTACCAGCGTACAACCGACTTTATTTAAACACTGCTTAATGGCAGCCATTCCGCCTTTTCGCATTAAGGTTCGCAGCCCCCCCACAAAGAGGCCGCCAAGAATTTCACCGAACATCTCTGCAAACGGGTTGCGGCCACTCATGATGTCGCGTACCACCACACTGTTCCCACCAATGCGCACAATCCCTTTTTCTTGATTGTCATCGATTTTGGCTTCACAGGTGCTTCTATCCCCATTACGGCACGCCGGCTGGCTATTGATTTGAACCCTTTTTGATCCTTCCGCTAAAAAGTAGGGCTTACTTGCACAATGCCATTTATCACATTTGATAATATCGAGGGGCATCGGTTCAGCATGAGGGTGCTTATCCGCCTTAACGGGGGACAGTATGCTGTCAAAAAAGCCTTGCTTAGGCGATGGATATTCTGGGTATTCGTCAGACAGGGGGTCGATAGGCGCCGCATTATTCGGGGTGCTAAGTGCTTTTTTGGCTAACGCAAAGGGAAGCATGCCCGGAATAAGCATTGTGGATTTTTCCAAAATACTCAAGGCAATATCGAGCCCTTTTTTTTCTTTAGGGGGCGCATTGTCTTCTGCAATAGACGCTAATAACAAGGGGGTAGGGAGTTTTCCTGCCGCTCTTGCTGCCAGTTTCCCCTTGATACGCACATTGGGTGAGCCGGTTTTTATTTCGCCATCAGGCGAACTGAGCCCAAAGAGGCTATCAATCCCATCCGCGACCCAATCCGCAGCAGCATCAATAACACTGCCGAGAGCAAATCCGGTCGCCAATCCCGCGCCAATAAAAACAGCCGCTGCTGCACCGCCAGTTACGCCTGTCAATACAACTGCAGCAGCCCCTACCGCCGCATAGACCGCCCCTTTAACCACACCACAGACAATATCTGCCCATATTGACGAGTGCATCAATTTATCGCCTTGCTTCGCCGCGAAAAATTCATTTCCCATGAGTATGTCCTTATTCAATCGTCAGTATGGTCATTGTGAATTCAAGTCTGCTTTCGGTTAATTTGAGTGCGGTGTAAAGCTGTCCCGCAGGGTGCGCCAGTGTGCGAGCTCTGCATTTGAAAACGGTTTAATTTGGCTATAAGTGACGACTAAGACGTTGTCTTCCACGTGAAATGCCGCTATCCATTGATAAATACTGATGCCTTTTTGTTTGGTCTCACAGTAAATTTCACTCCCCGTGAGACCTTGCTCTGTGCGAAAAGCGGTTGGCGCTTTAACGACGGCATTTTTTATTTCACGTTTAATGGCGCTTAGCTGTCCGGCGAGATAATCACTTAGCTCGATGTCTGGCGACAGTGCCTCACGGGTGATGGAGATGCTGCCTTCTAGGGCAGGAAAACGCAGCATATTCACGGTATTATCTTGATATTTATCACTGGGCAGTGTGAGGCGACCCTCTTGAAATAAGTAATGCATACTCAACCTTATTTTTCAGGAAAAAATTGGGATTTTGTGCTGGCAATGGTGTCGGTATTCGGATCTATTTTAGTGATCCCTGGCGCGGCATTGTCCATATTGAGATCGAGGATCTCACCCGTGGCAATTTGCCCTGAACCACTGGCATAAAAATCAAAATTTTCACACGCGATGGTGACCCTCCCCGAGGGACTCAATTGAAGAACGGACGTACCGCTGATAAGACGGATCCCTTTTGCGGAAGCGATGACCACTTCACCATCGACAATAGACTGTTGATTCCCAAAGACGACATTCTTTTGGTCAGACTGTACTGAGGTCGATTGAGAGCCATGCACTGAAACCGTTTGGTTTTGTAGGATGACTTCTTTGTGGTTGGCCCCCACGGTCGTCGAACGATTATCCCGTACTACCGTATTCATGTCTTTTTGCGCATGAATAAACACTTCCTGCTTACCGTCCTCATCCTCAAAACGTAACTCGTTAAAGCCCTCGCCCTTATGGGTTTGAGTGCGGAACGTGGTGCGTGTTTTGTTCTCAGGAAAACGAATAGGGGGAGCATTGCGGCCATCGTAAGTGCATCCCGTGATAATGGGGCGGTCAATATCCCCGTTCAGGTAACTGACTTGCACAACAGTGCCGATACGGGGCACGGCCGAAAAGCCGTAACCGTTGCCGCTCCATCCCATGGCGACACGCACCCAACAGGAAGCGCTGTGATCGGGCTTGCCGTAGCGATCCCAATGGAAATGCACTTTGACGGCGCCGTACTCATTGACGTAAATCTCTTCCCCCGGCGGCCCCACCACGGTCGCCAATTCATCCCCATCGGCCGTCGGTTTATAACGGTGTGGCGGACGCCACTCCTCACGACCCGGTATAAAGGAGACCGTGTTACTTAATTGCGTTCCTTCGCCCCCGCCATTGTCGGCTAAGGGTTGCACGCCGTGATGGGTGACCGTGATGACTTGCCAACTGTCATTCATCGGGGCGTGTGGGTGATTTTGCAGGGTGAAAATTTTGCCTGGGCGCAAGGCAAAGCAGTTCGTGGTGGCATTGCCCACGCGGCTGCCGCTGCGTAATTGCTCAAAACGGGCTTTGGTCAGGGGCTCCCCTTCGGCATCCAATTGAAAACGCCCGTAACTTTCAAACACACTGTGCTGCCCACCGCCTGCTTGCTGATCTTGGTGCATCAGCGGGTAAGAGGGGCGCACGTAGTTGTTGTCTTTTTGGATCAGTTGATCGGGGCACAGATACTCTCCGTACTGCCATGTGGTGGCGGTACTGTCGGTGATATCGGTGTTCGCTTGCGGGTTGTAAGTCAACGAGATCCCCGCGGTCATGCCCATGTGCTCATCACTGTAGAACATCTGATCTTCTTCAAACCAGAAGTTGATCCCTTCCTCAAAGGCTAAGCGACACCAAAAGTCATAGGCGGATTCCCGTTTTTGCGTGGTGTAGGTCCGTTCCGGATGCAGCGCTTCACGGTAAAAAAGACAGTCTGATTTGACGTGCGCTTCATCCAATAACGTCTTTAAAATCGCGGGGGCGTTTTGGTCTTGGAAGATACGGCTGTCCTGATTGAGGGTCATGATCCACATTTCAGGGCGGATATCAAAATGGTACCACGTTTTCACGCCATCGGTATTGCCTTGGACACCGCCCGCAAGAATGCCATTGACGGTGCGCACAATCTGCCCATCCCGTTTGACCGTCAGTGAGGCGGCTTGGCCTAAATGCGTTTGGAATTCAATATAAGGCAACAAACTCACCACATTCAGGCTAAGGTGATATAAGGAAGAGAGCCCTTCGGTGAGGGTAAAATCGGTGACTTGAAAGGTACCCGCAGGAAATAAGCCGATTTCACAGGTAAACACTAAACCGCTCGGCTCGGCGGTTAACCCTAACGCGCTGCGTAAGGCCGCTTGCGCGGTATCCGGATCGGCAGGGTTAAGCCCCCCCGTCAGCCCGCCGCCGGGGGTCAACATCGCGGCGGGGGCCTGCAACGAGGGCGCCGCACTGGCCGCTTGTTGGGCCAAATTGACGGCTTGTTGTGTTCGCGCAGATGCCTTTGACATCGCCGCTTCCTTGGCTTGGTTAATGGCTTCGTCCTTCAGCATCGACGCCAGATCAGGGGATGATTTTTTCGGATCTTTTGAGAACATGGTCAGGCTCCGGGTTAACGGGGAGAGTGCATCACGTTAAAACAGACAAGGACGAGCCCGGGTGAGCTCGTCGAATGAGGCGATTACGCTTCCAGCGGTGCACGCCAGTCGTCAGCACCGGAAGTGCCTGCCACGG
>NZ_JAMPQL010000010.1:0-76020 GCF_028482435.1 Providencia sp. PROV119
GTACAGCAGAGGGACCGCTTTGTTTAATGCCACCGTAAAACGGAATGGTTTGTGAGCACGTTGGCCTGAAGGTTGACCGGATTGGGGGTCAGTTGGTACGGTCACAATGTGGGAAAACTCTTGCACCAGCATTTGGTCTTCATGACCTTGTACATAGATGTTACCGACGGATTCAGGGGTAAATGCTCCCGCAGTGATGTTGCCCTGCGTTTTACCTTCGATAGAGATATAACATGGAGTTGGCATAATGTGTCCTTTTATTATCCTGAGTTATCATAATAAGTCAGGTGATGAGTAACGATGGTTTATTGCAACAAGAGCAATATATTCCTTGCTCAATATCATTAATATCAGCCAATGCGCACGGTGATTTCGGTTAGGGGGGATGATATATATCGGGGGTAGGGATGTAAATATATCGGAATAATCCGAACGGCCTAGGATAAGTGACTTAGCGTAAAATAATTGTCATGACGATATTTGCTACTTTCGAAATGGCATTTTAGGCGTGAAAACAGAATGAAATATTTTCGCTTTTGTTCGTTATTTTGATGAAAAACGCTTAACTATCGAAAATATTAGCAAAAATCTATGTACATTGAGCGAAAAAACGTTCCAGAAAATTCCTAACGTTTAATTGCTTTAACCTATTGTTTTATCAGTATAAAAAAATATCATCTAAAAACGAGATAAAAGGAACGGAATTTTTTAACGACCGCAATTTTTATCTCTAATAAAGCGAAATAAATTGAGTTATTATTCTGTCATTAAGTATTAAATATTTATAAACAAAGCGTTAGGTTATTGCTATTGCTTGAGGAGAGTGTTTGGGCGGATATTGCCTATCTCTCCCCTTATTTTTTAATTGATTGATATCTATCACTAATTATTGGGGGAGGCGCACAGTTAGGTTAACGGGTTTTTGCTGACGTTATTTTAGTCGTGATAGCGTTGGTGCATGATGGGATATTGGTCATTTTTATTGAATACCAAATCAAGGCACGATAGTAAGGTGCAGCAAGTTAAGTGAGGCTACTTGTCGGGCTGTGGGGGCTGACAATGAGTCGTGTTATCAGTCATTGTATAGAAAAAGGGTACTTTAAAGCTAATTTCAAGCCTTAAAGCACCGCTAAAATAATGGGGGGTTTTACTGATTTAGTTCGGAATAAAATCCATAAACATTTCAGTTTCTATGACCGAATTATTCTCGATACTTGCAATAAAGATAGGGTATGAATCATAATCCACATGTAGCACCCACATTTTATAGCCATACTTTTCAATAAAATCTTGTAAGAGGCTAAACTTTTCTGCGAAGTAATCCGTACTGTTTTCAAACTCTTCATTCTCTAATTCACTGTTATCAACATGCTCTTTAAGCGTTTTGAACAGCTGTTCTTTTTCAAGGGTAGGATCAAATCGGGAGATCCGCTGAGACAAAAAGGTGATTAACTGATCATCATCATCTTCACCACGCCAATCAATAGCGACAACGATATTATGACTGTGACAGAAGATATCAAACAGTAGTTGCAACCTATCGTCGTCATCTTCATCAAACACAGCTTCTAAATCCGAATAGTTTGAATATTTTTCATCTTCTAAAACATCATCGGGATGATGAATAGCTTTTTGCAAAAGTGAATTCCACTCAGCGAGTTCGGAAGGCGGTAATATGGAAGAGGCAAGAGTACTGATTTGTTCCATTTCATCTTCATCAAAAAGAGTCGTATTTTGTTCCATGATCATAAGGCCCATGTTTAATTTTATTTATCTATTAAAGTTAAATTATACAATTTGATGAAAAGGCTGAACAAGATTATTCTTGTTTTTGGTTTTAGTTAAGTCGATGCTTTTTACTGATGATAATGAAAAGTATGAGTTAAATAATTAAGTAATTCGATAGGGGAATTAATTAACTGTAGGAGGAGATCAGATCTTTCAATCTTAGAGTTAGGGTTTAAAGCTATTTGTGAATATTTTTATATTAGCTATCGTTAAATAAGCGTGATTGATAGGGAGTTTTTAACAATAGGCGAGCATGGTTTAAAAACCATTTATGTATTTCCCCCAGACATTAAACAATCATGGCTGAGGGATTTTTTTATTCATCTGATTAACTGAGTGCAACTCGAACCCCGAAAGCAATAAGTACAACGCCAAGCACTTTATCGACATATTTTTGTACTTTAGCTAACCCTTTTCTTACAGGAGCACTCTGGATCAAACACACCAGCAGTGGCCAGTAAATAGCAGCAAGCCCCCAAATGATAAAGGCGATCCATAGCTTTTCACCAAACGTCGAATCAACACTTAAAACTTGAGTAAAAACAGCAAGAAAGAACAATGTTGCTTTAGGGTTTAAAACATTACAAAGGAAGCCTTGCATAAATGCTTTTTTGAAAGTGACGATTTCGTGTTGTGTATTGTTGAGGTCTAGGTTTTGTCCTTTATTTGGCATCAAACTTTTAACACCAATCCAAATCAGATAAGCCGCTCCTGCGTATTTTAATACGTTAAATAACCAAGGTGTGGTGGTGATAAGAACCGCAAGCCCAGCGACACAATAAGTCATATGTAGGGCAACCGCACAAATGACGCCCATTGCAGTCATGAGCGCTGCTGAACGCTGATAGCGCGCTGAGTTTTTAACGATAAGAAAAAAGTCTGGCCCGGGGGAAAGCATGCCTAATGTGGCGATAGTGGCAATTAAAAGGGAGGTCTCGTACATTTGCACTCTCTATATTGATTTTATTTTTAATGTTATTTTTAGTCGGCTTTATCACTAACTGAGTATAAATTAATAATCACTTTTTAAGGAAGATTAAATTTAGTCGACGAAGCATTTCTGTTTACGTATAGTGAGCACAAATTTGTATATTAGCCTCTAAGGTGACTCAATGAATATTAGTTTAATCGCAGCGATGGCGATTGATCAGGTTATCGGCATGGAAAAAGCGATGCCTTGGCATTTACCCGGTGATCTTGCTTGGTTTAAACGTAATACGTTAAATAAGCCAGTCATAATGGGTCGAGTGACTTACGAATCAATTGGTCGTCCGCTTCCACAGCGCGTCAACATTGTATTAAGTAGTAAGCCGGGTTCGGATAAAAATGTTATCTGGGTCTCCTCCGTAGAAGAAGCATTGGCGGCGGCTAAGCAAACCAAGACAGGCTCTGACGATGATGAAGTCATTGTGATTGGAGGCGGAAAAGTTTACCAACAGTTTTTACCTCTGGCGAATAAGCTGTATTTAACTCACGTGGATGCAGAAGTGATTGGCGACACTCATTTCCCAATTTACGAGCCAGATGAGTGGGATTCTATTTTCACCGAGTACCATGAGGCGGATGAGAACAATTCACATGGTTATTGTTTTGAGATTTTAACCAAAAGAATTTAATAGCGTCGTAATTTTAAAAACGGAGCGTATTGCTCCGTTTTTGCTTATTAATATATGAAAGCAGCGAATTAAATCACTATTCAAAAATAAATCTAATGAATTTATTACCACTATTCAGTTTAAATTAAAAAGAATAGCTTTTAAGTTATGTCTATTTAAGGGAAATAAACATAACTTAATGATTAATCTTTACGGCGTTTTTGGTGTGATTTTTGGTGGTAATACTGTTTTGCTTCCCAATGGAACAGCGTCAATTCTCCCCCCCAGCAACAACCAGTATCTAGCCCATACACATTTTCTGGCGTATGTTTCCCTTCCAAAGACGCCCAATGACCAAAAAAGATAGAATAGCCTTCAGGGAGTTTATTGGGCAGTGCAAACCAAGGTTTAAGGGGAGAAGGGGCTTTGGCTGGACTTTCCTTACAAATCATATCCAGTTGACCATGAGGGAAACAGTAGCGCATTCGTGTTAATGCATTTGTACTAAAGCGTAAACGCGGTAGCCCCATTAAATTCTCAGACCAATTATTTGGCATGTCGCCATACATAGAATCAATGAATAGCGGATAAGCATCGCTTGATAAAACCGATTCTACTTCCCGTGCGCACATGCGTGCTGTCGGCAGATCCCACTGTGGTGTGATCCCAGCGTGAGCCATGATGATCTTTTTCTCTTCATCGACCTGTAGCAGCGGTTGGCGGCGTAACCAATTGATTAATTCATCAGCGTCGGGCGCATTGAGTAGCTCATCGAGATGATCTTTCGGTTTATTCCGGCTGATTTTGCAGTAAATACCTAATAAGTGCAGATCGTGGTTACCTAGCACTATGCGTACGGAATCACCGAGGCTTTTGACATAGCGAAGGACCTGTAATGAGTCAGGCCCTCGGGCAACCAGATCGCCAGTGAGCCACAAAGTATCTTTTTGCGGCTCAAAATTCACTTGTTCGAGTAATGCACGCAATTCGCGATAGCAGCCGTGTACATCACCAATAAGATATGTCGACATAATTAATTAATCAAAGTAGGTAAAGCAAGGCGGAATGGAGGAATATCCACATGAATGTGTTCTCCTCGGCTGTTTAACATGACGTAATAACCTTCCATTGTACCCATGGGAGTTTCTAATATTGCTCCACTGGTATAACGGTATACCGCACCGGGCTGGATGATTGGTTGTTCACCGACAACGCCTTCGCCTTGAACTTCAGTTTTATGACCATCACTGTTAGTAATGAGCCAATAGCGGCTCATTAACTGTAGTGGCTCTCGGCCTAAGTTACGGATAGATATGGTATAGGCAAATACATATCGTCCTATTTCAGGTTGAGACTGGCTGACGATATAGACACTCTGTACTTGGATGCTAACATTAGGTTCGTTAAGCATAGTGCCTCCTTTTCGATACTTATTCAGACAAACTTGCTAGGTAGTTCGCCATTTTGCAATAAGCTTCAACGGAAATATTTTCAGCGCGAGTACCGGGATCAATGCCTAGCTCTGTGAGCTGCTCAACATTGAGTAAATCCCCCAAACTATTGCGGATCGTCTTACGACGCTGGTTAAATGCTTGTGTGGTAATACGACTGAGCATTTTAATATCTTTCAGCGGGTAAGGGTTCTCGCGATGAGGTATAAGCCTAACAACCGCAGAATCAACTTTTGGTGGCGGTGCAAAGGCCGTTGGTGGCACTTCTAACACCGGAACAACTTGGCAGTAATATTGCGCCATAACGCTTAAACGGCCGTAGGCTTTACTCCCAGGACCTGCAACTAGGCGGTTTACAACTTCTTTTTGCAGCATAAAGTTCATGTCAGCAATAGAGTTTGTAAAGGTAAATAGGTGGAACATTAGCGGGGTCGAGATATTATAAGGCAGGTTACCAAAAACACGTAAAGGTTGCCCTGCCTGCTTCGCTAATTCACCGAAATCCACTGTCATGGCATCTTGCTGGATAATTGTAAGCTTATCTTTTAACTGTGGGTGAACATGCAAGCGCGCAGCGAGATCACGGTCTAGCTCAACAACCGTCATCTTATCCATTCTACTACCAACAGGTTCAGTCAGTGCGCCAAGACCGGGGCCAATCTCGACGATAGCTTGCCCTGGTTGTGGATGTATTGCATCTACAATACTGTCGATAATAAATTGGTCAGTTAAAAAGTTCTGCCCGAAACGTTTGCGGGCAAGATGCCCCTGATGGACTCGATTATTCATGAATTCTTATATGTCATTTGGATAGCTAACTTCAATGCGGTAATAAAGCTGCCCGCATCGGCACGACCCGTACCTGCTAACTCTAGCGCAGTGCCATGGTCAACAGAAGTACGAATGAAAGGCAGACCCAGCGTAATGTTCACGGCTCTACCAAAACCTTGGTATTTTAACACAGGAAGACCCTGATCGTGATACATTGCGAGTACGGCATCCGCATCTTCTAAATATTTAGGCTGAAATAGGGTATCAGCGGGCAGCGGCCCGATGAGATTCATACCTTCAGCACGAAGACTCTCAAGTGTTGGGATAATGGTTTCTATCTCTTCCATTCCCATATGTCCTCCTTCACCCGCGTGCGGGTTTAGGCCACAGACATAGATATTTGGTGTATCAATCGCAAATTTTGTACGTAAATCGTGATTTAAGATTGTAATCACTTCCCGTAGACTTTGTTGAGTGATTGCCGCTGAAACATCTTTTAAGGGTAAGTGGGTCGTGGCGAGAGCCACACGTAACTCTTCTGTGGCTAACATCATCACCACACGGTGACAATGGCTCCTATCGGCAAAAAATTCAGTATGCCCGCTAAATGGAACCCCCGCATCATTAATCACCCCTTTGTGGACAGGGCCAGTCACAATGGCAGAAAATTCTCCACTTAGGCAACCATCACAGGCTCTTGCTAATGTTTCAGTAACATACTTCCCATTGGCAATGTTTAGCACACCGGCTTGCGCTGGTGCTTTCAAATTGACGGGAAGGATAGACAGAGTTCCCGGTACTTGGGCGTCATGTTCATTACCTGATTGATAGTTTTTTAATGACAGTGGCAGGTTGAGTTGTTTGGCTCGAGCGAGTAGTAATTCAGGATCAGCACACGCAACAAGCTCAACAGGCCAAAACTCTTGGGCAAGTTGAATAAGTAGATCTGGGCCTACCCCGGCAGGCTCGCCGGGGGTTATTACGATTGGTTTATTGAGATTTTTCGTCATTAGATTGGTTATCACGTCCATCGATGACATTAACATATGCCGCCGCGCGTTGCTCCTGTACCCAACTTTGTGCTTCTTCGTTGAATTTACGATTGAACAATAAACGGTAGGCTTGATCTTTTTGTGCCGCATCTGTTTTATCAACATTGCGGGTATCTTCTAGCTGAATAAGGTGCCAGCCAAAGTTTGAGCGAACAGGTTGACTGATTTCGCCTTTATTAAGTCTCATCAAGGCATCACGGAAAGCGGGATCGTATACATCTGGCATATTCCAGCCTAACTCACCGCCTTTAAGCGCACTGCCCGGATCTTCAGAGAACTCTTTTGCCGCATTTTCAAATGTGGTCTTGCCGCTACGAATATCCTGTGTGATCTGAGTGAGCTTTTGTCTCGCTTGGTTATCATCCATAATTGGTGATGACTTAATAAGGATATGGCGAGCTTTCACTTCGGTGACTGAAATGGTTTTATTGGCGCTGTTCATTTCGTTAACGCGCAAAATGTGGTAGCCAACACCAGAACGAATAGGGCCTACAACATCGCCTTTCTTCGCACTTTTCAACTGTTCAGCGAAAACAACTGGTAGCTCTTGTAGGCGAGACCATCCCATATTACCGCCTTTCAGTGCTTGTGGATCTGCGGAGTAAGCAATAGCCAGTTTGCCGAAGTTGGTGCCTTTTTTGATCTCATCCATGATCTTAGCAACAATCGCATCTGCTTTTTGTAATTGCTCTTGAGTTGGGTTTTCAGGTAATGGAATGAGAATATGACTTAGGTTAACGCTCGCTTCATAGTCTGCTTGGCTGCTGATCTGTTTTGCGAGAGACTCAACTTCTTGGGGTAAAATAGTCACGCGACGGCGTACTTCGTTATTACGCACTTCAGCGATCAGCATCTCTTTACGGATCTCACTACGGTATTTTGCCATATCAATACCATCCGCTTTTAGACGTGCTTGCATCTGCTCAAAAGTTAAACCATTTTGGCGAGCAATATCCGCAATTGTGGCATTAACGGCTTCTTCAGGGATATTGATTTGCATCTGATTTGCCATCTGTAACATGATGTTATCAGTGATCAAACGCTCAAGGATCTGGTGACGAAGAGTCTCATCATCTGGAATTTGTTGGCCAGCATTGCGTGCGTTCAGTTTTACTGTGTTTAACATATTCTGGACGTCACTTTCCAGCACAACTCCGTTATTGACTACAGCAGCAACTTTATCCATTTGCTGTGGTGCAGCCAATGCTGTGGAGCTTGCAAACATCAGTCCCAGAATAAGCGTTTTCCAATTCTTCATAATGGTCCTATCTATTGATTTAGGTTCCGCCAGAGGCAGGTTAATCGTTTTATTTATGCGACACTGCTTACTATTTGGCGAGCAGATAACTCGCCTTATTGTGAGTAAGCAGCGGCATCAAATAGCTTGTGTTTATTATCAGAAAGCACGCTGATAAGGGATGATACCTCTATTAAGCATTTCCTGACTACCTAAACTATGATTGTTATTTAGGCCTCTAAGTTCCACATTGAATGACCATTTATTATCATATTCACTGCTGAACTTGTCTTCTTGCCATCCAACAATCTTACGTTCATAACCTACATTGAACGCCCAACAACAAGTATTGTATTGTAAACCAATTAATTGGCTGGCGGATTGTTGCTGCTTAGTATCATAGTAATAAGAGCCAACAAAGCCCCAACGCTCACTTAATGGCCAACTTAATACCGCACCCACTTGGGAAATCCCTTTTTGGTATTCCGGTAGGGTATAAGTGTTGCCACCTGATTCATCACGACGGAAGGTCGCTTGAATATAGTCACGGTCGACAAAACGGTAGTTTAACTGTAACAAACGATCAGCATCAATGCGATACTCGGTCACAGCATTCCCCATGGTGACGTTGCCTAAACGGCGATCGTATTGTAGCCCACCACGGATCCCCCACTTATCGTTGATACGCCAGTAAGAGTCTGTTGCCCACAATAACGAGCCAGTATTACTTTTATCGTCGATTTTCAGGCTGGAGTTACCCGCACGCGGACGTTCAAAATAGTAGATTTGCCCGACAGAGAAGTTAAAGCGTTCGGCCAAGGATTCATCATAAATACGCGTTGTGATACCTGTCGTGATTTGGTTCGCGGAAGCGACTCTATCAAGACCACTATAAATTCGGTCACGGAACAAACCATTATAGTCTGACTGGAGTAAGGCCGAGTCATAGTTGTTAATGTTGTCCTGATCTTTATATGGAATATAGAGATATTGGACACGAGGCTCTAAGGTTTGAACAAAGTCACTGCCTTCAAGTAGATCTCGTTCGAAAACGACTTTGGCATCGCTCTTAAATATAGGAAGAACGCGCGTGACATTTTTCTCTAAGCTGGCGTTGTTATTCGCTTTAGGAATATCTTGATCATAATGGGTTGCCAGCAATTTGAAGCTGTTGTTCATGTTCGCCCAGCCGTTTGACAGCGGAAGGCTTAATTCAGGCTCGATATGCAAACGCGTTGCATCTGGGTTATTTTTGCCAACACTGGTAAAGCGAGCAGCTTGCGCATAGGTGTGTAAGTCAAAGGCACCTAAATTATTTTTGTAGTAGTTAAAGTCCAACTGCGGCTCAGCTTTATAAGCACGGCGATTGGGATCTTCCACAAAAATTTGGAACTGCTTATGCGTTAGGGTTGCATTCCAGTTTTCAGCCGAATAGCCAGTACTGAATTTTTGCGTCGCATAACCGTCTGTTGTATTCCCGTATTGCGAGCTAAAGTCCGTAAAGTATTGGCGATCACTTACTTTGGTGTAATCGGCGTTGAAGTTCCAATGTTGGTTATAAGTTCCTGAATGGCGCCAGTAGAATAACCAGCGGTCATCACTGTCACGTGCATCACGTTTATTACGCTCTTTATCTTTCACATACGCGCGGTCGTGATTAATAAAATCGAAGGCGATAGTTCCCGTTCCCGGCGTGACCAAGTAACGAAACTCGTTATTTAATTTTATGCCACGGTGGGTCATGAATTGTGGGGTAATTGTCGCATCGTAATTAGGCGCGATATTCCAATAGTAAGGCAGTGAAAACTCTAGGCCATCATTATTAGAGTAGCTTCCTGTTGGAATTAAGAAACCGGAGCGACGTTTGTTACCGATAGGTAATTGCATGTATGGGCTATAAAATACCGGGACATCACCCAAGCGAAAACGTGCATGCCAAATTTCAGCCACTTCTTCTTCACGGTCAATAATCACTTCGGAGCCTGCAACGCTCCAGCTATTATTGCCCGGTAAACAGGTGGTGAATGTACCGTCTTCCATAATGGAATAGCGGTTTTCACCACGCATTTTCATTTTTTTCGCTTCACCGCGACCCTGACGACCCACCATCATATAGTTGCCGTCATTCACGTCAGTATTTTTATTATTCAGGTTAGACCAAGCACTAGGGCCTTTGAGAATAATTTGTGGGTCATCATAGTGAACGTTACCTGTTGCAGTAACTTCACGGATTGGATCAGCACTATCAGGGTTAACCTGCGTCAATTTAACGCTATCGGCTGTCAGCGTTTGGTTACCTTGTTGGATATCCACATCGCCGCTGTATTCAATAAAGTTAGGGTATTCGCCCTGAACATCTTCAGCGGTGATACGGATCGGTAAATCTTTGGGATCGCCCTCAACTAGTGGTTTGTCATAAACCGGGACGCCCAGCATACATTGTGCTGCTAGGTCAGCATGCGCTTGCTGACTATAAATTGCCATCCATACCATGGATGCAAGTAGTGTTGGATAACTTTTTTTCATCATTAAATATGCGGTTCCGTCGTAATTGGCATAGCCGACAAACGCTCAAAGACTAACTTAGCCAACTACATTGCGCCAGTATAATGTATAAAACTTTACGCGCTTGTAGTTATGCACCGAGCAGAATGGATAGTATGATAATGCAAAATTGGATTCTGAGCATTGAAGAATTGAGGGATATATGCACTATTGGGGCAAAATTATTGGTGTCGTACTGGCAATAGCCTCTGGTTTTGGCATTTGGGGCACGCTAATTGGTTTAATTTTAGGGCATGGTTTTGATAAAGCCTTGGCACAACGTAAGTTTGCTAGTGCAATGAATAAACGTGATCGTCAGGTTATTTTTTTCGCCAGTACCTTCCAAATATTGGGTCATCTAACTAAGTCAAAAGGCCGTGTAACCGAGACTGACATTCAGTTAGCATCAAATTTGATGGATAGAATGCAAATACATGGGGAAACACGAAAAGCGGCGCAACAAGCGTTTAGGGAAGGTAAATCACCGGACTTTCCACTACGTGATGTACTGAAGCAATTACGTATGGCTTGCTATGGTCGTTTCGACTTAATTCAGATGTTTCTGGAAATTCAGTTACAGGCGGCATTTGCCGATGGCAGCTTGCACCCAAACGAAAGAAAGGTTCTGTTTATTATTGCAGAAGAGTTAGGGATCTCTAAAACACAATTTGAACAGTTTTTAAATATGATCCAAGGTGGCCGACAGTTTGGTCACGGCTATTCTCATCAGCAATCAGGCGGATACTATCAATCATCGAATGGCCCAACTCTTGAAGATGCTTGCAAGGTACTTGGTGTTTCTATTAATGATGAACCAACGAAAATTAAACGGGCGTATCGTAAATTAATGAGTGAACATCACCCTGATAAGTTGATAGCGAAAGGGTTGCCCCCCGAGATGATGGAACTTGCGAAACAGAAGGCTCAGTCAATACAAGCGGCTTATGATTTAATCAAAAAAGAGCGCGGCTTCAAATAAATTTTCTCGCCATATCGCACTCTGCGATGTGGTTTTTATTTAGCCAATAGGCCGTAGCATTGTTGCTATTACGGCCTAATAGTTGATGAATAAATTTAAAAATCGGGTTGGCAGCTAAAATGCATCGGTGTGCCATAGGCAGGGTGCGTGATGTAAAGCTCTTGGGCGTGAAGCTGTAAGCGAGGGGCAAGTGCACGCGCTTGCTCATGGGCATAAAACCTATCTCCAAGAATTGGATGGCCTAGCGCTAACATATGTACGCGGAGTTGATGAGAGCGGCCTGTAATAGGGGATAGCTTTACACGGGTTGCTTGCTCTTCATATTCCAAGACCTGATACTCTGTTTGTGCGGCTTTTCCTGTTTCAAAGCAGACTTTTTGCTTTGGTCGATTTGGCCAGTCGCAAATAAGCGGCAAATCCACTAAACCTTCCTGCTTCTCTAAATGGCCCCAAACTCGGGCAATATAGTGTTTTTTAGGCTCTCGCTCACGGAATTGGCGCTTTAATTCCCGTTCAGCGGCTTTATTTAGTGCGACAACCATGACGCCACTGGTTGCCATGTCTAAGCGATGGACAGACTCAGCGTGTGGGTGGTCGCGCTGTATGCGACTCATAATACTATCATGGTGTTCAGGGGCTTTACCGGGAACAGACAGTAACCCACTTGGCTTATTCACCGTAATGATATGTTCATCTTGATACAGAACATATAGCCAAGGATCAGTAGGGGGATGGTAAGGCTCCATCATAGACAATAAGGCTCCAAGATCTCACTAAATCAATGATCAGCATCGCGCGTGGATAAACGCCAAAAGCCAATTCATTGCGTTATCAGCAAGGTTATTTCTCCCTTAGTGAGAGAAATAACCTTGCGGTGTTAGTTTAATTAAAAACGTGTGACTACTGGTGAGTGACAACCACTAAACGAATAGCATCAAGACGCCATGTTGCTTGCCCAATATTGCTGAGCAGTTGCTGACGCTCTTCCTCGATCACATCCAACTCTTCATCACGGATATTTGGGTTAACCGCTTTCAGTGCTTCAAGACGAGCCAATTCTAGTGAAAGAGCTTTATCCGCGGCCTCTTTCGCATTCGCGATAAGCGTTTCGGCTTCTTTTTCCACCATCGCTTCGGACATTTTCAGGACCGAATGCACTTCATTTTGTACCGCATTAACCAATTTACTTGCCATATGGCGATTAATCGCATTGAGCTGACGGTTAAAACTTTCAAACTCAACTTGTGAAGAGAGGTTGTTCCCTTTTAAGTCAATCAACAAGCGGATCGGGGTTGCAGGCAAGAAACGGCTAATCTGCAAGTGCTTCGGTGCTTGTGCTTCTAGGACATACACCAATTCGGTAAGTAATGTTCCAACAGGAAGCGCTTTATTTTTAAGCAGAGAAACGGCACAGCTCCCTGTGTCACCAGACAAGACTAAATCTAAGCCATTGCGGATGATCGGGTGCTCCCAACTAATAAACTGGGTATCTTCACGAGATAACGCTTGCTCACGGTCAAAAGTGATTGTGCAACCATCTTGGGGTAGCCCTGGAAAATCAGGAACTAACATATGATCGGATGGGGTCAAAATCAGCAAGTTATCACTTTTATCTTCTTGGTTAATGCCAACAATATCAAACAAGTTAAGGGCAAAATTAACCAATTCAGTATCATTGTCTTCCGCACCGATCGTTTCGGCTAATTGAATACCTGATTCCCCCCCGTTGGAGTGCATTTCAAGTAGACGGTCGCGGCCTTGTTCTAACTGTGCTTTTAATGCTTCGTGCTCTTCACGGCAGGTTTTTAAGAACTCTTCAAAACCGTCGGTTACCGTTGGCTCAGCCATATATTGCAGCAGTTGTTGATAATATTTATCGTAAATGGAGCGTCCGGTAGGGCAAGTGTGCTCAAAAGCATCTAAACCTTCATGATACCAACGCAATAACACGGCTTGAGCAGTATTTTCTAAGTAAGGTACGCTTAAAACGATGTCGCGTGTTTGCCCAATACGATCTAATCGACCAATACGTTGCTCTAATAGGTCTGGGTTGAAGGGGAGGTCAAACATCACCAATTGGTTAGCAAACTGGAAGTTGCGTCCTTCAGAGCCAATTTCAGAGCAAAGTAGAACCTGTGCGCCATCCTCTTCTGAAGCAAAGTAAGCTGCCGCACGGTCACGCTCAAGTAGTGACAAACCTTCATGGAATACCGCGGCGCGGATCCCTTCACGTTCACGCAATACTTGCTCTAATTGCAACGCTGTGGCGGCTTTTGCACAGATCACCAAAACTTTTTCGTTACGGTTAGCCATTAGGTAGCCCATGAGCCACTCAACGCGAGGGTCAAAGTTCCACCAAGTTGCATTTTCACCTTCGAACTCTTGGTAAATTTGCTCTGGATAGAGCATCTCTTTAGCGCGTGTTTCAAGATCTTTTTTCGACCCCATAATACCTGCAACCTTGATTGCTGTTTGGTATTGGGTAGGAAGCGGCATTTTCAGCGAATGCAATTCACGACGAGGGAAGCCTTTAACCCCATTACGGGTATTTCTAAATAGAAGACGGCTAGTACCATGGCGATCCATTAACATGCTGACCAACTCTTGGCGAGCCGCGTTGCCATCTTCACTGTCAACATTAGCGGCTTTCAATAAAGGCTCAATATCTTGCTCTTTGATCAGATCATTGAGTAGATTTTGTTGGTCATTGGTGAGTTTCTCACCAGTTAATAGCAGTGCGACCGCATCCGCAACAGGGCGATAGTTGGCTTGCTCATCAATAAACTCTTGATAATCATGGAAACGATTGGGATCGAGCAGGCGAAGACGTGCAAAGTGACTTTCTTGGCCCAGTTGCTCCGGCGTTGCGGTTAGCAGCAGAACAGAAGGGATATTCTCTGCCAAGGTTTCAATCACTTGATATTCACGACTAGGAGCTGCTTCACTCCATTGTAAATGGTGAGCTTCGTCGACAATCATCATATCCCAACCCGCTTCAACGAGCTGGTCGAAGCGCTGTTTGTTGCGACGTACAAAGTCTAATGAGCACAGCACCAACTGTTCTGTTTCAAATGGATTATCGCTGTCATGTTGCGCTTCACTATAACGACCATCATCAAACAGTGAAAAACGGAGGTTGAAACGACGTAACATCTCAACGAGCCATTGATGCTGCAAGCTTTCAGGCACAATGATTAACACACGTTCAACACGGCCTGCCATTAACTGTTGATGGATGATCATCCCAGCTTCAATGGTTTTACCCAGACCCACTTCATCGGCCAGTAATACGCGAGGGTGGTGGCGTTTACCTACCTCATTAGCGATATGTAGCTGATGTGGGATAAGGCTTGCGCGAATACCACGTAAACCTGTCGCTTGGTGCTTAACTTGCTCACTTTGAAATTTACGTGCGCGATAACGTAAAGCAAAGCGATCCATACGGTCAATTTGACCTGCAAATAGGCGATCTTGAGGTTTATTGAAGGTGAGTTTGCTGTCGAGAAAAACTTCTCTTAGGCTAACGCCTTGCTCTTCTGTATCAAGGCGAGTACCAATATAAGTGAGCAGGCCGTCATCTTCTGTGACGCTTTCGACCTTGAGTTGCCAGCCTTCATGGCTGGTAATGATATCACCTTCATTGAACATAACTCGGGTAATAGGTGCATCATTACGTGAATAGAGACGATTCTCACCACTGGCGGGAAAAAGTAAAGTCACCATACGGGCATCAATAGCCACAACGGCGCCTAATCCGAGTTCGCTTTCTGTATCGCTTATCCAGCGCTGACCAAGAGTAAATGGCATAGGTTTAACTCAGTTCCATAAATTTAATAGTTTATTTTTAGATTTTTTAAGACAAATTATATATTTGCCTTCACTCTGTGTTAGTAAACAAGGGCAATGTGAATATGAATTGTAGTCGCCGCCCAAAGGACAATTATTGTTAATTGTCTCGCAAACATAGTGTAGAAACGAAGTGCGAGATACCAAAGGGGCGTTATATTAATTCAAGCAAGGCTTATCGTCACCTGTTAAAAAAACAACAATACCGAAGCAATAGTGTTTCTCACTATTGTGCTATCAGGTATTTTCCCTTTTGATTCTAGCAATGAAGGTTTTCAACCAGAAGTTTGGTTGATGGTTTCCCATTTTAGCAAAAAATTGAGTAAAAATTAACCCCAATCTTAAAAGAGTAAAGTTATCTGGCCCGTTAAAATAGTATCAAAATCATCTTGTAAAAAAGGTAAAATGGCGTCGGCAATAGGCTTTATCTGCTTCAAAATATAGTGCTCATAGTCAGGCTTTGCCGTGATAATTTCTAAAGGCTCAGGCCCCGCGAGAGTGATGATATAGCTTATCCATCCCCCATTTTGATACTGTTGTGGGCGCTGTTGTTGTAAATTGTATTCATCGGCTTTGCGAGCGGCTCTTACATGAGGCGGCACATTACGTTGATAATCAGATAATTTGCGGCGTAGACGCTTACGATAAACAAGGCGTTCATCGTATTCGCCATTACGAATCGCTTGCACATAGTCACGGATAAATTCGCGGTAGGGTTGCCGATGAAAAATACGTGTATACAGTTCTTTTTGAAACAATTGTGCTAGCGGGGTCCAATCGGAGCGGATTGTCTCTAATCCCCTAAACACCATTTTATCCCCACTAAGTCCAGCATAACGCTTTTTACTGCCTGACTCGGAACCTCTAATAGTCGGCATTAAAAAACGTCGATAGTGGGTTTCGTACTCTAATTCAAGCACCCCTTCTAGCTGCCATTCATCCCGCAAATGCTGTTTCCACCAATTATTCACGTAATCACGCAGCTCGAAGCCAATTCTTTGTGCTTGCTCCTGTGTATGGGCTTCTTTCAACCAGACAAAAGTGGAGTCAGTATCCCCATAAATTACTTGATAGCCTTTGGCTTCGATTAATTGCTTGGTTATTTTCATGATCTCATGACCCCGCATGGTAATGGATGCGGTAAGACGGGGATCAAAAAAACGACATCCTTCAGCACCAAGGACGCCAGCAAAGGCATTCATAATAATTTTAAGTGCCTGAGATAATGGCGCATTACCTTCTCGTTTGGCTTTATCACGGCCTTGCCATATATGGCTGACAATATCAGGCAAACAGTGTGTTTTACGTGAAAACCAAGCTTGACGAAAACCGCGAACGGAATGTTGCTGATCAGGGTGAGCTAACCCTTCAATCATACCGGCAGGATCAATCAAAAAAGTACGAATAATCGAAGGGTACAAACTTTTATAGTCGAGTACTAATACCGAGTCATATAAACCGGGCTGTGAATCCATCACAAAGCCCCCGGGATTATGTTGTAGCTTTTGCTCTGTCAGGTTTGGTGCCACAAACCCTAAGCGATGCAGGCGGGGAATGTATAAATGTGAAAATGCCGCCACGGAGCCACCCATACGATCTACCGCCAGCCCAGTGACAGTCGAGCGTTCTTGCAAGAAAGCCATTAAATCGGTTTTTTCAAAAATACGATGGACTAATAGGCAGTCTTGAATATTGTAGTGAGCCAACGCGGGCTTATCATGATGAAAACGGCGATTGATCTCATCCATACGGTCATAAGGGCTGTCAATGGCTTTCCCTTCACCCAGTAAATCTTGCGCAACAAACTCAAGACTGAATGAGGGAAAGTTCCATGTCGCTGCTTTGAGCGCATCTATGCCATCAATAATTAAACGACCTTCTGCCGAAGCGAAAAATACACCTTGTTTGAAGCCATGTTCACGCCACTCCAGCTTTTTCCCTTGGCGACCAAGCTGGAGTGGGATGCCATAACGTTCGGCGTGCTTTTGGAGTACATTTAAATCGAATTGGATGAGATTCCAGCCAATAATGGCATCAGGGTCATACTGTTGTAGCCATTCATTCAGTTTATCAAGCAATTGTGGGCGGCTATTCACATAAACAAGCCGATGGGTATTGTTGAGTGCAGAACCTTGCTCTGGCCCTAACATAAAAACCACATTATCACCGCAGCCGGATAACCCAATTGAATATAATTCACCGTATTGGCTGGTTTCTATGTCTAACGATACAGCTTTAATCAGTGGACGATAGCTATCACAAGGTTTGAGTTGATATTCACCTTGCTGATTTTGTGAAAACCATACAGGCGCAGTGATAAAACGCTCCATAAGATAGCGCTCGCAGGGGCGAATATCCGTTTCAAGCAATTCAATACCGAGTTCTTGGCAGCGTTTATCCAGATTTTGTAATTGGCGATATTGTTGACAATAAATAGCTGCAACTTTTTCACGACGAAAATCGGATAACTCAACGGGGCGATAGGATAAGTTTGCTTGTTCATCAAGCAGAGGTTTGATCGCCGGTAGTGATGAAAGGGGAACAAAAGCGATGGCTTGTTGCAGAGGAACCGTCACTTTACGAGGGCCATTATCAGTGATAAGCCAATAGCTAACCTCAACCCCATGGCGGGTGTCTTTCCAATGACGACTTAAAATAAAGCCTTTTTCAGCAGGAGACATAAATTGAGGCATAGAGAGGCTCGCATCAATAATTAACAAGCCTACTATACGACATGGGTGGGGTTTTATACAGTATTTTTTGTTATGCCTAATAATTCAGAGGCTGAATTACTACCCGATAACAGTGTTTTGGTACAGCCGTCATACGCCACAGCACCTTCATGAATCACTAGCGTTCTTGGGGCGATTTGTAGTGCATCTTCAATATTATGCGATACCATGACCAGCGTGATATCCCGTGATTGGCAGATCTCATCAAGGAGTAATAGCATCTCATTGCGTAAGGCGGGATCGAGAGCTGAAAAAGGTTCATCCAATAAGAGGATTGGCTGCTGGCGGATCAAACAGCGAGCCAGTGCGGCCCGCTGGCGTTGCCCCCCTGATAATTGGGCGGGTAACCTATCAAGAAACTCATCGAGGCTAACTTGCGTAGCAATTAATTCAACCTGTTGTATTTGTTCTCGGCTTAACCGCAGCCCCGGATGTAACCCTAATCCAATGTTTTGTCTGACCGTTAAATGAGCAAATAGGTTATTTTCCTGAAATAACATCGAAACTGGGCGTTTGGCAGGAGGCGTGAAGGTATGATCAGCCCCTGCTAGCTGAATTGAGCCGCTTTTGGCAAATTGAAAGCCACTAATAAGGCTAAGCAGTGTACTTTTGCCCGCACCGCTAGGCCCCATTACAGCAACGCGCTCGCCTACTTTGATGGAGAAATCAAATTGCATATTCAGGTTATCATATTGATAATCAATGTTATTTAACTTTATCATAATCTTTTCCTGATATACGTTCGAGTAGGCTAAATAAAGTAAAACATAATAAAAGGAGTAACATCGCTGTTACGGCACCGTCATTTGTTCGATAAGCCCCTATTTGCTGATAAAGGTAATAAGGGAGAGTACGAAAATCTTCATTACCGAATAACGCCACGACCCCAAAGTCACCAATAGAAATAACGCAAGCAAAAGCGAGAGCTTGAGCGAGGGGCTTTTTTAACGCTTTTAATTCAATGATCCGTAATCGATTGAAGCCACCAATCGCTAGTGATTGGCAAAGAGGGTTGTAGCGTTCAGCCAGATCCCGCATTGGGTTTTCTAAGACTTTTAATGCATAAGGGATGGCAAGTAGGGCATTAGTCAATATGATTAACGCATAGGGCGATTCAGGAATACCAATCGTTTCATTAAAGAGAATAAAAAAACCAGTTGCAAGTACGATGCCAGGCATGGCTAAAATCACAAGCCCACTTAATTCCATCGCTTGCCCTAATTTTATTGCATGGCGTAAGCGTAATTCGCGGCTACTCCATAACAGCATCATGGTGAGCAAGACACACAATAGGCCAGCACATAACGCGATAAATAGCGATGTGGAAGCGGCTTGCCAAAGCGCGGGTTGGTTAAGAACATCCAACAAACGGCCATTAACCCCATCAGCAATAATTGCGAGCAGGGGCGGAAGCAGCAGCAAAATAGCGGCGGTGATCACAAGGGCATCTCGTACTCGGCGAAAAATATTGTCTGCGGGATCATACCAATGATTGTGTTGGCTATGACCAATAGAAAACAAACTGTTTATTTTCTGACTGAGAAACATTAATCCAACACAGAAAAATAACTGGATGAGCGCCAAAATTGCAGCACGCCCCGGATCAAAGTCGTAATTAAGAGCTTGATAAATAGCCAGTTCAATCGTCGTTGCTGCGGGGCCACCACCAAGAGCAAGAACCGTTGCAAAGCTGGCAAAACAGAGCATGAAAATTAACGCTGCGGTAGGTAGCATCTGTCTACGTAAATATGGCCACTCTAAAATACGAAATTGTTGCCACTCATTAAGCCCGAGTTGTGCTGCAATTTGCCGCTGCTCTATTGATATACTTTCGAGCGATTGCAGCAACATACGAGTAGCAAGTGGCATATTAAAGAAAATGTGGGCAAGTAAGATCCCCTTTAGGCCATAAGGGGTGAATTGGTATTCGATACCGACCAACTGAAAGAGTGATGAGAGCCAGCCTGTTTTTCCATAAACAGATAAAATACCAAAAACAGCGACAAGGACGGGTAAAACAAGCGTCATTGCACAGAGGCGTAAAAATAGCGTTCTACCGGGGAAGCGGCGTCGATAGAGCGCTCTGGCAAGGAGAATAGCAGGCAGTACAGAGAACAGCGCTGATAAAAAGGCTTGCCAAAAAGTAAAGCCGATCACATGCCATAAGTAGCGGTCGCTAAAAATCTCACTCCATGAAGTTTCAGGCGAAAAAAGCCACAGTGCACCAAAAGCCAATAGTGCAACAGACACTAATAAACCAGAGGCCAAAGCCCCCGGTATAAGTGATAAATTAATTAACGACTGACGGCGGATTGCCATAAACGGACCCATGACTGACGTTCTTTGGCAACTTCTTGTGCACTAAATTGCAGTGATTTTTTAGGCACAGGAAGGACGTTATAAACTTCAGGGAGTGGTGTATCAATGACAGGATACATCCAATTAGTCGTAGGGAGTGTATTTTGGAATTCAGGCGTTAACATAAATTGTAAAAACTGCTTTGCCAGCTCAGGTTGCGAGCTATTTTTCAATCTTGCTGCAACTTCCACTTGCATATAGTGCCCTTCATCAAATAAGGCAGCCGCATAATTATCTTTATTATCATTGAGTATTTGATAACCCGGCGATGAAGTGTAGCTAAGTACAAAGTCACCTTCGCCCTTGAGGAATAAGCCATAGGACTCACTCCAACCTTTTGTCACTGTTAGGGTTTTATTCGCTATTTTTTGCCACGCATCGGCAGATTTATCGCCATAGAGTTTTTCAATCCACAGCATTAAGCCTAAGCCGGGTGTGCTGGTTCGAGGGTCTTGGTAAATAATTTTCCATGGCTGCTCACTATTGAGTAGCTCATTCATGCTTTTGGGTGGGTTTTTGATTTTATCTGTGTCATAGATAAACGCAAAATAACCATAGTCATATGGGATAAAAGTTGAATTATTCCACTCAATAGGTAATTTCATTGCGTCAGTATTGATCTCTGCTGGCGCAAATAACCCTGTGTTCTCGGCAGAATCTATCAAGTTATTATCTAGCCCTAACACGATGTCCGCTTTACTTTTTTTCCCTTCCATACGTAAACGATTGAGAAGAGCGACACCATCTCCTAACGAAACGAGCTTAAGTTCACAATGACATTGTTTTTCGAAATTTTTTTTAATTTGTGGCCCAGGTCCCCATTCGGCAGCAAATGAGTCATAGGTGTAAACGGTTAAAGTCGGCTTTTCTGCCCATGCTATATGGGTAATACCGAGAGCAGTAAGTGCAAAGAGTGACTGAAGGAGCGATTTTTTAAACATGTTTTTTCCTGCGTTAGAGAGAAAGCACACAGGATTTGAGAGGGCACCATAACAAATTATGTTGATGGTAGCTCAAATCCCTACGCCGGCATTGCCCGGATCAGGTTCTACGGGTTAATTCTCAGCCTAAATAATGTTTGGCACCCCGTTGAGATAGACGCTATTGTAGTGTCTTTACTCATATCTGCAAACTCTATTGATATAGGTTTACCAGTTAGGGTATGTGTGAAACAATTAGTTATCTTTCAAATTTGGTTATTGAGGTAGTCTGGTGATCGATGATGATGGCTACCGCCCGAATGTAGGAATTGTAATTTGTAATCGGCAAGGGCAGGTTTTATGGGCCCGCCGCTATGGTCAACATTCATGGCAATTTCCTCAGGGAGGAATCAACCCAGGGGAATCGCCAGAACAGGCTATGTACCGTGAATTGTTCGAAGAGGTTGGCCTACAACGTAAAGATGTTAGGTTGTTAGCTTCAACTCGCAATTGGTTGCGTTACAAATTACCCAAGCGTTTGGTGCGTTGGGACACAAAACCTGTTTGTATCGGGCAGAAACAGCGTTGGTTTTTACTACAACTTCAATGCAATGAAGCAGATATAAACGTTCAGCGCAGTAAATCGCCAGAATTTGATGGCTGGCGATGGGTCAGTTATTGGTATCCTGTGAGGCAAGTGGTCTCTTTCAAACGGGAAGTGTATCGCCGTGTTATGAAAGAATTTGCACCTGTTGTCATGTCATTACAGGAACAAAAGCCAGTACAAAGACCTGCATTCACTCATCGTAGGCGTGGAGCGAGATAATATCATGTTGACGCGTCTACGTGAGATTGTTGAAAAAGTTGCCATGGCGACAAGTTTAACCGGAGCGCTAGAAGTCTTGGTCAATGAAACTTGTCATGCCATGCAGACTGACGTTTGTTCAATTTATTTGGCAGACCACTCACGTCAATGCTATTACCTAATGGCAACCCGCGGGTTAAAAAAGCCTAGCGGTGTTGCTATTCGCCTTGGTTTTGATGAGGGAGTCGTTGGTGCGGTTGGACGCCAGTCTGAGATGTTGAATCTTGCCGATATCCGTGAACATCCCGAATTTAAATACCTTCCCCAATTAAAAGAAGAGCGATTGAAAGCCTTTTTAGGTGTCCCTATCGTATATCGTCGTCAATTACTTGGGGTGTTAGTCGTTCAACAACGTGAGCGACGTTTCTTTAGCGAAACCGAAGAATCTTTTATGGTGACGCTATCCATGCAATTAGCCGTAATATTGTCGCAAGCGCAAACCAAAGGGGTGTTTGGTCAATATAGGCAAAGCCGTATTAAAGCCATTTCAGTTTCTCAGGGAATTGTCATGGCATATGGCTGGCAAGATAGCTCACAACCATCATTCGACAGTATTTGTGAGGCGTGTGCCTTAGACCAAAATGCGGAAAAACAGCGTTTAATAACTGCGATAGAAAATGCCGCCTCAGAATGCCGCCGTATCAGCAAACGTTTTATTGCAAACTCCCAAAAAGAGAGTGCTGCGATTTTCGACCTCTACAATCATCTACTCCATGACCCTCAACTAAAAAAACGCTTATTTTCCGCAATCGAACAAGGCTCAATGGCGGAGTGGGCGGTTAAAATCGTTATTGAGGACTATGTTGAGCAGTTTTCACGCTTACGTGATCTCTACCTTCGCGAAAGAGGAGCCGATCTACGCGCGTTAGGACAGCGTTTGCTATTCCATCTGGATGACAGCTTGACTTCAATGGATCAGTGGCCTGAACGTTTTATTTTAGTGGCGGACGAATTGAGCGCGAGTTTGTTAGCTGAAATGCCATTAGAGCAACTTGCAGGTGTTATCGTGCGAGATGGCGCGACACACTCTCATTCGGCTATTTTGATACGGGCAATGGGGATCCCCGCGATAATGGGGGCGGATATTGACCCTTCATTGCTTCACAACCGCTTTTTGATCCTTGATGGTTATCGTGGTGAAATTTTCATAGAGCCTGAAAATATTGTTGCTCAGGAATATAAACAAATTATTGCAGAGGAAGATGTACTGAGTCGGCTCGCTGAAGGTGCACTTGAGCAGGAATCAGAGTTAAAAAATGGCGAGCGCGTACATATCCATCTGAATGCAGGTTTAAGCCCCCGTTATGAACAGCAGATCAATGTCGCTGTTGATGGTGTTGGGTTATACCGCACAGAACTCCCTTTTATGCTCCATAATGGCTTCCCGTCAGAGGATGAGCAGAAGCAGTTATACCAAGAGATTTTGCAGTTATTTGCCGATAAGCCTGTGGTATTGAGGACATTAGACATTGGCGCAGATAAGCAATTACCTTATATGCCAATCAATGAAGAAAACCCATGCTTAGGTTGGCGAGGCATTCGCGTGATGCTAGATCAGCCAGAAATTTTCTTAATCCAACTTAGAGCTATGCTACATGCAAATGTTGCAACACAAAACTTGCGCATATTACTGCCGATGATCACGAGTATCAATGAGGTGGATGAAGCGATCACATTGATTAAGCGGGCAAAAGAAGAAGTAAGTTTAGCAACGGGGCAAACCGTTCCTATGCCGGAAATTGGGGTAATGCTTGAAGTTCCGTCTTTACTGTTTCTTCTTCCTGAGTTAAAAAAACGGATAGATTTTATCTCAATTGGAACGAATGATCTGACGCAATATTTACTTGCAGTTGACCGCAACAATACGCATGTTGCCACCATTTATGACAACCTCCATCCTTCAATGATCCGTTTTTTAGCAAAAGTTCATGAAGAGTGTCAACGGGTTGGGATATCAGTCAGTGTTTGCGGTGAAATGGCGGGGCAACCCCTTGGGGTGATGGCGTTAATTGCATTAGGCTATCGTTCCTTAAGTATGAGTGGAAGAAGCGTACCAAGAGTGAAGTATCTTATTCGAGGGCTACAGCCTGAAAAAGTTGAGCAGCTAGTGCCTGAGCTTTTAACTGCGGAAACAAGCGACAGTATTAGGCAAATAATAAGTCTATTTATGGAGAAAAATGGGCTTGGTGGCTTTGCTCGAGGCGGGATCTAATCTGCCTTATTCACCTGCGTATGAGCTATGCTATGATGCGCTATGATTTTAGATTAACAAATAAAGTGGGGAACGATGAGTAACAGCTACTTAGCATTTCCGGAAATTGATCCCGTAATGTTCTCAATTGGGCCAGTATCACTACACTGGTATGGTTTTATGTATCTTGTAGGGTTTGTTTTCGCATTGTGGCTTGCTAGTCGCCGTGCAAGCAAACCAAATAGCGGTTGGACAAAAAATGAGGTTGAGAACTTACTCTATATTGGCTTTGTAGGTGTCTTTGTCGGTGGAAGACTCGGCTATGTTTTCTTCTACAACCTTCCTGTATTTTTAGATGACCCCCTTTATTTATTTAAGGTTTGGGATGGCGGCATGTCGTTCCATGGCGGCTTAATTGGTGTTATTTGTGCAATGATGTGGTTTGCGCATCGTACACGCCGTCGTTTTTTGCAAGTTTCAGATTTTGTCGCTCCACTGATCCCATTTGGTCTTGGCATGGGGCGGATAGGTAACTTTATTAATGGTGAGTTGTGGGGGCGTGTAACACTTGATACCCCATGGGCATTTTTATTCCCTAATTCCCGTAGTGAAGATATTCAACTTGCGGCACAAGACCCTTCATTAATCCCTATTCTAGAGCAGTATGGCGTGCTTCCTCGCCACCCATCTCAACTTTATGAGATGTTTTTAGAAGGCGTTGTGTTATTCCTTATCCTTAACTTATTTGTCCGTAAACCTCGGCCAATGGGCAGTGTTTCAGGTTTATTCTTAATTGGTTATGGTGCATTCCGCATTATCGTTGAGTTCTTTAGGCAGCCTGATGCTCAGCTAGGCTTATTCAGTGGGATCAGTATGGGCCAAATTTTATCAATACCGATGATTATTATTGGTGTGTTGATGATCATTTGGGCATATAAGTATGGTAAAAATGTTCCCGCACATAAGCCTGATAATAAAGAGCAGCAGCCAAGTAAATAAATCAATATAGGGTTGTCATACTCCAAGTAGTTAGGTTGTCGGCTAAGTTTCCTCACATTAGCCACAACCTGAGTGGTTGATTTATTTGCCGCCAAGCGGTACTTCGCGTTAGTTAAAATCTATTAATATTATAAGGTTACAGTTATCGGCAATTTTGTAGCCTATTGAGTAAGAGAGTGATTATGAAGCAGTATCTTGAGTTATGTCAGCGCATCATTGATGAAGGCCAGTGGGTTGAAAATAAACGTACGGGGGTACGTTGTTTAACTGTGATTAATGCTGATCTGGAATATGATGTTGCGAATAACCAGTTTCCATTAATCACGACCCGAAAAAGCTTTTATAAGGCAGCTATTGCCGAGCTATTAGGCTACCTACGTGGCTATGATAGCGCAGCTCAGTTTCGTGAAATTGGCTGTAATACATGGAATGCTAATGCTAATGAAAACCAAGCATGGCTAAATAATCCCCATCGAAAAGGTGAAGATGATATGGGGCGTGTATACGGTGTCCAAGGTCGTTCTTGGCAACGTCCTGATGGTTCACACCTTGATCAGCTTAAAAAGGTAGTTAATAACCTAAAAAATGGTATTGATGACCGCGCTGAAATCATTACTTTTTATAACCCCGGTGAATTTGAAATGGGGTGTCTGCGTCCTTGCATGCACACCCATACATTTTCATTATTAGGTGATACCCTCCATTTGACCTCTTATCAACGTAGTTGTGATGTACCACTAGGTTTAAACTTTAACCAAGTGCAGTGCTTTGTATTATTGGCATTAATGGCACGAATTACGGGTCATAAAGCAGGTAAGGCATACCATAAAATTGTGAATGCGCATATTTATGAAAACCAATTGCCATTGATGCGTGATGTACAGTTGAAGCGTGAACCTTTCCCTTTGCCTTCATTATCGATAAACCCTCAAATTAAAACGTTGGAAGATATTGAAACTTGGGTTAGCACTGATGACTTCACCCTAGAGGGGTATCAGTGCCACGAAGCTATCAAGTATCCATTTACGGTATAACGCAACCTAGAGATACGTTGATAAACCAAGGCGTATGGTCATTTTGAACCGCGCCTTGGTTTTTTTTACCTTTTCCAAATTCAGTTTGTTACCTCTTTTTTTCGCCCTCATCATTTTTTGCGAAGCGCTTCCTAAAATAACGAAACAGCTATTATGAATTTCATAATAGTTTGCGAAAGGCTATGTAGAGTGAACTAATCACGCTGTTTTTATTTGCCATCGTCGACAATATTAAGTGCACATTTTGCGAAGATAATGGCGGCGATATATGGAAATTCGAATAGTGAAAGGAGAGAAAGGCTTCACGCTCATTGAGCTTTTAGTGGTGTTATTTATTTGTTCTTTAGCTTTGTTACCCGCGTTATATAACTGGCAGCAACAACAGCAAAAGCTACGCTTAATTGATGCTGCACGGCAGGTTACCGTATTTATTTACCGTCATTTGATGGAGAGTGTTTATTTAAATCGACATCGCAGTTTATCGATAGCACTCTCTCAAGGAGAATGGACGTTAAGCATCAAAGAGGCCGGAGCTAGAAAATCCATTGCAGCATTAGCATCGACCCAATTTGAAGGCATTGAAATTAAAACGGCTTCTCGTTTATCTGTTGATTTTTATGGGAAGCAAGGGACTAGCCACTCTTTTCGTCTTGAATTGAAAAATGATTTTGGGCAGATCACGGTATTCATGTCAGCGATGGGGCGGATCAGGGTGTGTAGCAATGATAAACTGACTGGAATTCCGCGTTGTTGAGTTTCTCTTATGAAAATCAATGAACAACACGGTTTTTCCTTAGTTGAAACATTGATAGCAATGGCTATCAGTAGCTTAGTTTGTCTTGCTGCCATTGCTGTTCTCCCGAATTTGTTTAAACAGACTCACCAATCTTATATTCAGTATCAGGTAGATAGGGAGGTTAGGCAGGTGCTTATTAATATGGAAAAGGATTTTAGGCGTATTGGCTATTGTAGTAGTTTCTCTTGCCAAGGAGAGCCTATCAAGATCGGTGCTAAATTTTTAGGTCGTCACCCTAATTCCTGCATTATTTTCGCTTACGACCAAAATTTATCAGGTACATGGAGACCTGTCAGAGGCAGAAATAAGGAGTCTGATTTTTTTGGTTACCGGCTCAATGATAGAAAATTAGAGTCAAACCGTAATGTGATGGATTGTGATGGCAATCGGTGGTTATCCTTGTTTGACCCCTTAATGATTAAAGTGAATTCAATGAGATTTACTTGGGATCAATCACAATCAATACTTGAAATGAGCCTTGATATTGAAAGTCCTCATTTGCCTCACAAAGTGCTGCATTATCGTACCGCTGTTTTGCTGAGAAACTTACGATGAGGCGAGTTAGGGAGCAAAGAGGAAACATTGCGTTAGTCATGGTCATTGTGTTGATAACTATGGGGTTATTATTATTAAAAACCTTACATTTTTATCAAGATAATGCCCGTGATGAGTTTTTTCGTGAAAAAAACTATATCGAAGCTTTTAACCAAGCAGAATCAGCGCTAGCGTGGGGGTTAAAGCAATCTTGGCGGTTAACGACGTACAGAGGGGCAAATTGGCAATGCCAACGACCACCAACTCAAACGTGGGTGAGCTGTATTAAACATTATAAGAGTGGGCAGTTTGTTTTATCGGGCAAAGGTCTATATAAAGGGCGGCACTATGTGACGGTTTATCGTTGGGTCGCGCCTATCTCTAAAACTCAAAAAGTCAGGCCACGTATAAAAGGTTGGTTGGATTATTGCCCTGTTAATCAAAAAGGATTTTGTTCATGAGGTCGCCCACCAGTCAACAGGAAGGTTTCGCATTAATAGAATCAATGATCGCCCTCGTTGTTTTTGCTATTTTGTTAATTGCTCTGTTAAACTACAGCCAATATATTACCTTGAATTTCAATTGGATATTTCATAATTCAATAGCATTAAGAGAGTTACAGAGCAATTTGGAACGCACAACGGTGGGTGTGGTGCCCATCCTTGAAAATTCAGGGGGTATGTACCCCGATTGGCAGCTAAGCTCACAGACATTCACCGTATTAGATGGTTGTCGTGATATCAAAGTAACCCTATCAACGACTAGGCAAGCACTTTCTCTAAACCGCTGGTTTTGTAGAACAGGAGATAACAATGTTTCAGGTTTATCATTCTAATCAGTTAGAGCTGTTAAAGGAACTGATAGCTCACTTAATGGAGAATGAGCCTCTTTCTCACCCGTTCGAACAAGAGATAATCTTGGTACAAAGCCCCGGTATGTCTCAATGGTTACAGATAGAATTAGCAAAACGCTTCGGAATAGCAGCGAATATTTATTATCCATTACCGGCAACCTTTATTTGGGATATGTTTCGACGGGTATTACCGGATATACCAAAAGAGAGCGCTTACACTAAGCAGGCGATGACATGGAAGTTGATGAAAATCTTACCTGAAGTGATCGATGAAGATGAATTTGAGCCACTACGCCATTACCTTCATAATGACTTAGATAAACGTAAGCTACATCAACTTGCTGGGCGTGTCGCGGATCTATTTGACCAATATTTAGTATATCGGCCTCAGTGGATTGAAAAATGGCAACAAAATGAGCTTATTGATGGTTTAGGAACCAATCAGCTATGGCAGAAACGGTTATGGCTACGGTTAGTTGCTTATACTGACTCACTTGGGCAATCCCCATGGCACCGAGCGAATCTTTATCAGAGCTTTATCGATAAATTGTCCACCACTCAGGGCGTACGAGATGCTCTACCAAAACGCATTTTTATTTGCGGTATCTCTTCATTACCACCTGTTTACCTGCAAGCATTGAATGCCATTGCAGAACACACAGATATCCATTTAATGTTTACTAACCCTTGCCGCTACTATTGGGGGGATATCCATAGCCACGCTTTTCTCGCAAAACTTCAAAAAAGAAAACTGCATCATTATATTGATAAGCATGAAATATCACGTTTTAAAATAGATGAGCATGCTCAAGGGTTATTTAATGCAGAGGGAGAGCAAGAGTTAGCGAACCCACTGCTGGCATCATGGGGAAAATTGGGGAGAGATAACCTCTATTTTATTTCACAAATCGATGGTGCAAATGAAATTTCAGCATTTGTGGATACCGATCGTAGTTGTTTACTAGAGCATTTGCAGCAAGACATTTTAGATCTCGAAAACCATGCTCAGCTAGGAACCACATTAACGGATTACAATACAAGTCAAAATAAGCGAGTATTAACCTTATCTGATCAATCCGTCACATTTCATTCTTGCCACAGTGCTCAAAGGGAAGTGGAAGTTTTACAAGACAAATTATTGGCGCTGTTTGAACAAGACCCTTCATTGACCCCGAGGGATATCATTGTGATGGTTTCGGATATTGATAGTTATACTCCATTTATCCAAGCCGTCTTTGGTAATACCGCGTCTAAGCGATATATCCCGTTTTCTATTTCAGATAGAAAAGCCTTACAAGCACACCCAATCTTACAGGCATTTATACTGTTACTCGACCTGCCTCAAAGCCGTTTTTCAACGGAGCAAGTACTCACATTACTTGAGGTCTCTGCTTTTGCTGCACGCTTTGATATTGATGAAAGGGAATTAGGCTTGTTACGCAGGTGGGTTAATGAGTCAGGTATCCGCTGGGGATTGGATGATGATAACGTTCGCGCTTTATCGCTTCCAGTGATAGGGCAAAATACCTGGGAGTTTGGTTTAAGTCGCATGCTGTTAGGTTATGCGATGGACAGTCGATATGGCCCTTGGCATGATGTTTTACCGTATGATGAAAGTAGTGGTTTAGCTGCTCAATTAGCAGGTAAACTCGCTTTATTAGTGAATACACTAAAAGAATGGCGAACCTTACTAGACGTTGAAAGAACTCTTGATGAGTGGAAAGAGGTTTGCCAGCAGCTAATTGACAGCTTCTTTCACGTTGACGGAGATGCTGAGTTAGTACTTACTCTTGTTACAGAGCAGTGGCATAAAATTATCCAAAATGCGCAGGGCTCTGGCTATGATGAACAGGTGCCTTTACGCTTAATTCGGGATGAATTGGCAGTCTGTTTTGATGAAGAGAAGATCAGCCAACGCTTTTTAGCGGGAGCTATCAATTTTTGTACACTAATGCCTATGCGTTCAGTGCCCTTTAAGGTGGTCTGCTTGCTAGGCATGAATGATGGTATCTATCCTCGAACAATTCCGCCATTAGGGTTCGATTTAATGGCAGAAAAACCAGCTAGAGGGGATAGGAAGCGTAGGGATGATGACCGTTATCTGTTTTTGGAAGCATTGAATTCAGCTGCACAACAGCTCTATATCAGTTATATCGGCTTATCTATCCAAGATAATCAGGTGTGTAACCCATCGGTATTGGTTACCGAATTGTTAGATTATATTTGCCAGAGTTTCTGTCTGGAAGGCGATGAAGCCCTTAATATTGATGACAGCGCGATAAAATTAAAAGAGCATTTGGTGTTCCAACACAATAGAGTGCCATTTGCGAAAGAAAACTTTATAGCTAATTCACCCTATCAAAGCTTTGCGAGTGAGTGGTTACCAGCGGCCAAAACAACTTTTCAAGGGAACAAATCATTTATCTCTACCTTGGATGAACGAGAGCCAGTGACCGATATTTCGATTGAACAACTGTTACGCTTCTATCGGCACCCAATTAGGGCTTTTTTCCAGCAGCGCTTAAAAATTCATTTTACGATTGAAGAAACAGAGCTACCAGAAGATGAACCTTTTATTCTGGATAGGTTACAGCGCTATAAAGTGAATGAGCGACTTTTAGCCTTACTCATTAAAGATGAGAATCCGGCACCTTTATATCAGGCATTAAGGGCGGCGGGGCAGTTACCCGCAAAACAATTTGGTCAGCTTTTTTGGGAGCAGCAAGTTAAGGATATTGCGCCACTTGCAGAGAAGATTAAAGAGCAGAATGCACAACTATTTGATCACGTTATTGATATTCAAATTAACGGCATCAAAATTAATGGGGTATTAAAGAATATTCATGAAAAAGGGGTGTTGCGCTATCGGCCTGCCTATTTAACCGCAAATGATGGCGTTCAGCTGTGGGTTGAACACTTATTATTTAATTTTGCTATCGCTGAAGGTGAGAGTATCGCGTTTGGTAGAGAGAATAGCATTTGGCACTTTTCTAGTGTAAAACAAGACGATGCGAAAAAATACTTAGAGCAATTAATCACAGGTTACTGTGATGGGCTAAATTCACCACTATTATTATTAAATCAAAGCGGTTGGAACTGGCTGTCCGCTTGCTTTGATAAAAAGAGCAAACAGTATGACTTTGTTTCTGAGGAGATTCAGCAAAAAGCACTGTCCGCATTAATGCAAAGTCTTCAAGGTTCTTCAATGAAAAGAGGTGAAATGGAAGACGATTATGTTTTACGAGTTTGTAGAAACATCGATCAGAACTTAATTCAGGCGCTGTTGGAAAATACTCAGCGTTACCTTCTGCCAATGGCAGAACATTTAAAATAAAAAGGGGAGCATTAAAGGATGCTACGTTTATCCAAAAGTATCGCTCAATTTTTCTTGTTGTTGGCCTTAGTGGCTTGGGGGGGAGCGGTAGCCGCACAACCCCTTTGGCAAGTTTTACCTGAGACTATCAATAAGAGTGAAAATGACCCAAGAACTTATCAAGCCATCAAGTTAAATAATGGCATGGTTGTTCTATTGGTGTCCGATCCTAAAGCGACAAAGTCATTAGCGGCGGTATCCATTCCTGTTGGAAGTCTAGAAAATCCAGATAGTCAATTGGGGTTAGCGCACTATTTAGAACACATGGTGTTGATGGGATCTAAAAAATATCCAGAACCAAGCAGTTTGTCTGAGTTTTTGCAAAAACACGGTGGTAGTCATAATGCAAGTACTGCCGCTCATCGTACTGCTTATTATTTGGAAGTTGAAAATAGTGCACTTCAACAAGCAACCGATCGATTGGCTGATGCATTGGCAGATCCATTGCTCGACCCAACTAATGCAGACAGAGAGCGTAATGCGGTCAATGCTGAACTGACGATGGCGCGCTCCCGTGATGGCATGCGGTTATGGCAGGTTCGTTCGGAAACGTTAAATCCTCAGCATCCGAACTCACGTTTTTCCGGTGGGAACTTAGAGACGCTACAAGATAAACCGAACAGTAAATTACAAGCAGAGCTGGTGGGTTTTTATAAGCAATACTACTCTGCAAATTTGATGAATGGTGTGCTTTATGGCGACCAGTCTATAGAGTCATTGGCAAAAATAGCAGCAGAAACCTTTGGACGCATCCCAGATCGTCAAGTCACTGCACCATCGACAGATGTGCCAGCCGTTACAGATAACGAAAAGGGGATCATCATTCACTATGTTCCCGCTCAGCCACAAAAAGCAATTCAGCTTGAGTTTAGCATAAAAAACAATATGGCTGACTTTCGTAGTAAAAGTGATGAGTATATTGGTTACCTAATTGGGAATCGCAGCCCAGGTACGCTTGCTGATTGGTTAATATCTCAAGGGCTTGCCGAAGGGATCAGTGCGTCATCAACACCAAATGCAGATCGCAATGATGGTGTTTTCTCAATTTATATTACGTTAACCGATAAAGGGTTAGCAGAGCGCGATCAGATTATTGCGGCTGTTTTCTCTTATATCGATTTACTGAAAAAAGACGGTATTAATAAAAATTATTTTGAAGAAATTGCCAATGTACTGAATCTCTCTTTTCGTTATGGCTCCATTGTCAGAGATATGAATTACATTGAGTGGTTATCAGACCAAATGATCAATGTACCAGTGAAGCATGTACTGGACTCAGATTATATTGCTGACAAGTATGATCCTGCTGCCATTAAGGCTCGTCTATCTGAATTAACGGCAAAAGATGCGAGGATTTGGTTTATTAGCCCGGATGAGCCTCATAACAAAAAAGCTTACTTTGTGAATGCACCTTATCAGGTTGATAAAATTACAGAAAAGCAGTTAGCACAATGGGATAAATTGGAATCTAAAATGAAATTTAGATTGCCTGAATTAAACCCATACATTCCTGATAACTTGTCATTAATTAAGGTTGATAAGACATATAAGCACCCAGAGCTTATCTATCAAACAGATAACACTCGAGTGCTCTATATGCCTAGCCAATATTTCGCGGACGAACCGAAGGCAACAATTAATTTATCTCTTAGAACGAAAGAGGGGATGCAGGATGCTAAATCGCAAGTGACAGGCGCGTTACTGCAATATATCGCTTCTTTAAAAATGGATGAATTGCAATACCAAGCATCCGTTGCTGGGATGTCTGTTTCTGTTTCCCAAGGACTTGGCTTACAGTTTAATGCGAGTGGTTATACACAGCATTTACCTGAGTTGTTTTTATCAATGACCAAGCTTTATGTCAGCTTTGAACCTACCGAAAGGGAACTGGCTCAGGCGAAATCTTGGTATCAGGAGCAAATTAAAGTTGCTAATAATGCCAAAGCTTATGAATTAGCGATGCAACCACTGCGTCGTATCGATACCGTACCTTATTTTGAGCAAGAAGAACGGTTATCAGTGCTTGATAGCATTTCGCTAAAAGATATTACAGATTATCGTAGCAAAGTTGTGGATAGTGCAGCGCTACAGGCGATGGTTATTGGTAATTTAACCGATAAACAAAGCGTGAAAGTGATCCAAGATGCCCAAAAGTTACTTAAGAGCAAAGGAACAAATTGGTGGCGTGGTGATATCGTCGTTGTTGATAAACTATATTTAGCGGATTTCCATCACCAAGCTCAAAGTACAGATAACGCTTTGGCAGAGATATTTATCCCTGAAGGTTACAGCCGTATTGAAGGGGCGGTATTGTCTGGCCTTCTGTCTAATATCATTCAGCCTTGGTTTTACGATCAACTAAGAACAAATGAGCAACTTGGGTATGCGGTTTTTGCTTTCAAAGTTGGGTTAGGTGACCAGTGGGGAATTGGTTTCTTATTGCAAAGTAACGCAAAAACACCGGACTACTTGAACTCTCGTTACCAAGAGTTTTATCAAGTTGCACTCGATAAGCTGAACAAACTACCAGCCCAAGAGTTTGAACAGTATAAACAATCGATTATTACTGAAATGAAACAACCTCCACAAACTTTCTATGAAGAGGTTGGACGTTATTCTTCAGACTTTAACCGCAATATTTTTACGTTCGATACCCGAGAGAAAGTACTCGCGTTATTTGAGAAAGTGACTCAGCAGCAAGTGATTGAGTACTACCAAAAAGCGGTGATGAAACGTCAAGGGTTAGCGTTGGCATCTCAAGTTATTGGTCAAGATGTCAATGAAAAAACAGGATATGCACCACTAAAAGGCTGGGTGTTCTATCCGAATGCGTCAGAATTTCAAAAAATCTTGCCAGTTAAGGAAGATGCGAAGTGAGTAAAATGCAGATAAGTTCCCAATTGTTAGATGCTTTTTCGTTACCATTACAAGGCCAACGGTTAATTGAAGCCTCTGCGGGTACAGGCAAAACCTATACGATAGGGATACTCTATCTGCGTTTACTATTAGGGTTAGGGGGGGAGAATGCTTTCCCCCGACCTCTTACAGTTGAAGAAATTCTCGTAGTGACATTTACAGAAGCCGCAACTAATGAATTACGAGGGCGTATACGTGAGCGAATTCATAAAATGCGCCTTGCTTGTATCCGTGATGGGGTCGGTTTCGAAAAAGAGCCGGAATATTTAGAGCTACTCTCGCAAATTCCAACACCAGAGCAACGTGAGTTTGCCATAAATTGGTTACTTACCGCTGAGCGTCAAATGGATGAAGCTGCGATTTATACCATTCATGGCTTTTGTCAGAGAATGTTAGTTCACAATGCTTTTGAATCAGGCGTTTTATTTGAACAGACGATGATCCAAGATGAACTTCCGATTCAAAAGCAAGCTTGTGCTGATTTTTGGCGGCGTCATTTCTATCCACTCGATTATTCAATGGCAAAAGTTGTTTTGTCACAATGGAATAGTCCGGAAGCACTACTGGCGGATATTAAGCCTTTTTTACAAGGTGATATGCCATACATAGTTAATGAAACGCCAAATAAAGAAACCTTTGAAGAGCGTCACCAGCGTTTAATCGAACTCATTACTCAAGTGAAGTCTTTATGGCTAGCAGGGTGCTCTGAGATTGAAAAACGGATTGTTAGCTCGGATGTTGATAAACGTAGTTATAGCTCGCGCTTTTTACCGAGCTGGTTAGATAAAATGGCACGCTGGGCAGAGGAAGAGACACAAGATTACCAACTGCCAAAAGAAATTATTCGGTTTTCGCAAGCTGCCTTACATGATAAATCGAAAAGTGGCTCAGGCCCTGAGCACGAGGTATTCGCGCTCATTGATGAACTTCTTTCGCAATCCCTAACCATTAAAGATCTGATTATTCCCGTTGCCATAACAGAAGTTAGGCAAAACATTGCCCGAGAAAAACACAGTAGAGGCGAGATGGGGTTTGATGATTTGCTCACTCGCTTAGATAACGCATTAAAAAAGCAGGGCGGAGATTACTTAGCTAAAGCCATTAGCCAGCGTTTCCCTGTTGCGATGATTGATGAGTTTCAGGATACCGACCCTCAACAATATCGTATTTTTCAGCGGATTTATCATGAGGTTGAAAATAGTGCATTGTTATTTATTGGTGACCCTAAACAAGCTATTTATGCGTTTCGCGGCGCTGATATTTTTACTTACATTGCAGCGAAAAAGCAGGTTAGTGCTCACTATACACTAGAAACTAACCATCGCTCCTCCGAGCAAATGGTTGAAGCTGTTAACCGTATTTTTAGCCATTGCGAAAAACCTTTTATTTTTGAGCAGATCCCATTTAACCCTGTCAACTTTGCAGCCAAAAATGCGGGCAAGATATTAAAGCATCATGGTCAAGCAGTAAAAGCGCTAACATTTTGGCAAATTGATGCAGAAGCGGTTTCTATTGCTGATTATGAGCAAACAATGGCATCACAATGCGCCGCACAGATCAGTCAATGGTTACAAGGGGGAGCTGAGGGAACAAGCTTATTTCAGCATAGTGATGGAAAACAACATCCGGTTTCTGCGGCTGATATTACAGTCTTGGTGAGAAGCCGACGTGAAGCAACACTGATCCGTGATGCGCTCAATCAGTTGGGTATCCCATCTGTCTTCCTATCGAATAGAGAAAGTGTTTTTGCGACCCAAGAAGCGCGTGACCTTTTATGGATTTTACAAGCGGTACTGTCGCCAGAAAAAGAGCGTATTTTACGTAGTGCACTAGCAACGGGAACTTTAGGGCTAAACGCCAAAGAGATTGATGCGCTAAATTACGATGAAAAGGCATGGGAAGCGCTGGTGGATGAGTTTTCTCAATACGCGCTAATTTGGCGTAAGCGCGGGGTTCTGCCGATGCTTCGGGTTCTGATGGCGGAGCGCCATATTGCAGAATCATTGCTTTCTGCCGTGGAAGGTGAACGTCGTTTAATGGATTTGATGCATATTGGTGAACTGCTTCAAGAGATGTCTCTTCAATTAGAAGGAGAGCACACATTAGTGCGTTGGTTAACACAGCAAATTGCTCATCCTGATCATCAATCGAACGCACAGCAAATGCGTTTAGAAAGTGATAAACACCTAGTTCAAATCAGTACCATCCACAAATCAAAAGGCCTTGAATACAAGATTGTTTGGCTGCCATTTGCGAGTAATTTTTTACCACAATCAAAGGCGCTGTACCATGACAGGGAGAATTACGGCACTCATTTAGACTTAGATGATAGTGAAGAGAACGTTGCGCTTGCGGATGAAGAGCGTTTGGCGGAAGACTTACGGCTACTCTATGTTGCCTTAACACGTGCAATCTATCATTGTAGTGTTGGTATTGCGCCAATAATTAAAGGTAACCGCAAGAAAAGTGGTGAAACCGACCTACACTTATCTGCTTTGGGGTATTTAATTCAAAAGGGAGAAGCAGGGGATTTTAGCTTACTCAATAAAGGATTAGCAGAGCTTGCCGGTACAGCGATTAGTGTGGAGCGCATTGAGTATACAGAATCTATCTCAATGTCTTTTGATCAAGATGATAATGAGTCATTGTCAGCTAGGGATATTACTCGCTTCTTTGACTACCATTGGAGAGTAACCAGTTATTCAGGGTTGAGCTATAGCAGTGGTCATAGTGGCAGTGGTAATGAGCAAGCGATAAGTGCTGAGCAGCTTGCGACCTCACTGGCACCTAAAATAGATGTGGAAGCTAGCTTAGATGCCACTTTACCAGAAATCGATGAATTTACGTTGACACCACATCTGTTTCCCCGCGGAACTGCACCGGGAACTTTTCTTCATGAACTTATGGAAGAAATGGACTTTTCACAAGAGATCCCCCTTGAATGGTTAGTTGAGAAATTGCAAGGAGCAGGGTTTGATACCAAATGGGCTGACATGTTACAGGCATGGCTGGCGGCTATTGTGGATGCGCCACTGGCAGATGATGGTTTATGCTTGTCTGCATTAGCGCCTCAAGATATGTTAGATGAACTACAGTTTTATCTTCCTATTGATAACTTGCTTCAAGCTGAAGATGTTGATCGCATTACTCATCGATATGATCCGCTATCTGCGGCTTGCCCTCCGCTTAATTTTGAAAAAGTACAAGGTATTTTAAAAGGGTTTATCGATTTAACGTTTTTATGGAAGGGGAAATTTTATCTCCTTGATTATAAATCAAATTACCTCGGTGATGATGCGGCTAGCTATACGCAATCTGCGATGGCTGAAGCGATGATTGACCACCGTTATGATCTTCAATATCAATTATATTCATTAGCGCTGCATCGTTACCTTAAACAGCGGTTACCTAACTATCAGTATGATGTTCATTTTGGTGGCGTCTATTACCTCTTTCTTCGTGGCATTGATCGGGCAGAGTCAAAAAATGGTATTTTTTATTATCGGCCAGAAAAGGCATTTATCGACGAACTGGACCAACTATTTCGTAACGCACAAGAGGGAAGTGAGCCATGATGAAAGCGCTGTTTAATAAAGCGCTCGAAGCGCGATTATTCACTCCCCTTGATATCCAGTTTGCTTATAACATTACACAAGAGCAAAACCCAACATTATTACTGCTTACCGCATTATTGAGTGCTGAGACGATGGCGGGGCATGTCTGCTTGTCATTATCTGATTTCAGTCAGGAAAAACTGTTTGCAGGGCGCCATCCTGAACTTGCAGACGAATTTTGGCACGCAATAGGTACACCTGATCCAGAAACCATTTATCACCTAGTTAAAAATGCCCCTTTTGTCTGCCTAGCGGGGGAAAGTGAATTATCCCCCTTGGTGTTATCGGGGGAGTTTTTATATTTTCAGCGGCTATGGCAATATGAGCAAAGTGTTTCAGACTACTTTTCACACACCGGACTACCTCAATATGATGCTCTGCGCATTAAAGGAATATTAGACGCTCTTTTCCCGCAAAGTGATGAAATTGACTGGCAAAAAATAGCTGCCGCAGTGGCTGTCACTAGCCGAGTTTCCGTGATTTCAGGGGGGCCTGGCACGGGGAAAACAACCACAGTTGCTCGAATTTTAGCGGCATTGGTTAAATTGGCTGTAGAGAATAAACAACGTATTCAAATTGAATTAGCAGCGCCGACAGGTAAAGCTGCGGCACGTTTAACAGAGTCGTTGGGGGCAGCACTCGATGGCTTGTCATTGACCGATGAAGAGCGACATATGTTGCCTAATCAGGCAAAAACACTGCATAGGCTATTAGGGGCACAACCTGAAAGCCAGCAATTCCGCTATCACCGTGATAATTTATTAACACTGGATATTTTGATTGTTGACGAGGCTTCCATGGTGGATTTACCCATGATGGGTAAATTAATCGAAGCCTTGCCAGTAAATGCCAAATTGATCTTTTTAGGGGATAAAGATCAATTAGCATCCGTCGAAGCGGGGGCTGTACTTGGAGATATTTGCCAATTTGCGGATCAAGGATATAGCCCTCAACGTGCCCAAGAATTGGCTCAACTGACAGGATACGCACTCGATCACTTTACATCAAATACAGGCCCTTTGATCAGAGATAGCCTCTGCCTACTGCGTAAAAGTTACCGTTTTTCGGCTTCTTCGGGTATCGGGCAGCTTGCTTTTGCGGTTAATGATGGAGATACCAAGCGTGCTGAAAAGTTATTAAACAGCACATTAAATGACGTGCATACTTATTTACAAGAAAGTGAGGATGATTATGCACAGATGTTGATAGCAGCATCTAATTTCTATCAAGATTATCTTCTATCAGTAAAAGCTAGACAGGATCCGGCTGAGATTTTATTTAAATTTAATCAATTTCGTTTGTTGACAGCTTTGAGAGATGGCCCCTATGGTGTAACAGGGATAAACGAAAAATTAGAAAAACTGCTTCATCGGCAGGGGCTTATTCATCGGCCATTAAACCAAATAAATAAACATTATGCAGGTAGGCCAATTATGATCAGCCGAAATGATAGTCCATTAGGGCTATTTAATGGCGATATAGGGATAATCCTGCCTGATGAAGAAGGGGCACTTAGAGCTTATTTTCAGTATCCCGATGGCTCAATTAAGGGGATCCAACCTAATCGGTTGCCTTTACATGAAACAGCATATGCAATGACTGTACATAAATCACAAGGTTCAGAGTTTGCTCATACCGCCTTAGTACTACCGAAGGTATATTCACCAGTCGTCACTCGAGAGCTTGTGTATACTGCAATAACTCGCGCCAAAAAAGAACTTTCTTTGTATTGCACGATTAAGATTTTACGCCGTGCCATTGAGACACCGACGAAACGACGTAGTGGCTTAGCAATACAGCTCATGAATGTAAAATAAACGTAGTAGCCTTGGCTACATAATTAGACTTAAATGCAAAAGGTAATAATATGGATACCCAGCCAACAACGACGGCAATAACAGTCACGCTTAAAGCGAGAATTCAGCCAGAAAGACGTGCAGACTTAGAAGATGCCTTTATGCATGTTATGCAAAGTATGGAAAAAGATATTCATGTGACAGGTGGTGGCACGTTACTTTCAGACAATGGTGAAATTGATGAGTGTGATATTGAGTTATCTGTTGCAGAGGCGAATGATGAAAATATCAGCTTAATTATTCAATTGTTTTCATCCATGTTGGCGCCGAAAGGATCACGTTTAGTTATTCATGGTGAAGACACTGTGATTGAATTTGGTGATGAAGAAGGGTTAGCCCTTTATTTAAATGGTACTGATTTGCCCGACGAAGTTTATGAAAATAGCGATATTAACGATATTTTCGATAAATTAGATGAGGCTGTAGAAGATATTGGTGCGATCCATGGTGTGTGGGAAGGCCCTACAGAAACAGCATTCTATTTCTATGGCGCATCATTTGCCGAAATGTCATCACTGCTACAACCTTTAATCGATAGCATACCGCTATGCCAAAAATCAAGAGTGGTACAAATCGCTTAGGTTGATTGACTAACCTGACAGTAAGTAAATTGTCAGGTTAGTCGAGCAAAAGCCTATTTATCGGCTTTTGCATGTAAATCTAGCATCAAAATTTTAGAACGGCGTTGGTAGTTATATAGCGCCTGTTTTTTCAATGGCAACATCTCAATCTCTGCGGGAATAAAGCCCCTTTCTTGGAACCAATGAATACTACGTGTGGTTAAAACAAATAGCTTTGCTAACCCTAATTGCTTAGCCTGTAGGGAAACTCGATGTAAAAGTTCTTCTCCCCGCGAAGAGCTACGGTAGTCAGGATGCACGGCGACACAAGCCATTTCCCCCAGTTTTTCTTCGGGGTAAGGGTAGAGAGCCGCACAAGCAATCACTAAGTTATCTCGTTCAATGATCGTAAATTTATCGATTTCCATCTCAAGTTGCTCCCGTGAACGTCTTACAAGGATGCCTTGCTGCTCAAGAGGGCGAATTAACTCAAGAATACCGCCGATATCATTAATATTAGCACGACGGATTTGTTCGGCGCTTTCCATGACAATTTGCGTACCAATGCCATCGCGCGAAAAGAGCTCTTGGATTAGCGAGCCATCTTCTTGATAACTTAATAAATGGCTGCGACGAACACCGCGGCGGCAAGCTTTCGCCGCACCACGTAAAAAGCGCACAGTACCTGAATAATAATCCCCTTCGGATTCCAGCTCTTGGATCCTATCTTCGGCTTCATCGGGGAATAATTCTGATAAAATATTGCCATCTTTATCAGCGACTCCTTGTGAAGAACAAAAGCCGATTAACTTTTCAGCCTTCATTTTCACTGCGAGTTGAGTGGCTATTTCCTCAGAAGTGAGATTAAAACTTTCACCAGTAACAGACACGGCAACCGGACCAATAAGTACGATAGAGCCATTATCCAGTTGTTTATTGATAGCATCTTCATCAATGCGGCGGATACGCCCGCTATGGCAGTAATCAACGCCATCATCCACACCGAGTGGTTGCGCGATCACAAAGTTACCGCTGACAACGCTAATATGAGCGCCTTGTAAAGGTGTGTTACTCAGACTCATCGATAAACGAGCCGTAATATCAAGTAATAAGGCACCAGAGGCTTGCTTAACGTATTCAAGTGTATTCGCATCCGTTACGCGGGTATGTTTATGATAAACAGCCTCATAATTATGCTCGGCTAAAATATCTTCGATTTGAGGGCGAGCGCCGTAAACTACGATAATGCGGATACCAAGACTATGTAATAATCCTATATCATTGACAATACTCGGAAAATTCTCATGCGCAATTGCTTCTCCACCAAGCATAATAATAAATGTTTTGCCGCGGTGGGCATTGATATAAGGAACCGAATGGCGAAACTCATCTACCAATTCGGTGCTGCGCTCTTTCATAACCACCCTCTTAACTGAATTTTTATTCGCTATTAATGTATTTTTATTCTTTTTAGCGATAAATATCAAGCAAAATATAGGATAAGACTTGTAACATTTTTATTATTTGGGTTTACATATCTCTATATTTAAATGTGTATTCTTGATGACAGTATGCGAATGATTCGCTAGAGTTTATGTTTCTGGCCTCTATTTGGCTTTTGTTCTAAAATCACCTGATATTCAGTTTTAGGTTCGGAATTATTGATGAGTCACCCAGATCACTGTCCATCTAAACGCCGCCTTTTACAAGGAGCGGCAGCGGTTATGTTGCTTAGTGTCAGCCCATTTGGCTTTGCTGCGAATACAAATGTGATCGCAGTACGTATCTGGCCTGCATCAAGTTATACGCGCGTGACGCTAGAATCGAGTGCTCCATTAAAATATCGCCAGTTGGTACTGCATAACCCTGAACGCATCGTTATCGATTTGGAAGGGGTACAGCTGAACAACATTCTGAAGCAGATGGGAACTCAAATCCAATCTCGCGACCCGCATTTAAAATTAGTACGGGTCGGGCAGTTTGATCCAAAAACAGTGCGTCTTGTTTTTGAAGTCAAAAATAAAGTCAGCCCACAGATTTTTACTATCGCGCCCGTTGCTGAATTTAAAAACCGTTTGGTGTTAGATTTCTATCCGGGTAAAGGGGTAGAAACATCGGACGATCCATTGCTTGCCTTATTGGAAGATTATAATAAAGGCGATTTAGAAGAGAAAATGCCTGCTCAGGCGAAGAAACCGGGTAAAGCAGGTCGAGATCGCCCCATTATTATTATGATTGACCCAGGGCATGGGGGGGAAGATCCCGGCGCAATGGGGAAATACAAAACGCGAGAAAAAGATGTGGTTTTACAAATCGCTCGCCGTTTGAAAGCGTTAATCGATAAAGATCCCAAAATGCGTGCCTATATGACTCGTAACGAGGATGTATTTATTCCATTGAAGGTTAGGGTCGCTAAGGCTCGAAAAATGCAGGCAGACTTGTTTGTTTCGATTCACGCTGATGCCTTTACCAATCGCTCAGCTCACGGTTCATCTGTGTTTGCCTTATCGACTAAAGGTGCCACCAGTAATACCGCTCGTTACCTCGCTCAGACACAGAACGAGGCTGACTTAATTGGTGGGGTGAGCAAAAGTGGTGATGTTTACCTTGACCATACCATGCTTGATTTAGTGCAAACAGCAACCATTAATGACAGCCTCAAATTTGGTGATGAGGTTTTAAAGCGCATGGGCAAAGTCAATCGGCTACATAAAAATAAAGTTGATCAGGCAGGCTTTGCGGTATTGAAGGCGCCGGAGATCCCTTCAATCTTGGTTGAAACAGCCTTTATCAGTAACTTAGAAGAAGAGCGTAAATTGAAAACCGCGAAGTTCCAGCAGCAGATGGCGGAATCTATCTTCCAAGGGATTAAAGCCTATTTTCGTAATGGCGGCGAATTAGCGATTAGAAATTAGCCGCTAGAATAAAATCGATAAATTAGAAAAGGTGACTGGCTGAAAAGTGAGTTGCCTTTTTTATTATTGCATTGATTTAATAGGAAAAATAAGAATTGGTTGCGGGGGCCGGATTTGAACCAACGACCTTCGGGTTATGAGCCCGACGAGCTACCAAGCTGCTCCACCCCGCGACTGAAGAGGTAAATATAACAGGGGATATTGGTTGCGGGAGCCGGATTTGAACCGACGACCTTCGGGTTATGAGCCCGACGAGCTACCAGGCTGCTCCATCCCGCGCCTGAAATATTTTTGATACTAATTTGAAGATTGGTTGCGGGGGCCGGATTTGAACCGACGACCTTCGGGTTATGAGCCCGACGAGCTACCAAGCTGCTCCACCCCGCGTCCGATAGCGGGCACTATACTCGGGATGAGATCTGATGCAAGTTTTTTTGTGTATTTTTTTCAAATTTCCGCATAGATAGAACAAAATATACACTTAGTGGTTAAATATTAATCATTTTAATGGGGCGGTGAGATTGATTAACAGGCAATAGGCTAAATCCTTTTTTTAGAGTCGATGATAAAAAATAAATGTGAATTATCCATTGCGGGGAAAAATAATAACCAGTAATAAGTCCACAATTTGTACGGCGATAGGAGAGTAAGTATTTTTAGCCGTTTCATTCTTTATGTGGGTTTGCTATTGTGCGCTTCATATTGGATTGGAGTGGGCGATATAACATGAAATTATGGCAAAAATGGTGTGTAGCAGGTGCGTTTGTATCTTTACTTGTTGGCTGTCAATCTCACCCGACAGATCAAGGGCAGCAGTATAAAGATGGACGTTTAAAGCAAGATCTTCAGCAAGTAAGCCAAGTAAATGTTCAAGGGCGCCCAATCAATTCACAAGATTTTTATCGGCAAGTTAATGAAATCAAGAATGCGTCACCGCGTTTGTTTCAAGGTAACAATGATACCTATCATGCGATTGAAAACTGGCTAGTTGCAGGGGGAGATCCTAAAAAACTGGCGAGTTTCAACTTAACCGCCTTTCAAATGGAAGGGGTGGATAATTATGGTAACGTACAATTTACTGGGTATTACACGCCGGTTATCCAAGCTCGCCGTACCAAACAGGGGGAATTTCAGCACCCACTTTATGCAATGCCACCTAAAGGGAAAAAACGCCTCCCCAGCCGAGCCGCGATATACAATGGTGCTTTAAGCGATAAACTCATTCTAGCCTACAGTAACTCCGCCATGGATAACTTTATGATGGAAGTTCAAGGTAGCGGCTATGTGGATTTTGGTGATGGTAGCCCGCTGAATTTCTTTGGTTATGCGGGGAAAAATGGGCATGCTTATAAGAGCATAGGTAAAGTGCTTGTCGATCGTGGTGAAGTGCCGTTAGAGAAAATGTCACTGCAAGCGATCCACGATTGGGCGAATAGCCATAGCGAACAAGAAGTGCGCGAATTACTCGAACAAAATGCTTCCTTTGTTTTCTTCAAACCACAATCATTTGTTCCTGTCAGAGGCGCTAGTGCAGTACCGTTAATTGCTAAAGCATCAGTCGCATCGGATAAAACACTTATTCCGCCAGGCACAGCGCTATTAGCAGAAATACCTGTACTTGATAATGCAGGGAAATTTACGGGACGCTATGAAATGCGTATGATGATTGCCCTAGATGTTGGTGGTGCAATTAAAGGACATCATTTCGATATCTATCATGGAACAGGTCATGAAGCAGGTAGAATGGCCGGTTTTTATAATCATTACGGAAGAGTGTGGGTGTTGAAAAAGAGCCAGCCACTTTTCGGTCATATGTAGTTATTAAGGTTACTATTTACTATGCAAACTAAGCTTTCAGATGCTTGGATGCAGCGTTTTGCTGGGATCGGACGTCTTTATGGACAGCAAGCGCTATCACTTTTTGCTCGTTCTCATATTTGTGTTATTGGGATTGGGGGTGTCGGCGTTTGGGCTGCGGAAGCACTCGCACGGACGGGAATAGGGCAGATTACCCTGATTGATATGGATGATATCTGTATCACTAATACCAATCGTCAGTTACATGCACTTAAATCCACAGTGGGTCAGCCAAAAGTTGAAGTCATGAAAGCACGGATTTTAGAAATAAATCCTGAATGCGTTGTGAATATCGTGGATGATTTTGTGAGCGTAGATAATGTGGCTGAGCTGCTCTCTACGGGGTTTGATTATGTTATTGATGCCATCGATAGTGTCAGGCCGAAGGCGGCTCTGTTGGCTTACTGTCGGCGTTATAAAGTCCCCGTTGTAACGACAGGGGGCGCAGGAGGGCAAATCGACCCAACTCAGATCCAAGTAACAGACTTAGCGAAAACGATCCAAGATCCCCTTGCCGCAAAATTACGTGAGCGCCTGAAATCCGATTTTAATGTTGTTAAAAATAGCAAAGGTAAATTAGGCATAGACTGCGTATTTTCAACAGAGCAATTAGTTTATCCGCAAAGTGATGGCTCCGTCTGTGCGGCTAAAAGTACCGCTGACGGCTCTAAAAGAATGGATTGCGCTTCAGGCTTTGGGGCGGCAACGATGGTGACAGCAAGTTTTGGTTTTATTGCAGTATCACATGCTCTGAAGAAGATGGTCGCAAAATTAGAGCGGGAAAATTCGCTCAAAAGCTGAGGCTATTTTCATAGCCTCTAGTACATTATTCGGCAGGTGTCATTTCGCTGGCAAAGTTGCGAATAGTCGTTATTAATGCGGCTATTCCATTTTGTCGTGATTCACTGAGTTGGCCAGATAACCCAGTTCTATTCAAAATATCCTCAAAATCGACAGCGAGGATCGCTTGGCTATTTTTTTGTTCCACTGCGGCTAATAAAATCGCAAATAACCCTTTAACAACGCGTCCTTCACTATCGCCATAAAAATGAAATGTTTGGTCATCGTTGAGTCTTGCACCAATCCACACTCTGTTTTCGCAACCTTTCACTTCCTGAGTCTGCTGCTTTTGCTCATCAGTCAGAGTCGGTAGTTGACGAGCGAGTTGGATAAGCAAGCGATATTTATCTTCCCACGCTTTTTGTGCTGAAAATTGTTCAATAATCTCTTCAATTTTCAGCGTCGTACCGAAAGGGTGTGGAACAAATGTCGATATTATTGAAGTCATTCGGCTTCCTTATTCATCATTCAGTATTGAGAGTGCAAATTTTACTGCGTTAATAAATTTATCAATATCTTGCTGATCATTGTAAGGCATGACAGAGATGCGTAAGCAGCCTGTAATAGCAATTGCATCCATTAATGGTTGCGTACAATGTTGCCCATAGCGTAATGCAATTTTTTGTTCAGTCAACAATAGGCCCAAATCGCTATGATGTATGCCAGCGAAATTAAAGGAAAGTAGCGGAGTATTAGGCTGGCTATAGCAGATAAACCCCTCTAATTTGCTGAGTTCTTCGTATGCGTAGTGGATGAGTGAACAACAATAGGCCTCAGATTGGTGTAAATCGATGTGAGATAACCAGTCAAGAGTGGCCGAAAAGGCAATGACGCCAGCGATATTTGGTGTGCCAGCTTCAAAACAATAAGGAACAGGAGCGGGAGTAAAGCCCTCAAAATTAACTTCTGATAACATTTTACCGCCACCATGCCATGGTGACATCGCAGCCAACAATTGTGGTTTGCCATAGCAAACGCCAAGCCCAGTTGGGCCATATAATTTATGGGCGGAGAAAGCATAAAAATCGATATTCAAAGCGGTGACATCAATTGGGGCATGTACCACACCTTGTGCGCCATCAACGACAACGAGCGCCCCAGCCGCATGAGCTAGTGACGTTACTGCTGCTAAATTTGTTTGATAGCCTGTTACGTTTGACATCTGGGTGATAGCGATCACTTTGCTACGTGGATTAAGTAGCGGCTTAAGGCTTTCAATATCGAGGGTGTAGTGTTGAGTGACAGGCCATTTGACAATTTTTGCACCAGTTTGCTGTGCAAGAATCAGCCAAGGTAATAAATTAGAGTGGTGTTCTAATTCGCTAACAATAATTTCATCATTTGCTGTTAAATGATTTCTAAAATAACTTTGGGCAATAAGGTTAATGGACTCGGTGGTTCCTCGGGTCCAAATAATGGTATTTTCACTCTCTGCATTAATCAATTTCGCGACACGTTTCCTGCCTTGTTCATAATTTTCAGTAATTCGTAACGACTCTGGAGATTGACCTCGATAAACTGAACTGCCAGAGTGACGGTAATAGTTATCTGCGGCTTCAATCATTGAGTTTGGTTTTAAGGCTGTTGCTGCACTATCAAGATGAATCGTTTGAGAATTGATAGCTGGAAATTGTTTTCGAAATTGTGTTGCAGAAAAATGGTACATTATATGTGTTCTTTATCTAAATATTTGGCGTTTGGTTTGTAATCATAATTATTGATGATATTCTCGATTTATTCATCGAAATCTTTTGTTACATTTAATTTTACCGCTGGTTTTTATTAGAGCTTTAGAAAAAATTAGGGAAATGATTATGCCTTTTACTGCATATTGCAATCATTTTTCTTTTGTCTTTTCGGTGATCTCATCTTTGGATGGGGAAAATTCAAGAATTATCTTAAATATTTAACTGATAATATTTTTTGTAAACTGGTTAAAACCTGTCTTGAAAATGTTATTTGCAATTGTTAGGCAAAAAAAAGCACCGCAATTAAAGCGGTGCATCATAAAATCACTATGGACAGACAGGGTAAATGTACAGGAAGTGAAAAAAAACAGTAGCTAAAGCTACAAAGTCTGGCATTCCCAGACAACTTGCAAACACAACATCACAACCACAAAGCCAAAAGTTTCAAAGTAACTAAACTCTGTAACTTTTCGTTCCGGCTTAGGAAGTGTGCATACTATAGGTATTTACTGGCGTATCCTCAATGGACAATTTATAATGCTTCGGATGAGAAAAACTAATGCGTATAACCCTATCAAGTAGAAGTGATTATGTCTAAAAGATTACCGCCACTTAATGCGTTAAGAGTGTTTGATGCTGCCGCTCGTCATTTAAGTTTTACTAAAGCGGCGGAAGAGTTGTTTGTGACCCAAGCCGCTGTGAGTCACCAAATGAAAAGTTTGGAAGATTTCCTCGGGTTAAAGTTATTTCGTCGGCGCAATCGTTCTTTGCTGTTAACAGAAGAAGGTCAAAGTTATTATCTTGATATTAAAGAGATATTTTCTTCTATTAATGAGGCGACAAGGAAATTACAGGCGCGAAGTGCTAAGGGAGCATTAACGGTTAGTTTATCCCCTAGTTTTGCAATACAGTGGCTTGTCCCGCGTCTTTCTAGCTTTAACCAAGCTTATCCGGGGATTGATGTTCGTATTCAGGCCGTTGATAGGGAAGAAGATAAATTAGCGGATGATGTTGATGTGGCTATTTTCTATGGGCGAGGAAATTGGTCTGGTCTAAGGACGGATAGGCTGTATGCTGAATATTTAATGCCAGTTTGTTCTCCGTTATTATTAACGGGGGCGCATCAATTAAAGCAGCCTGAAGACTTAGTCAATCATACGTTATTACATGATTCTTCTCGTCGGGATTGGCAAGCTTATATTCGCCAATTAGAATTGCACAATATTATCAATGTACAACAAGGCCCTATTTTTAGTCATAGTGCTATGGTCATTCAAGCCGCAGTACATGGTCAGGGTGTCGCTTTAACAAATAATGTTATGGCAAAAAATGAAATTGATGCAGGTCGTTTGGTTTGCCCATTCAACGAGGTATTGGTGAGTAAAAACGCGTTTTACCTTGTTTGTCAGGAAAACCAAGCTGATTTGGGAAAAATAGCTGCATTTCGTCAATGGATCTTGACTCAAGCAGCAAGCGAGCAAGAAAAACTGGGGTTTATTACGGGTGACCAAGATATGGCGCTTATTCAGTAATCATATATACCCGTTATTTTTCAAGTTGCAGTTGGTTGCATAGATAGGTAAAACGGCACTCAGTTTATCGTGTTTATCGGGATTTTAAATTAACCCCTTGATGCAACTGGGATTATTTAGGGTATGGTTAATAAAAGGTGTTACTGTGAATAGTCGTTTGATGTTAATTTTTGCTGGGATTAGTGGCTTTTTTACTGTGGCTTTTGGTGCCATTGGCTCTCATGCGCTTTCGTCGATTATGAGTGCTCATCAGATGGAATGGATTGAAATCGGTTTGCGGTATCAGATGCTACATACAGTAGCTTTAATGGTGCTAGGGGCGATTTTATTGCGTAAAGTGGTTCTATGGTTTTACTGGTGTGGCGTTTTTTTCGCCGTAGGCATACTTCTTTTCAGTGGTAGCCTTTATTGTATGGCCTTGTTACAGGTAAAATACTTTTCCTATTTTACGCCAATAGGGGGAGTTTGTTTTCTTATTGGCTGGCTGTTGGTCGTTATCGGCGCTATGCGTCTAAGGAAACCGGCGTTACGCCATGAGTAATAAAATTGCATTATATTGCCGTCCAGGCTTTGAAAAAGAGTGTGCGGCCGAAATTACAGATAAAGCTGGGCAAAAAGAGGTTTATGGTTTTGCGCGCGTCAAAGAAAATAGCGGTTATGTTATTTTTGAATGCTATCAAGCTGAAGATGCCGATAAACTTGCCCGCGAGCTACCTTTTCGTGAGCTGATTTTTGCTCGTCAAATGTTTGTGGTTGGGGAACTGCTTAAAGATTTACCTCCAGAAGATCGTGTTACCCCCATTGTGAATGCGCTGAGCCAGCAGGTTGAACGGGCAGGCGATCTTCGCGTTGAAGTTGCTGATACTAATGAAAGCAAAGAGTTGATGAAATTTTGCCGTAAATTTACGGTGCCTTTGCGTAATGCTTTACGACAAGAAAAAGTTTTACTGGCTAAAGAGAATTTCAAACGTCCGGTTATCCATGTTTTCTTTATTGCTTCAGGCTGTTGTTATACCGGATATTCTTACAGTTCGAATAGCTCGCCATTTTATATGGGGATCCCTCGGCTTAAGTTTCCATCGGATGCACCTAGTCGCTCAACATTGAAATTAGAAGAGGCATTTCACATATTTATCCCTTACGATGAATGGGATGAGCGGCTAGCAAGCGGTATGAATGCGGTGGATCTTGGTGCATGTCCGGGGGGATGGACCTACCAATTAGTTAAGCGCAGTATGATGGTTCATGCCGTGGATAATGGTCCGATGGCGCAAAGCTTGATGGACACGGGGCAAGTTAGGCACCATCAAGTCGATGGTTTTAAATTCGAGCCAAATACGAAAAATATTACTTGGTTAGTGTGTGATATGGTTGAAAAACCGGCGAAAGTCGCTGCGTTAATCACGGAGTGGCTATTGCATGGGTGGTGCCGTGAAACCATTTTCAACTTAAAGCTACCGATGAAAAAGCGCTATGAGGAAGTGTCTCATATCCTTGAAAAGATGCGTACACAATTGGCAGAAAATGGCATCAATGTGCGGATCCAAGCGAAACAGCTGTACCATGACCGCGAAGAAATTACCGTTCATGTACAACGTATTTGGTCTGCTTATGCACCAATACGTGACTAAATCTGATATTTAGTAAGAACATATCATATAGCAAAAACTGCTTCCTAAACGCTGGTTAACAGTGAATGAAGAGGCAGTTTTTTATTGCTTATGGTTTGGGGTGATAGCGCAATTGGTTCAGGTTCCCTTGCAACTGAATATCTGTTCTTAAGGTTGCAATATCGCGGCAAACTTTTGCTATATCAAACTGACCAATAAGCTTTTTTCTCCATTTTTCATCAACGCTATCTAAATGAGCAAATAAGTTCTCAATGGAGTGGTATTGTTGTAGCAGTTGTGTGGCACTTTTAGCACCAATTCCCGCGACACCAGGCACTTTACTGCTGCTGATCCCCGCTAACCCCCAGTAATCAGGTAATTGGCAAGGTTTTACGCCAAATTCTTTTTCGATAAAAGGCACATCTAACCAGCGTTTTTGAAAATAGTCGCGAATACGAATTGAAGGCGACAGTAGTTGGCAATAGCCTTTATCAGTAGAAACGATAGTGACAGTTTGCCCTGCATCGGCGATTTTCTTGGCTAAAGTTGCCGCTAAATCATCCGCTTCGTCACCACTTGATTGCCAGCAGTGGACGCCTTTTGCTTCGAATTGTTTGACTAATGAAGGTAGCTCAGCATATAAATTTTCAGGCATGGGCTGACGGCCTGCTTTATAGTCAGGCAGTTTTTCATGCCGCCAGCTATTGTGCCTACCTTCCTCATCGAATACTGCAACAATATGGGTCGGTGAGGTGTGAGAGATAAGCTGTGCTACCGCAGATAAGCAGGCATCGCCGCAAGGACTGCCTTGTACGGCATGTATGCGGCGAATTAAATTAAGTGCATCAATTATCAGTAAGTGGATCATAAAATTTACGCCATCCTTGGCCTCATTATATTATTTCACTATTTCGTAGCAAGGCTCATAGGCTGTTCCACCCGGCAGTTTCATTCGATGTTGGTCGACAAAACCGCGCAGTAGAATATCCATGCGTTGCATAATTTCTTTATCACCATGAATTTTAAACGGGCCATACTGTTCAATAGCCTTCATACCGACTTCTTTCACGTTACCCGCAACGATACCAGAGAAGGCTCTTCTAAGATCAGAGGCCAGTTTTTCTGGTGATTGACCTGGATACAGATTCAGTGACGCCATATTTTCATGAGTCGGCTCGAAAGGATGCTGTAATTCAGGGTTGATCTTAATTGACCAGTTAAAGCTATAAGCATCGCCTGTGCTACGACGGTTGTCTTTCACCAATGGCATGTGTTTTTTCATTACACGAGCGACTTCTTGGGGATCATCAATGATGATTTGATAGTGTTTGCTGGCTTCTTCACCAAGTGTATGACGAATAAAATCATCTAACACAGAGAAGTACTCGGCACTTTCTTTTGGCCCCGTTAAAACCAATGGCAATACTTGTTCGCTATTTTCAGGATCCATCAAAATGCCTAGCAAATAGAGAAGCTCTTCTGCTGTACCGACGCCCCCAGGGAAAATAATGATCCCATGCGCTAAGCGAACGAACGCTTCAAGGCGCTTTTCGATATCAGGCATGATGATAAGCTCATTGACTAAAGGGTTAGGTGGCTCAGCAGCAATGATAGATGGCTCTGTTAGGCCGATAAAACGGCTATTTTTATAGCGTTGTTGAGCATGGCCAACAGCCGCCCCTTTCATTGGGGCTTCCATGGCTCCGGGGCCACAACCTGTGCAGATATTTAGCTCTCTTAAACCAAGCTCATTACCGACTTTACGGCCATATAGGTACTCGGTTTCGTTGATAGAGTGACCACCCCAGCAAACAATCATGCTTGGATCTTCATCAAGATGCAGTGTACGTGCGTTACGTAATATAGAGAAAATGACGTTAGTTAGGTGAGTGCCATTTCCCAGATCTAAATGCATTTTTTGCTCTGCATTGATGATTTGAGCATGAACAAAGAGGATATCACGCAGTACCGCAAACAGGTTTGCTTGTATAGAACGGATGATTTTACCATCGACAAAAGCATCTTGAGGTGGGTTAATTAGCTCAAGTTTGACACCGCGCTCACGTCGTAATACGTTGATATCGAAGTCAGTATGCTTATCCAATAAATCTTTACTGTTGTCTGTTAAGCTCCCTGAATTTAAAACCGCTAATGAGCAGTTTCTGAACAAGCGATACAAATGACTGCTTGCGGTACGCTTTAACATATCAACTTCAAGTTGAGATAAGAGATCCATGGATCCTAATGGACTGATATGAGTAATCATTTTTTTCCCTTTTAAATCATTTTATTACGGACTGCTCTCCGAAATAATTCGAAATAAATCCAATATCAAATTTCGATTTTTTTCCAACTAAGACCCCTATCATCCTGATACATTCTGGTCATATCCATTGATTTGTGTCCTAAAAGCTGGTTAGCGAACTCATTTGATTTTTCATTCCCATACACTCTGGATGCTAGGCTTCGGATTTCGTGGAACGTCGGCGGAGAACCCTCCCATGACAAACCACTTTTGCTTCTGGCTAGTGAAAAAGCCTTACCAATGGTTTTATCTGCTAGCATATCACCCTTCTGTGAAACCAGCACGAATTCCTTTCCGTTCAATTCATGCTTGCATCTATCTAGCACTGATTGCAAAGTTTTATTAGCTATATTATTTGAAATGGTAAGCGGTATTGCTATTTTAGTTCCTGTTTTCTCTTGCTCTATCCATAAGTAACCATCATAAATGTCATTCCATTTTAATTTTCTAATATCACCAGAGCGCTGTCCTGTTAATATAGCCAAATCCATGCTCATACTAACCCAAGGCTGACAGTGCTCTACTGCTGTGTTGTATATTTGAATGTAATCACTTTCTGACATCCTAGTTCTAGCTATTTTATTCCTTGGAACTCTGGTTGCTATTACGGGATTAAAATCAACAACACCATCCGACATCGCTTCGTTAAACATATCTTTGAGAATACTACGCATCAATCTTGCGGTAGTTATATTCCCATCCGAAACAATATTATTTATATAATCAGCAATATCTTTAGTTTTTATTTCACTTAAAGGAACATTGTTGAAGCTATTTTTTATCCTTTTTAACCGTCCTTGGTAGTCATCTAGGGTCTTTTTCTTTAAATCACGGAGGAGTATAATCTCACCAAATCTGTCTATCCAATCATGAAATTTTATTGCATCGTTACTTGCCATTCTGTTTATTAATGATTCTTTTTTTCCATAAATAAACAAGTTAGCCGAGATGGCTTCATTTACCGCCTCGGCTTTATTTCTTCCTATGCCGTATTCAATGCCGGTTTCGGGGTTTCTGTAACTATAATAACCTTTCCGGCAATATAAGTTAGGTGGTAGGTGTGCGTTTTTGGGGCTTCTGTTTCTTGCCATCTGTCTCAATCCTTTTTAACAGTTTGCAGTTTTTATTTAATAGAATGCTTGGGTTAAGATTTTCGTAGTTTGTTATTTTTTGTGCGGATGGGTGTATTAAATATTGATATCCGTCAAATATTGGAGCTGGGTATATTTTCCCAGCGCTTATCCACCGCCTTATCGTTTCATCACTTCTTCTGTGCTTTTTTGCGAATTCTCTGACTGTTTGCATGTTATTACCTCGCAATTAAGCCTGTCCTGTATCAATCAAGTAAATTAATATGCAAAGAGCTATTAGCCCTGCAAATTGAGTAAATGTCATAATTCACCTATGCTATTTTCGATATATTATTAAATTGTAGGTCATACTTTTTCATTCTCCGTATCCTTCATCATTAAGAACACTTCCATAGCGGCGCGATATAGGTTTTTATTTACTGAGTAAATATCATGATAAAAAAGAGATTCAGAAATCCACTCGTCGCTATCGTATCTTGGTGACAAAGTTAATTTATTCTCAACAATAATCGGCATTGCATCGGCTGGGTTGTTGCAGGGATTGAAATTACCTCTATTTCCTTCTGTTTTATATCCATCATCAACAACAGTTAGAGATAGTGCAAACCCGCCAACATGTAGTGCAACCTTTTTATTAATCTCGAAATCAGAGAGTTCGGTGTATTTATTCATTGATTAATCCTTCACAGTTATCTTGTAATTACCTGCGTGTGATTTCTTACCGTACGCTGTTTTTCCATCACCAGTAGCCACAGCTAGCGCATTAACATCTGGTTTATTACTGATAATTGTTTTTGCCGCTTCTAGAGCAAATAAATATTCATTATCTTTACATTCGATTGTTATTTTCATTATCTAATCACCTCCCCACAAACTACCTCAACATCCCGCACCTGCATTATCTGCATAGCACGGCTCTCGCATTCTTGCTGTGTGTACAATGTATCGGTTACAGGCACAGCAGAACCCTGTATCACAAGCGGCAATACATATCCGATTATTTGCATTGTTGTTTAATATTGAATGTATACTGGAATGTTTCGTTTATCGTCTGATTCTTCATGCACAGTAGAGCTACCGCAATCATGAATATTTTCAACACCAGTTACTGACATATAACCAATTGGTTTTAGGTTGTTAATTCGTTCCACCTCATCGCATAGTTGAATTAATTTTTTGGGGTGTATTAATTTATCCCAATCGCTTAACCTGAAATTAAATTCGTTATTTTCAAGTTCGGCTTTAATTAATGATTCACTACGTTTCTTTAATTCTTTCGCGTATTCTAACAATTCTTTATTCATTTTTTATTTTCACCCCGTTGCTGATTAATGCCTGATTAACTAAATCTTCGTCATAGCACCAAGTTTCATTTGCAATAAATGGCTCTGGCAATTCAACCTCCAAACTCTCGCGTGATGCTTGCCATGCAATCCACATTAAATCTACATATTGGTCAGCGTAATTTAATCCATTATTTGCACGTTTAAGTTTTAATTCAAATTCTGACGGGTCGCTAAGTGACTTTATTGTCTCTTCAAATTGCTGCCTTGATTTATCCATCACTTCACCTTATTTAATTCATCAATGCCAAGCTGTGTTAATTTCCATCCGTCTTTAGGGTGAAGCTTAATAAGCCCTTTATTCTCCAGTGAGAAAATTGATAACTTATTGCTTAGCTGCCCATATCCATTATTTATGTTTTTTAACGTGCTAACTTGACGATCTGTTAATTTCATTACTTCACCTTTTTAAATTCAATTACCCATACCCACGGATTGCTTTCAAAATTACAGTCAGGCTTACTAGCTGAATCCCATAAGTGACGAAACCAACAAAATGCATCGGTACTGCCACCAGTTAACTCTCTCTCCAGCGGATAACCTTCGGCCTTAAAATCATCGTCGCTAGCTTCTTGTAGGCGCTCCACTCGAACATCAGTAATTTCTAGTGTGATACGTGAGTGGCAACGTTTCATTCTAACTGGGGACTGCCATTTAACAGGAACATCTGTCCCACAGGCAGTTCTATACCTAACAGCATTTGGCTTATCTGCTTTATAAACAAAAAACTCACCAGTACCACCAAGGCAGTCGCGTCGCACTTGTAATCCAGCAGTTTCGCGAACCCAAAGGCGATCACCAACTCCACCGTGTGGACAGGCTATACCAGCAATGCCAGCCCATATCCCTTCGTTATCCTGCATCATATCTTCGATATTAATCATGGACTGGCATATATTACTAGGCCACCAAGTACCACCGTTTTCATTTGGTCTTGGCTGTGGTTTCATGATTATACGAGTTTGAGTTTTACGGCCATCAAGGATGGCGCGTACCATTTCTGAGTTAAAAATAATTCCGCGCTCTTTCATATTCATTCCTCTTCATTGCATCCCTGCGACTGTATCCATATAAGCTTTTATGAACTCTTCCGCGACTGGTGCGACGATCGCATTACCGTAGGCGCGCAATCTTCCCACTCTGCCGGCAACCCCATTAACCAACGGGAATGTTCCGGATTCAACAGGCCGCCACTTGTCATCTGTGCAGTAGAGCCAGTCTGCATCTCTCCAGTAACCGTTAGTCTTTTTGGTGTTGTGATTGCCACCTGACCCGGCAACTTCAAGCAAAGCGTTTTCCCTGTTCCGCTTGATTTCGAACCTCGGGCATCGTTCGCTATCGGCGATACCCAGCCTGCTAGCTTTGCCGCCGTTTGAATATTCATCCCACCTTGCCGGCCTTGTGTTCCCGCTCCGCTTCCGCTGTTCGCTGTTGGAGTCGGCCACCCAATAGAGGCGCTGCCTGATATGCGGGGAACCGAAGCCCGCAGCGCATAAATCAACCGCTGTTGTTGCGTAGTCCTTTGCTTCCAAGTCAGCTTGTACAAGGTCGAGCCAAGCAAGGCCGCCTTTACTTGCAACTTGTTCACCAAAGATAATGTCAGGTCTGCATTCACTGATAAGGTGGAAGAGTGCCGGCCATAGGTGCCGCTCGTCAGTAAATCCATCGCCTTTGCCTGACGTGCTGAAAGGTTGGCATGGACAACTCCCTGTCCAGACATGTTGGTCATCTGCCCATCCAGCTTTTCGCAATGCATATGACCAAACTCCGATACCTGCGAAGAAGTGGCATTGTGTGTATTGTTTAAGGTCATCTGGTTTAACATCCTCGATTGAGCGCGTGTCGACATCGCCATCAGCTATCAAGCCGGCGGCAATAAGATTTCGCAACCATTCGGCAGCGAATGGCTCTATTTCGTTGTAATATGCTGGCAAGATATCTATCTCCTGTTTGCATCCTTGCAAATATTCCCTGAGCTATTTAAATTGACGCTCTATTTCTTCCGCTGCTTTATTTTCGTAATAATCAAAAGTAACACTTTCTATTAAGTAGTCCTGCTCTCGTTCGGATAATTTACTAAAGTCTTTTTCTGAAATAGCTACTGTTAAAATAACTTCCTCGTTTGTGTCTGAATCTCGTATTGTTATGTTCATGGTTATATCCTTTGGTTATTATTCGATTGGCTTTTCCCATTCGATGTAAGCACAATCTTCAGCCTCAGCTACAACATGACCTGTGTTATCACACCCGCAGCATTCAACCTTATCGTAATTAAACACCTTCTCATGATTTCCTTCCGTGTGAATAATTACTTTATTGGAATGGCAAATTTCGCATAGATTAAATGCATCAATCTCAATTGGCTTTTTCATGGTTATATCCTTTGGTTAAATCACATAGGGAATGATCAGAAGGGGATATCGTCAATCCATTCCCCGTCTGGATTTTGCTTGCTCCAATCTGCGGGCTGCGCTTGCTGTGGCTGCTGGGGTTGTCGCGCTGGCTGCTGGCTTCCTGCCTGATTATTGCCACCGTTACCGCCTAGCATTTGCATCGTTCCACCGATATTTACCACCACTTCAGTTGTGTATCGGTCTTGACCGCTTTGGTCTTGCCATTTACGGGTTTGTAGAGAACCTTCGACATATATCTGGCTTCCTTTTTTCAGATATTCGCCTGCAACTTCAGCTAATTTTCCGAAAATCACTACACGGTGCCATTCGGTTTTTTCTCGCATTTCACCAGTTTGTTTGTCACGCCACGTTTCCGATGTGGCTAGTGTGAGATTTGCTACTGCACCACCGTTAGGCATGTAACGTATAGATGGGTCATCACCGCACCGACCAATTAATATAACTTTATTAACGCCCTTACTTGACATGGCTCACCTTATTTTTATCAACAGCAGCGCCAAGATACCCCCTTGACCCGCTAACTAAATTTTTTAATGAATTGGGGTTTAACCTTCCCTTTCTTGAGCAATCCATCATATTTTGCTTTTGGGTTCCTGCTTCTAAGTGGTCAGGATTTGTGCAGGCAGGGTTGTCACATTTGTGCATGATAACCGCACCATCAGGTATCGCCCCTTTGTACATTTCATAACTAACTCGATGAGCCTTTTCTGGAGATTTATTTGCTCTGACTCTGTTGGATATTATTGGGTATCCGTGGTTATCCATAGCTCCAGACCAACCCCAACAAGACCCATCAAGACTGATTATTTGCTTCTCTCTAACCCTGTCGAATATGCATCTTCTCTTTAGCGCCCCATGATAACGAGAGTTGCATCCAACCGAGCAAAATCGACTATTTTTCCATTGGGTAATGCTGTGTTTTGCTTTTTTATAAAACTCTGCGCCACAGTGAGCACATTTTTTGATATCAGAAACTTTTAATTTACTAGCCATTAAGAAGCCTCCGCATATTTAGTTAACTTTTCTATTTCTTCCTTGAGTTCATTTAAGAATTTACGAACTTCTTGCTCAATTTCTTGTGCTAGCTCGTCATTAAAAACAATCCGTGTTTTGAAATAGGCGAGGTTTACTGGAAGGCGATTGTCGTAGCTGACAAAGTCACACCATTTGCGTCCAGTGCACATCATTTGCCCATGCATCTGTAATAGATATTCTGTCTTAGGCTTTCCTGTCCTAAGCGTTTCTAAGTGAGTTGCGGTGTTTGGGCATTTGATTTCAATAAGTCCATCTTCATCTACTAACCCATCAGGGCTAGCTCCGAATCCTTCGATAGATGGGTGAAGGATAAAGCCTGTTTCTGTCACTGTGGCGTCGAACTCATTGAGGCAATACATTTCCCTTGCAACTTCCTCAAGCTCGTTTCCACGCTCCATACTGGCTGATTTAAAGGACTCTTCCTTTTGTCCTGTTAGTGTTTCGCAAATTAGCTGAGCCATATAATTTCTACGAGTTGCTCCGCTTCCTTTTGCCATTACTTTTGATAGGTTACTGGCGGTAACACATCCTAGTCTTGCCGCATACCATTCGTCAGTTTTCTGCTCCACTTGGCACCTCGGTAAATTCAGCATCAATGGCTATAGAGTTTTTAATTCGTTCCTTTTCAGCGGATCCGATAATGGTTCGCTCATCCCCTGATAACTCCGTCCATAATTGTTTAAATGCGTCCATTCCTTTGGCTGCTGCCGCTTCGCACTTAGCGATTAGTTCAGCTCTTTTTTCGTGGCTTTCTTGCCCGTTAATAACGCCCGTTGGTGTGTTTTCGGTAATTCTCTCGGCCTCGTCTTGGTCATAAATACCGGCAAAACCAAAAGCTAGTCGAGCACATTGGATCATTGCTTTGTGCCGTAACATCCGTTTTGGGTGTGATTTCCAAGGCTGGGTGTTTCGATTGCATTCATCCATGTACTCAGTAACCGAGGTAGGATGACTCCTGTCTTTTCGGTAAATTTTGCATGTACAGGAGTCAGCGTCCATGATGAACTCCATGCCATCAAAGTTTTTGTTTTCATTAATAATGCGCGCCCAACCATCAACACCAACAACTGGAACAATTCCTGTTCTGTCTGGAAATGCGTAAATTTCTTTAGTCCAAGGGTTTAAGTTGTATTGATTAGCGACGATGAGAAGTGATAGAAACTGCTGGTCTGTTGCTTCGGCTTTAAATGCCGTGGATTTCAATGTTTGAATTAGGTCTTTTTCATCAATAGCCAGCTCTAACTTTTTAGCAAGTGAGCCAGCCATTGAGACTAGTGAGTTACTCATATTTTTCCCTTTGATTATCTCAGTAAGTTTTCAGACTTAGCGGCTTTAAATAATCCATTCCAAATGCCATTAAGTTCAGATTCATTAAGTTTTTGTATTAGATGCGGAGTTTCATCCATGACCGCATCATAAAACCGCTGAGCCATTTCATTAGCTAGCTCATCATATTGATTTGCTAGATGCTCACGGTCTGGAATGGTGACGAAGTTTTCATACTCTGATATTCTCATGCTGCCACCTTACCTTTGCTCCTGATGTGTTCGACAATCCATTGCCCGTCGCCTGCTGCTATGGCTTCATCAATAAACCCAGCAAGCTGCCCATTTTCCTTAATGTTTTCGTACCGTTCTTTTTCCGTGAACTGTAGTTTGCTAATGATTATTCCGTAATCACCGTCTATGCGCTTGATGTCATTTCCGTTGACACAAGTAATAATTGTTCCTGATGAAGAGTGGTCGCATCCAAAAGTTGACAATAAAAGCTGTATGCATTTATTCACTTAGACCTCCCATAGCTTGCTTTGAGAAATTCCATTGCTAACCACCAAACATCATCACAACGTTGGCTTATAGCAATTCGCGCCTGTGCCTGAGCCAGACGTAGAAAATGTTTATCGATTTGCATGATTTATCTCGTCAGTAGAGGTAATAGAATTGCAGTCATAATGATTAATGCTGCGTAGTAATAGTTATCGCCCATGTGATTACCTCACATAGTTATTTAATGTGTTCTGGTGTTGGCGCGGTGGGTTACTTAGAAACTGCGTTATTCCAGTGTTTGATTAGTTCTCTTGGGTCGCTATATGTAGGCGAACCATTCCATCTGCAACATGCTAGTTTAAACTGGTTTAAATCTTGTGGTTTGGGTGACCAGTAACCGCTATATCCTTGCAATACTGGAACTTTATTACAAAATGGACACTCAGATATATCTTCACATCCTGTGATGTATATATCGGGTTTGTTTTTATCATCTTCCATCCATTCAAGGCTGCTAGGAACATGTAATCTATAGCCATCCCAATAATCAAATTCTGGTGATAGGACTGATTGATATCCTGCTCCTCTAGTTCGCATCCGCTTTCTTGCAATTACCTTTTCGCCATCGACGGTTTTACTATCCATTCGCCAGAGATAAACACCTTCCTTTTCTGGCTTTTGTTCTGAGTATTTAATCCACTGACTCATAATTAATCCCTTACGTGTTAGTAATTCATTGTCATGTGGGGGATTTGGTTACTAGCAACTAACTTAATAAATTCAGTTGCTAGTTTTTCATCAAATCCATTACTGACTAAGGCTTGTAATGTTTCTTGGTTATACTTTCTGCGATGCTCTTTATCTTCTTGACGTTTAGCATCTTCTTGACGCTTGCGTTCTTCTTCAGCTAATCTCGTTTGTTCAGCTTCAAGAGCTTTCTTGCGCTCAGCTTCAATAGCGGCTTGTTTCTCGCGCTCGGCTCGCTCCTGAGCTTCTTTGGCATCACGTTCAGCCTTTTCCTTGGCTTCTTTAGCTGACTGCTCTGCACGTTGAATAGCTTCCTGCTTTTCACGCTCGGCGCGCTCGGCGGCTTCCTTAGCTTCACGCTCACGCTGTGCTGCTGCTTCGATTTCTTGCTGTGCTTTTTGTTCGGCTGCTAATCTTGCCTGTTCCGCAGCTTGTTTCTTCAGCTCTTCTTCGTGTGCAATACGTTGGCGTTCTGCTTCGGCTTTAGCTTCTGCTAAATCACGGTCGAATTTCTCATTCATGAGCAGGGCGATTTCATGGTCTGACTCGATACGCTCAGCAAGTGCCTTGCCGAAAGCCTCATTCATTTCTAGCGCTTCTTCGTGCCACGCTAACATTTGCTTTTCTGCTTCGATTCGCTCTTGCTCGGCTTCCCACTCAGTTAATGGCTGTCGAACTTTATCGCGCAATGTATCGAAACGCTCTCGCACAGTTCGGCGATTGGCGTCGATTAGCTTTGGTATTTCTTTTAACTCTGCCACCAAGTCTTTACCGAGCCCATCAAGGTAAGTTTTCGATTGAGCGACTTTGTAAGCCAGTGAAGCAATTTCCTTGCGACCTTTGGCAGTGCTAACATCTGGAATAAAAGAGTTAACTTCTTGCTCTACTTTACGAATGATATCTTCGACGCTATCCGATGACTTAAATACTTCAAGCGCCGTCGATTTCTCAATTACGACTAATTCATTTGCCATTACCTATGTTCCTTATGTGCGTAAGACTCCAATCAAATTAACCCATCGATAACTTTCTCAACTACTGCCACCGCTTCTTGTAGCTTTTGCAGGCGAGCTATAAATACTTCACGCTGAGACTTGACTGCATCAATGAGAAACTCTTGGTCTGCAAAAGCTTTGTACGAAGAGTTATTATTTGCACAGACCATCCAAGTGATGGATGCGTCCTTGTTCAAATCAAGCACATTATCAGCCAGCCGTATGGCGTTTTTCGTTTTTTCAATTTCATCTAATAAACTTTTAATTTCCATCTCTATCTCCTATCTATTAATCAACTCACCACAGCCCACAGAATGGACTGTAATTAGTTAACTGTGCCCGTTTATTTATCCACTTAGGGCGTCAGTGGTTTCTCTAGTCCCCACCAAAGAAATTGGTTACAATGTATTCACCCCACCAATGAAAAAGGAAAACAACATGCACGTTCTATCTGAGAGGCAAGAAATGATTATTCAAGCATTAAATAACAGAGAATTCTTAATGAAACCAATAACTCAGGATAAATTTAACGAGTTACTGGAAGAATTCGGAGAAGACCAACTAGCAAGAGAGTTGGACTATTTGCAAAAAAGAGGGTTAGTACAAGACGGTGCTGTGAGAATCGGCGTTGTCGATGATGAACCCTATTCTTTTAATATTCACAAAATGGGGTTAACCGCTGATGGTGTTGACTGCGCTAATGCCGATACTCTTGGTAACAAATTAAACGTTGTTAACATAAAAATTCACGAAAGCACCATTAACAATTTAGAAGCAATGATCAGAGCCGTTAACCTACCTGATGAAGATAAAAAAACGCTTCTCGATATGGTAAAAGAAAAGGGCGCTGAAGCTGTTGTTAGCAGAATGGTTGATTATGCATTTGCAAATGTTGGTATAGCCACAAAATTATTTGTAGAAGCGGCAAAAGATAAACTAGGCTTCCATGATTAAATAGCCCATCCGTGGGCTTTATCTCGCCGTAACACTTCCATCACTCATAATCGGCTTGCGTTGCCGTGGTTGCTTGCGTGTGTCTGGTGCTGATTTGAGTATTAGTACCAAGTTAGCTATCGGGCAGTCCGTGCCGTTATATGCCTTATATGGCTTATTTCTACGCTCGGCGATCCATGCTTCACGTCGTTTTAAATTCCATCGTTGTTTAGAGTTCATGTTTCCTCCGTAATGATTGCCTGAACTGTCTTAACCTCATCAGGCGGCTGAGGTTCATCGCATTTACCACAACGCAATAAATCTGTGTATAATTCAATCACCACAACGTAAATAAAAAGGACTTGAAATGCTTAAAGTTAATTACGCATCACAAGGTGATATTGTTCCAAACCACTTAAACCCGAAACCAATTAGACCAACACCTCCACCGCCATCTACACCAAGTGACGGAGGTAAAAAATAAGGAGTTGCCATGAGCCGAAATGATTTGATTGATAGAGTTATCTATTCGCACTATTTAGAGCAACTTTACTCGACAGCTTTAGGGAGGGTGGATAAGTTAATATCCATTCTTATTTTTATTTTCGGCTCTGCTATTGTTTTGCAGGCAAACACCTTTGTTTTTGGTGTGTTAATTGCTGCATTGACAGCTATACAGTCAACATGTCAATTCGGTAAAAAATCCGGTGAAGCTAAGCGTAAGGCGTTTGATTACCAAAAGTTATTTACCATTGAATCAAAATATGATGACAGCGATTTAGTTGACAGAATCCTCGAAATCGAAGCGTCTGACTCTACTCCGTGGTCTTCTCTTTCTCTGATAGCTACTCTCAAAGCCCAGATAAAAATGGGTGTTGATGAGCAGCATCTAGAAAAACTAACTACGAAATCTAAACTTCTTCGTTTGCTTTGCGGTTAACTCTCCATAGCCCACTCATTGAATGGGCTATAATTAGTATTCTCGCGCTTGCATACCTAACACCTGCCAGTGTTGCCTATTCCTATCTGTAATCACTCTCGTGCAGTAGTAACATTCTCACTAACCAGATCGTGCCTAGTGATACGTCGCATTTTTGCGTAAGGGTCTAAACAGGGTAGGTATGCTGTTCCGACTTTCCAAATTGTTAAAGAACATTAGGCTGTATTTCATGTTGCTTGCCTTTTATGAGTTATATTTAAAACTATAGTTGTTTTATTGTCAACAACCAAAGTTGTTTGTAATGGCGTTTTTATATTGCTTTGGTTTTATTTGGTTGTTTTTTCAGGTAATTTATTTTCAAAAAAATCTCAGATTGGAATGCAGATCACTTATTTGGAGGGGAGAGGGCACAAAAAAGCCCTCGCGGGGAGGGCTATTATTCTTATTCTTCGTCAAAATCAAATGGCTCTTTATTAAAGTCCAAGAACGGGATGCTAAAATCTTTATATCCAGAAAGAATTAAGACGCTCTCTATGTATGATTTTATGTATGGATAGGCTAGTGATGGTGCCACTTTTCTTGCTATTTCAGACTTATGAAAACTATCTGTAACGTTTTCACTTAATTTAAAGTAAAAGTTATAGCTCATTGAAATGGATACATTATCTTTTACAACTACTGTTATCGGATAATTTATCCTGACCATTTTTTTATCTTTATCATGAGCATAAACAGTCGATCCTATGTTAACAGTAATTGGTTGTTCCTGTTCAATCTGCCCCTTCACTAGGGATTCCAGTGTTAGTTGATCAACTCTTTTGTGCGTTAATTCAATATCCATTGATAATCTCTATTCTAGGAAACTAATTGTTTTGCAGATATGCCATGCGAGTAATGCGCTAGTTCTGTATACTGACTGGGTATTTCCTTAGAAATGGAGGCTTTTATTATTTTATGTAGATGCATTTTGTTTGTAGAAATTCCAGCTTGCTTACAAAGATCTAAAAGAACAACGTCATACTTATAAGCGGTACGTATTAATCTATCCATAGCTACAGACTGAATGACATCATCGTGCTCATACTTAGTGAATGAGTTAGGCCCACCGCCAAAAACATCAGCAGCTTCCCTTTGGCTTATTCCTAGATCATTTCTAATAGAAAGCAATTCTTTTCCAGTTAGCAAACCAAGGCATTGTTTTTTGAATTTATTCATATTCCTTGCGTTTAGCTTCATATCTTTTTCTGAAGCAGTTTCACATCCGCACTCGGAGCACTCTGAGTAATGAATGGCAATAACGCCTTGTTTCCCATTAAACTCTCTAGTGGCGGTTGTTACTTTTTGTTGCAGTATTCCATCACCGCAAATAGGGCATAAATTATCTTGTTTCATTAGACCCCTTTTAATCATTAAATATTGATGGATGTGCGGAGACTTGCATTACAGTTGTTCCGGTTTTTGAAATGAAAAATTTTAGATACATATGCACAGTTTCAATTTTTTCTGCGTTCCAGTCTTTCTCTTCAATTTCAACTCTATATGCATCACATGCAGCAATACAGTTCCTATTTGGAGATAATCTACACCATACGGAATTTATATACCCATCAGAAGCAATGGCCAGCCTCAACCATTTTCTTATCTTATCACCAGTAATTCCATAAAATGCCATATCATCAATGCATTTCATGGTTGCTGGCTTGATGTCACATTTGTCTATTACATCAAGAATGTTTGGATATAGAGGCCCGCAAGGTATTTCTCTCTCTGCTTTTTCTGCTAAATTCTTTGGTGGTGAGTTTGCATATGAGCTTATTACCTTATCTACCATTATGGTAACTTCCCTATCTTTATGTCAATAAAAATCCAACTTATTAATCAACCACACCCTAAAACGTGTCGTCATCCAAAGAAGCAGCCACGGGCATCATCTTCAACGAGCCTAATGGCGTCAGAAAAACTGCCTAGCATTATTTCATCGTAGTTGTGCCAGTTGCTGTCTTTATCCATCCAAAACAGAGACCAAGAGCTGTTAGATTTGTCATGTGTAATTTTTGCTATCGGCTCTTGAGCTTGCCCGTCACTCCAAGTAAGGCGTCTTACTTCAAATATGACAACGTAGTCATCTTCAATGCTATAGCTTAAATCCAGCTCATCCCTTAGGTGTTCAGCAGGTCGGCGCTTTTCCATGAAAAACTCCATACACCGCTTAATGTTAGCTATCTCAATGTCGTTAAATGCCATGCATTCTCCTAAAACGTGTCGTCAGGCCGTCCAAAAATCATCTCGTAGAGTTGGAATATGGCATCATCATCAAAATCAAACCATACCAGCATTGCAATCACGGATAGTGCTGCGGTTATTTCTACCTTGTGCTGCTTGATACAACCCCATAATTTTTTCATATGAACGTGTCGTCAGGCCATTGGGTTAGCTGTGAAACTTATAAGTAATAGACTGGCTAACTAGCACCTTAGCGCATATATAAAGCCCATTAATAGCATCTTCGTCTAGATACCAAGTTTCATATCTAGGATTGTCAGATATAACTGCTAGGCGCTTATACTGTTTCTGCAATCGCTTTATGTAGAGCTGGTTATCCAATACGAACACATAAATCCCGTCACCATCAAAAAAGTTTGTGGTTATATCTACGAATATCTGATCCCTAGGTTCGAACGTTTCAGCCATAGAGTCACCCTTTACGGTGATCATCTTTATCGTATTTGAAGGTCTACCACCAAATAATCGTTTTGCTTCTTCTACCGAATACTCTATAGATGTGATTGTTTCTATAAAATCATCAATTACTATAACGCCCTCTCCAGCGCTTGCTTCCACATCAAGAACTTCCACTCGGTATCTCTCAATATTTCCTACATCATCAGCAAGTTCAATTTTTACTGACGAGCTAATATGTGGGACTGGATTATCACCAGTACCTACAGAAAGCCATTCAGGATCAACGTTAAGAGCCTTGGATATCTCAATTAACCTTGTAGATGTAGCTGCTTTTCCTGTTTCAATTTTCTGGATAGCGGCCTGAGAAACCCCCACGAGTTTAGCTAGCTCATTTTGAGTGATCCCTGCGTTTTTTCTGGCCTGTTTCAATCGTTGTGCAAGTGTCGTTTTCATAGTTAGCAAGATACAACTTCAGTTGTTGTTATTCAAACGAATATAGTTGTTGATTAAAAACAACTAAGGTTTTATTATATAAAAATAAACAACGGAGGTTTTTTATGAACGAAGCAATTAAAACCGCCATTGAGATTGTAGGGACACAAAAAAAACTAGGTGAAGCATGTGGCATAACACAGCAAGCAGTTTTTAAGTGGCTACATAACAAGGCAAAAGTATCGCCTGAACATATCCCATTAATTGTTAAGGCTACAAATGGTCAAGTTAAAGGGAAAGACATACGCCCAGACTTACCGCACTTATGGGATTTAGGGAAACAATACTGGTAACACCATCGCTCTTTAACAATCAAGCCCAAAGCTCCTGCATCAGGAGTAATACACACTCACTGGATCGTGAGTCACGGACTAGCTACGTCAAAAGGAATTTAACAAATGGAAAATGCAAAAAATATCAAAGTAGAGTGCTCATCAAACGAATTGATGACGTTTTACATTCAACAAATGTATTCAGTCGGTAATAACGGACTCGCTAAGGCGCTAGGAATACACCCATCAAAATCCAGTCGAGATAAAGCCAGAATATTCGATTTAGCTTGCCAGTTGGTGAGTAAGTTCGGATTGCCGCCTGATTCGGTAAACATCAGCGATAAGCCAACGAAAGTTGTTCTTGAAGGTGATTATGCAGAAAGGGTTATTCAAGCTCTTGAAGGGAAGGGAAAGGTTAAAAGAAAAGCCTCAACCACGGCGAATGATGAGGCTCAAATCAATTTGGATATTTAACTGTCAAAACAACTGTATCAACAACCAGTAATGGTGACAAGGGAAATTTACGGATTCCCTTTTTGATACAACAACCCAATGAGGTAATTATGAACCAAATAACTACTTTAGTAAACACATACAACGGCGAAGTGACCATGAGCAGTCGTGAAATTGCAGACCTTACAGGCAAGAGACACGACAATGTGATGGCTGATATCCGTAAGATGTTGGCTGAAATTCAATCTCCTGAAAAGTTAGGAGATTACACGGACAGCAAAAATCGAACACAGCAAATGCTTCTGCTTAACAAAGAAGAATGCCTATGTTTGATTTCTGGTTACAGCATCAAGTTAAGAATGGCAATTATTAAACGCTGGCAAGAACTTGAATCTCAAAAATCCCTCATTCCTCAAACGCTGCCAGAAGCTTTACGTCTGGCGGCAGACCTAGCAGAGCAGAAACAAATCGTTGAGCAGCAATTGGCAATTGCAGCGCCTAAAGCTGAATTTGTTGATCGGTACGTTCAAGCTACTGGCTTACTGGGTTTTAGAGAGGTGAGCAAATTACTAAAAGTGAAAGAGAACTTCTTTAGAGAGTTTCTACTTTCAAAACGAATTATGTACAAGCTGGCTGGAAAATTAACACCTTATTCAGAACACCTTGACGCAGGGCGTTTTGATGTAAAAACAGGTGAGAATCAAATCAACGGTCACGCATACACACAAGTTAAATTTACGCCTAAAGGAATTCAGTGGATCGCTGGGTTACTGGCTAGAGAGCAATTGGAGGCAGCATGAGCAGAGCAGCTACTGATTGGGCGTGGAGCCTAGACCTAAAAGCACCTCAAAAAATATTGATTTTATCTTTGGCGGATAGGGCTGATGAATATCACTGTTGTTACCCAAGCATACAGAGGTTAGTAAAGGACACTGGGCTAGATAAAAAGACCATTAGCAAATGGATAAACCTAATGATTGAAGATGGCTTGATATCAGACACAGGCGAAAGAAAAGGGCCAACAAAAAGAGTAAGAGTTTTGCGTTTAAATATTGATGCCGAATATACCCAAAAACGGGATGATACCGAAAAAGGGAATATACCCAAAAACGGGTCTTTGAATATACCCAAAAACGGGTCTTTGAATGTACCCAAAAACGGGTCTTTGAATGTACCCAAAAACGGGTCACAGAATCAGTCACTAGAAACAAACAATGAACCAAAGAAAAAGGGATTTGATGCGAAGAAGGAATCTATCCCTGATTGGTTGGATCGTGAAATTTGGTTCAACTGGATTGATTACAGGAATGAAATTAAAAAACCTCTCAAAACTAAAAAGACCTTTGAGTTACAGGTTAAATTTTTACTGCAATGTCTCGAAGAAGGTTATTCGCCTGAAGAAATAATTAATCAATCCATAACTAATGGCTGGCAAGGGCTGTTTAAACCTAAAAATAACCATCAGGCAATAACATCACAGCAGGGTAGCTGGAACACGCCGGAGGCATGGAGGGATTTCATTTGAAAACCAATTTAATGGCGGTAATTAATAATCGTGATGCGGGCGCTTTAGCCAGAATGTCACAGGGAGATATCACAAAAAAAGTAGTCAATTCAAACGCTGAAAAGATGGTTGATTCACTATTCAAAAGTTTAAAGCAACTCTTTCCTGCGTCAGTTAGTACCGTTTTTAAAAACCCAAGTGACGAAATGGACGCTAAGAGACAATGGATCGCCGCCTTTGCTGAAAATGGAATTACTACCAGAGAGCAGCTTCAAAACGGTATGCGACATGCAAGGGCAAGTGATAACCCTTTCTGGCCTGCTGTTGGTCAATTTATCAAGTGGTGCAAGGAAGAAGATTATGTAGCTCTTGGTTTGCCTGACGAGGATCAGCTTTACGAACTCTATCGAGAATACTGCAAAATGCGTGGCTGGCGTAAAATGAAATGGCCCTCAAACGCTTGCTACTGGATGGTTACCAAAATTTACTCTGAGATGCGAAGTAAAAGCCTAACGGATAGCGAGGTTAAGAAGCTTTGCGCCAAAGAGTTACGGAGCATGACTGCAAGAATCAAAGCAGGTGAAACTATTCCAGCGCCAGTTAAACAAATACCTCAGTTACATATTCCAACCAGCAAAGAAAAATCATTAGAACACCTTGCTTCAATTAGAAAGAAATTGAATCTTAACCCTAAATCTATTTAAGGAAATAAACATGAATTTTTTCAAAAATGCGATTGTGTATCGTATAACTCGTGACATTCAAATTTCAGCAGATGAACTTGAAACGCAATTAAAAAATCTTGAATTTTCACCCTGTGGAAGTCAGGACATGATGAAAGTTGGTTGGACTAATCCCATCAAAACAGGTGAAGCATTAACTCATTCAGTAGGTAATCAAATACTCATTGTTGCCAAGCGTGAAGAAAAAATATTACCGTCTGATGTTATCAAAAAAGAGCTGCAAGCCAAGGTTGATAAGCTGGAAGCCGACCAAGGGCGTAGGCTGAAAAAGACCGAGAAAGACAGCTTGAAAGACGAAGTTATTCACACATTGCTACCTCGAGCTTTTAGCAAGGAATCTGTAGTCAGAATTTGGATTGATAACGACAATCAAAGAATCATTGTCGATGCAAGTAGTGCAAAACGAGCCGAAGATACACTGGCACTACTGAGAAAAACACTAGGTTCGCTGCCTATAGTTCCTCTTACAATGGAAACACCTATCGAATTAACACTAACTGAATGGTTGCGTGATGGAACGATCCCTAAAGGGTTTAATTTTACCGATGAGGCGGAACTTAAAGCAATTTTAGAAGAAGGTGGCATTGCCAGATTCAAGAAGCAAGATTTAGTTTCTGACGAAATAGCCTCACACATTGAAGCAGGTAAATTAGTAACGAAATTATCTCTAGATTGGAATGAAACCATTCAATTTACCTTGTGCGACGATGGATCACTTAAAAAAATCAAGTTCTCAGATGTGCTAAAAGAGCAAAACGATGATATCGACAGAGAAGATATCGCCCAGCGATTTGATGCAGATTTTGCTCTGTTTACAGGTGAAATGACGCGACTAATCGACTCGCTCATTGACTCACTTGGCGGTGAAGCAAGTTGTTAACACACCAAATCATAAGGACTTCTAGATGAGCATAGACAAGCGAGTTATGTGTTATCGATGCCTGCACATTTACAATTTATTAGATGCAAAATTAATCAAAAATAAGCGACTTACTCACACCAAAGACAAGTGTTGCCCTAAGTGTGAATGCAAAGTTTATTTTTCAGAATGAGGATTTTTAGGATGAACAATATCGACTTCAAACTTGTATTTGAATTGTTGGAAAAAATGGAAGAGTGCGCTAATCGGATTAAAGAACTAAACGGTGTACTTACACAGGCTTTGGTTGATTACCAATTGAATCATAAGGACTTCTAGATGAACTATAGAGCAATTATCGTTTGTATAATTTTTTATCTATTTCTACTTCTCATGTTTCTAACTATCACTGAATTTAACACTGAAAGACTAGCTTTCGACCTGCTTATTTTTAACGGGTTCTTGGCAGCGGTTGGTTTTTATTTATGGGTGTCAAAAAAACTTATTGACTGGGCTTGGGGTAACAAATGATGCAGGAAACTAAACGTAGCGAAAAAACGCCAGAGGGCGTAGGTCATGGGATGGTGAGATTAGGAACCATGCTTCACGCCATGCGTATCAGCGACTTTAATGACGTATGGGATGACAGGGAACTCCCATCAATCGATGAACTAGAAAACATCAGCAATTGGACGAGGTGTTGAGTGATGAAAGGAACAACGTTAACAGGTGGAGGCATCTAATGCAGGGAACTAATTGGGTTAAGTGTAGTGATTCACTACCTGAAGATAGTACTGAAGTGTTGGTCTACTGTGACGACACTAAAGAAATGATGGTCGCATATCTAGATGATGATGGGGACTTTTGCTGGCTAGACCAAGAAATACTTGGAACTCAGTTGATTTGCTACCCATCACACTGGATGCCACTCCCACCAATGCCAGATGGTGAATGATAACAGAGCGGGAATTAAAACTAGAAGCCGTAGCAATTTGGCGAAAGCTAATTTTGCAAGCTAAGCGAAAATACCAATGGTGGGAGTTGTAGCATGAACGAACTCAAGAAATGCCCTATGTGCGGAAGCAATAAGCTGGGAATACTTACCCATAAATTTGACGGTGTAGATAGGTTTCACAGGGTTGAATGCACGGAGTGTGAATTAGCTACAGGGCTTAAGTACACCAAGGGTGAAGCAATCGCAGCATGGAACAGGAGAGCTAACAGTGAGTGACCTAATAACATTGATGTACAAAATCAGCATGAACCTATTTTGTGGGTTAGGCTTTGCAATGGCATTTATCATGCTGAAAGTATTCGACGGAGATAATAATTGGTTTGTTATCACGATGAAGGTTATATCAGCAGCAGCGATAATTCTCTGGTTAACATCTATGACTTATATTTGTTTTTTCTTATTCAACAACGTGTTTCTTGAAAAATGAATAGGAGGCTAACTTGGAGAAAGCCACAAAGTTTCTTCTAAGAAATAAACGAATACGTGAAAACCTAATAGCCACAATAAATGCTCTACCCCTCAACGAAGAATTCCCCCTAGAAGTAAAAATCTCAGAATCCAGCCGAACACTACCGCAGAACGACATGTTCCATGCGCTATGTGGTGATGTGTCAAAGCAAATGACACTCAACAATGAGCCACTGAAATTATGGCAGTGGAAGAATGTCTTTGTGTCTGGTCACTGGATGGTTACTACAGGAGCGAAAGAGTCACCACTAATTCGTGGCATTGAAGGCGAGCTATTAAACATTCGCGAGAGCACGTCTCAGATGGGCAAGAAGCGCATGAGTAGCTTAATTGAATACTCGACAGCTTGGGCGGTAGAAAACGGCGTGAAGCTGCGTACAACTCGTTATGAATATAACTACTACGGTCACAGGGAATAACTCAAGGAGCAGCAAGAGAGATGACAGAACCCCACATACACAGACTTCTCACTTACGAAGAAGCAGAAAGACTTTGTGAGCATTACAAGCGACAAGGTTATTCCCCAGTCAAAATGCTCAATATTAACCCGAAATATTTCGACGTATCAGTCAACCTGCCTACCCAAAAATGGCTCAAGCCAACACCGCGAACAATGATTAATAGGATGTGGAGATGAAAAACGAAGCAGAAGCGTTTATGAGCGCACTGATAACATTAAAGCTATGTTGGGCTATCCATAAGTCTAATGAAGCCGTCAGGAAGTGTGCAGGGCTATTAAAGCGCAAATTTAAAGAGCACTTAGCGTATGAAGCAATGCGGAAGATTGAAGGTAGTAGTAACCCGATGTTGGTTATCACACTTGCAGAGTGGGAGCTAGAGAAATGACAAGTATCTACCGCTCAAAAAAATGGCTCAAAGCCGTAGCTCAAATCGAATGTTGTGTCTTGTGTGGTCGCTATGGCACTCAGGTAGCACATAGAAACGAAGATAAGGGGATGGGGCTTAAGGTTGACGATAGCCTCACAGCAGCATTATGTCAGCACTGCCATCATGAGATTGATAACGGCAGCAAGTTGAGTCGAATTGAAAGACGTCAACTGATGGATAGGGCGATTGTTTTAACACTTAGGGAGCTAACCAGAGGGGGATTGATAGAACCATCATGAAGCAATATCACCTCAAGTTGCCGTGGCCGCCTTCAGTAAATACGTACTGGCGACACTGCAAAGGCAGGCACTATATATCATCAAAGGGTACAGGCTACCGAAAGCAAGTAACAGATTACATCAAGCAACATAACCTAGATATCAAAACCACCTCTCGCATCAAGATAATCATCACTGCAAACCCTCCAGACAAACGCAAAAGAGACCTCGATAACTTGCCTAAAGCTGTTTTCGATTCGCTTACTCACGCCAACTTTTGGGATGACGACGAGCAGATAGATGATTTTCGAATTAAACGCGGCGAGAGGGTTAAAGGCGGCTCACTGGATATCATGATATGGGAGATAGATGATGCAGGCTGAGATAACAACCATTCCAGAATTACTCATCAAAGCCAGAGGAAATCAAACTCGAGTGGCTGGCTGGATAAGCGCATCGCGAAATACAGTAAAGAAGTACGCATTCGATACGCGAGCAGAAAAGCACATCATTGTAAATGGGCAGCTTATGGTTATACATCGCGGTGGAATCGGCGGAGCGATAAAAGGAAAGAGTGAAGTATTGCAGGGGGTGAGATGAACTACATCGGAGAGAAAGAACTTACAAAGGAGCAATTCGACTGGCTTAATGGATGGCTTGAATTGTGGGGCGCTTGGGTTCACTCAGGCCGAGTAGACATGAGGAAAATTAACATCATATACAAATTCATGCAATCAGTTGACCCAAGCAAAAATCTAACACGGCCGATGTGTAATGACGATGACGGAATGTTGATTTCTCAGGTCATAGATTCTGTCATCGCCATTGACAAGCAGGCTTACAAGATATTGATAAGTTACTACGTGTACGGCGCGTCAAAGCTTTCGATAGCATCTTACTACCATAACAATGCAAAACCTCGCAAAATGAACACAAGGTCAGGAGGAAAAGTAAAGGTTCCATCATTGCGAACATGTCGAAGAGAGGTTGACGAAAAGCTGAAAGCTTGTCAGTGGTTATTATACGAACCTCTACGAAATGCAATGAACGGTCGCAAACGTGTAGCTAAAGTTAGAAAAATAACTGAACTTTGCTATTGACAGAAATGGCCAAATGGACAATACTTATCAGGTAAGCTGCCTTAATTGTTCTTAGGTTGGCTTAACCAGATTAATAGAGCCTCACTTCGGTGGGGCTTTTTGCATTGCAAGGGTTTATATGCTTGATGAATTCGAGTGAGCATAAAAAAGCCACCAACTTTTTAGGATGGTGGCAAAAGATTGCAAATCATGTTTATAGCTAAACCAAAAAAACTCTTGGTCGTCTTTTATTTTAACCAACCAATTAAAAAAAAGAAACAGGCTTTATCTGATGTTCTATTTATAACTGGTTGATATTATTCCGATGCCGGAATTCCGGTGTCGCCAATTAAAGCTGTAAGGATTGCTTACAAGTTCACATTCAAGAGGTCGCCTAGTGCGGCCTTTTTCGTATACAGCCGCCACAGAATCACTACTATCACTCACTCACTTTCACTGAGCGTCTGTGCGC
>NZ_JAMPQL010000011.1:0-102684 GCF_028482435.1 Providencia sp. PROV119
CAAAATAGCGGGGCTTTTTAATGGAGAAATATCATGGCAACGCAGGGTTTTGATAAGCCAGATCAATTCCGGGAAGAACTGGATAAAAGCATTCCGAAAGAATAAAAAAAGCCCACACAGCGTTGGGCTAAGCTCATTTGTTGAACTAATGAATATCACATTAAATGTAGCTAACGCATTCAAAATATGCAAGCGAATAATGAGCCTCTGAGAAATCAGGGGCTTTCTGCTATGACAGTATAGGCATGGTGGGAATCGCCATTTAGTCCACAACGACACGTAAAGGCGGTCAATTTGACCGTTAGTAATAAAAACAATGCGTTACCATCTATTTCCATTGGTCACTGATTCGATGACCAATGCCGATATTCTGCTTTTGTGACAGAGTCAAATATCATCAAACACTTATAATCCATGGAGACAATCATGTCAGATAGAAAGACGATTCACCTAAAAGTATCGGTAGACACAACCGACTTAGATAAGCTGGAAGCACAACTAAAGCGCATTAAAGAGTTGATGGGTAGTGCAGGATTGAAGCAGCCAGCAAGCGTTGGATTTAGTGCTGATAAGTTCTTTATTACAAACGGTCAGGTATTTATTGATGAAGCATTGATTTCAAAAGCAGCACCAATGCCCACAATTAAATATACCGTTTCAGGCTTGCACAGCGATGAATACAAAGAAGACTTAAAACAAGCAGTAAAACAAGCAATACGACCGGTCATTCGTCAACATATTAAAGTTGAGCGATCTGAGTCGACGTTGAAGTCATCCGCTACCGTCGCTCGGTTGGATGAAGCAGTATCTCATAAAGAGACAGAATTCGATCAGTATAAGCAACAAGTAGAGGCTCGATTTGATGAGCTTCAATCACAACTAACCCATGCACAATGCACATCAGCTGCTAGCGAACAATCAACAGCGCAATACCTATCTGGTCTACAGCGTCAGATTACCCAGCTAAACAAAGAGCTTGAAGAAATGCGACTGAAAGATAGCGCCAATACAGACTCTATCATCAGCTTAAGACAAGCTATGGAGCAGCAAGAAAAGTCAATGAGATCTATCAAGGAGGCTATTGCGGCAGAACTGTGTCGCAGTAGTACTTTGTCGCGTGCGCTATGAAGAAGCCAAATGTTTATGGCGGTCGATGGGCAGCGGTCAGGCGCGACTACCTTACTAGACATCCCTTATGTGTGATGTGTCAAGAGCAAGGGCGCGTTACTGCTGCAACCGTCGTCGACCATATTACTCCCCACCGTTTGAGGGACGCGCTTGATTCAGGTAACCCTGAGCAGATAGCCAAAGCTCAAAAGTTATTCTGGGATACCAACAACTACCAAAGTCTATGTGCACCACATCATAACTCCACTAAGCAACGGATGGAGAAGAGCGGTATTGTTGTCGGCTGTAGTGAGGATGGCATACCGCTAGATCCTAATTCGCATTGGAATAAGTAACATGAGTAATCAAAAGTTAGTCAAATTATCTAAGCTGTTTAAGAATGGTCGCTTTGTCGGTCATGCATTGAGTGTAGATGGACAGCTATTGAGTAACCAAACCTCGGTCATTCTACCACCTACTAATGGAACAACTGATTCGGTAGAGATTACGGTCACATTGACCTGCACGAATAACATGGTCACCGACGCTCCTGATATTCACTTGAAATAGTTTCATTATGAAATCATAACGGTAGGGGAGGGTAAAAAGTTCAAAAATTTTGCCTTTAATTACCGACCGCTAACCTTCGAAATAACGCTAACCCGATTTTTTTCCTTTTTTTACGAGGCACTAATGGCAGGAAAACGAAAGCGCTCCGACAGTGTGAGCGCTGAAATTCAAGCCATGCAAAATGCTGCCGCTGATACCATCGAACCGCCACGCCATGCAGGTTTGGAGAAAAAAGCGGAGCTATTTTGGCATGACAATATCCGCTCGAAAGCCCTAGACAGTTGGACACCCTCTGACCTGTTGGCGGCGGTAGAATTAGCCAATAATCAGCTCTATATCACCGTTTTACGGCGTGATTTACGCAAAGAAGAGCGAATGCGAGGTGAGGAGCGCAACGAAGCGCTGATCAAAGATTTGCGCAAGCAGATCGTGGAGTTACAGCGTACGGTGCTTGCACAACGCCGTGATTTACAAATCCATTCTCACGCCACCAATGGTGAAAGTCGTGACCAACGCAATCGAAACAAAAACGATGCCAATGCCAGAAACACCCTGAATAATATGCAGGATGATGATCTACTGGCGGCTCCCATGCATTAAGGAGGAACCATGACACGAGGTGAACGTGTTATCGCGTTTATTGAGCGTTACTGTATTGTTCCCGAAGGGGAGCTATTAGGCCAACCTATGCGGTTGGATGATTTCCAAAAGCGGTTTATTTTGGCGATCTACGATAATCCACATCGCACGGATAAAGCCTATTTAAGTATTGCCCGTAAGAACGGGAAAACAGGGTTGATTGCCGGTATTTTACTGGCGCATTTGATTGGCCCTGAAGCGGTGCAAAACTCACAAATTGTCAGTGGTGCCATGAGCCGAGAGCAAGCCGCAATCGTGTTCAATTTGGCAGTGAAGATGATTAATCTGAATCCGACGCTACAAGAGATTGTCCATATCATTCCCAGCGGTAAGCGATTAGTGGGTAAACCGTGCAATGTGGAGTATCGCGCCTTGTCCGCCGAAGGGAAAACCGCGCACGGCTTATCGCCTGTTTTGGCTATTCTTGATGAAGTCGGACAGATAGTGGGGCCGCGCAGTGAGTTTGTGGATGCCATTGTCACTTCGCAAGGGGCACATAAAAACCCCTTACTGATTGCGATCAGTACGCAAGCCGCGAGCGATGCTGACTTATTCAGTATTTGGCTCGACGATGCAAAAAACTCTAAAGATCCACACATTGTATCTCATGTGTATGAGGCTGATAAAGATGCGGATGTGTTAGATCCCGAAGCATGGAAAGCCGCGAACCCTGCACTGGGTAATTTCCGCTCCTTGGATGATATGAAACGATTAGCGGAGATGGCTTCACGCATGCCGTCGAGTGAAAACACCTTTCGTAACCTGAATTTAAATCAGCGTGTTTCCACGGTATCGCCGTTTATTTCCCGTTCGGTGTGGGAGTCTTGTCAATCACCGGTTCAACCGATTGTCGGCAAATGTTATGCCGGCCTTGATTTGTCAGAATCGAAAGACTTAACCGCCTTAGTGGTGATTGGTCAGTCTGCCGATGGCAAATGGAACCTGTATCCGTTCTTTTGGACTCCGAAACAGACACTATTAGACCGTGCAAAAACGGACCGTGTGCCGTATGACGTGTGGGCGAAACAAGGCCTACTTCGTACGACCCCCGGCTCTATGGTTGATTACGATTATGTCGTGAAAGATATCGCGGAAATTCTGGCTGATTTTGATATTGAAGTCATTGCGTTTGACCGCTGGCGCATCCAAATGTTTAAGAAGGCGGCTGAAAATATCGGTTTAAGTCTGCCTCTGGTTGAATTTGGGCAGGGGTACAAAGATATGGCCCCTGCGCTTGATAAGCTTGAGCAGATGTTACTCAATAAGCAGATCCGGCATGGCAATCACCCTGTGATGAATATGTGTGCGGCAAATGCCATTACCATTAAAGATGCTTCTTCAAACCGTAAACTGACCAAAGAGAAATCAACGGGGCGGATGGACGGCATGGTTGCTTTTGCGATGGCCGTTGGCGCTTCAAACGGCGTTGAGATTGAGCACGGGGATATCGACGGCTTTTTTGATGATCCAATCATGGTAGGGTTCTAATGGCCAGACGAAAATCACAACGCAAGACTCGGCAGCTACAGGCTAGCCAGCAAAAAACGCCGGTAGGGATTGATACTCAAGATTTATTAAAAGCGCTAGGCGGACTAAGCAGTAGTGGGAAGACCGTATCAACAGATAAGGCGCTACAGCTTTCTGCTGTCTGGTCTTGCGTTCGGCTCCTGAGTGAGTCGATTTCAACACTGCCCTTGAAAATTTACCAGTATCAAGCTGACGGCTCTCGGGTGATAGCGAAAGACCATCCTGCTTATCGTGTACTGTGCCGGCGACCTAACGCGGAAATGACTCCATCACGCTTTATGTTGATGGTTGTTGCTAGCCTTTGTTTACAAGGTAATGCGTATATTGAAAAACGCTATATCGGTGGAAAGCTGGTTTCCTTGCAGCCATTATTGCCACAATTAGTGACGGTAAAGCGACTTGATAATGGCCTGTTGGATTATCAATGCGTGGAGCAAGGGGGGAAGAATCGGCCTATCCCCGTTAAAAACATGATGCATATTCGTGGGTTTGGGTTAGACGGGGTTGTTGGTCTCACGCCGATCCAGGTGGGGCGCAATATCTTAGGTTCGGCGATAGCTACCGATGAAACGGCCGCTAAGATTTTTCGCAATGGGTTGCTCGCATCAGGCTTCTTATCCTCAAAAACGGCACTGACTAAAGAGCAGCGTGAAAAGTTGCGGGGTTACTTGAACGCATTTATCAGCTCTGAAAATGCAGGGAAGTTGATGATCTTGGAAAATGACCTGACTTATAACGGCATTTCCATGAACCCCGAAGATGCGCAGTTGTTACAGAGCCGATCATGGAGCATTGAGGAAATTTGTCGCTGGTTCCGGGTGCCGCCTTTCATGGTGGGGCATGCCGATAAACAGAGCAGTTGGGCATCCAGTGTGGAAGGGATGAACATGCAGTTTCTGACCAACACCTTACGGCCGTTACTGGTCAATATTGAGCAAGAAATCAACCGTTGCCTGCTTGATAGTGATGATGACTATTACGCTGAGTTTTCAGTTGAGGGATTGCTCCGTGCGGACAGTGCGGGTCGCGCTGCATACTACACGACGGCATTGCAAAACGGGTGGATGAGCCGAAATGACGTAAGAAGGCTCGAAAACTTACCCCCCATTGAAGGGGGAGACATCTATACTGTTCAGCTCAACCTGACGCCCATTGAACAATTGGGAAAAGACACATTGCGTCATGATCCTGAACAGCTCAAGGCGCAAATCACAAATTGGTTGTTCCCTGAGGGTACTCCCACGGTTCAACACAACTCACCTCATATCGAGGAGTAATTTAAATGAAAAAAAGTCATCTGCCAGTTGCACTGGAGGATCGCCCCTGCACATCGATTAGCTATGAGCTTAAACCCAAGGCGCTGGATAAATGGAATAGCGGTATTCGCGCCGCCAGTTCGGATAACACTATTTCGGTGTTGGATGTGATTGGTGAGGATTTTTGGGGTGAAGGCGTTACCGCTAAGCGGATTTCTGCCGCCCTCCGCGCTATCGGAAACCAAGATGTTGTTGTCAACATCAATAGCCCGGGTGGGGATATGTTTGAAGGATTGGCCATCTATAACTTGCTTCGTGCACACAATGGTAAAGTCACCGTTAACATTCTCGGTATTGCAGCATCAGCCGCTTCCGTTATTGCCATGGCGGGCGATGAAATCAGAATGGGGCGTGGTGCTTTTTTGATGATCCATAACTGCTGGGCTGTGGGGGTCGGCAATCGCCATGACTTTGCGAAGTTGGCGAATGATCTGGCTCCTTTCGATAAATCCATGTCGGATATCTACGTTGCGCGTAGCGGTCTACCAGAAGAGACCATCAGCCAGATGATGGACAACGAAACCTATATTGGTGCGAATGATGCGATTGAGAAAGGCTTTGCCGATAGCCTGCTCGCTGCCGATGCTATGGATGATGGCGATGAAAGCCCGCAAGCGGCTATCCGTAAATTAGATGCCTTACTGGCTAAAGCTAAAACACCACGCTCTGAACGACGAAGGCTCATCAGTGCGTTAACACGAAGTATGCCGAGCGCTACTTCAGATCCTCACGGTATGCCAAGCGCTACCACTGACATTCATCCCGAAACGCTTTCTGAATTGGAAAAGGCAGTCAATGCTTTTGCCACTGTTAACTAATTGGAGACACTATGTCTGATACAAATGAATTACTGAAAAATCTGTCGGCTAAAATTGAAGAAGCCAACGGTAAATTTAATGCTAAAGCCGAAGAAGCGCTAAAAGAAGCACAAAAAGTAGGCAGCCTTAGCGCGGAAACCAAGGCCGCGGTCGACAAGATGGCGACAGAGCTCAATGCGCTGCGTGAGTCTGAAAAAACACTGAAAGCTTCCTTAGGCGAGTTGGAGCAACATGTCGCTCAAATGCCGCTAGGTAACGCGGTTCAGGCTGCAAAAAGTATCGGTCAGCAAGTCATTTCAGCCGACGTGTTGAAAGATATTAATTCCAGCATTCAGGGCAACAAGCGAATTTCGGTTCCCGTTCAGGCTGCATTGACCTCGGTTGATGTTGCAGAAGGCGTGGTTGAGCCACAACGCTTACCGGGAATTGATGTTGCGCCGAAACAACGCTTATTCATTCGCGATTTAATTGCTTCTGGGAAGACAACCTCGCCGGCCATTTTCTGGGTGCAACAAACGGGATTTACTAACGCGGCTACCGTGGTGCCGGAAAATACCACCAAGCCGTACAGCGACATTCAGTTTGCAACCAAAATTACGCCGGTCACGACGATTGCACATATGTTCAAGGCATCTAAACAGATCTTGGATGACTTTGCACAGTTGCAGTCATTGGTGGATGCTGAAATGCGTTACGGCTTGAAGTTTGTCGAAGAGCAAGAAATTTTGTTCGGTGACGGCTCTGGCGCGCATTTGCACGGCATCATCCCGCAGGCGTCTAAGTTCAAGGCGGAGTTTGAAGTCGATAAACAAAACGGCATTGATGATTTGCGTTTGGCTATGCTGCAAGCACAGTTAGCGCGTTTCCCAGCAACGGGGCACGTTCTGCACTTCATCGACTGGGCGAAGATTGAACTGCTGAAAGATTCACTGGGCCGTTACATTCTGGCGAATCCGTCTGCATTAACAGGGCCAACGTTATGGGGCTTGCCCGTCGTGGTCACGGAAACTGCCGCATTTAAAGGTAAGTTCTTAACCGGTGCCTTCAACGCGGGCGCTCAGCTTTTTGACCGCGAAGAAACCAACGTGGTGATTTCAACTGAAAACGCGGATGACTTTGAGAAAAACATGATCTCTATCCGTTGTGAAGAGCGTTTGGCATTAGCCGTGAAGCGTCCAGAGGCGTTTGTTTACGGCGATTTTACAGCGCCTGCGTCGGGTGAGTAATCCACTTAGGCGGCCTTTGCGGTCGCCTTTCTTTTGGGAGCATCGAAATGAAACTAAAGCTATTGCGCCCCATTTGCTTTGGCGGTGGCGTGGCCGTTGAAGGTGATGAAATTGAGACGACTGAGCAGCATGGGCGTGAATTGATCCAAAAAGGCTATGCCTCTGACAGTGTTGCCAATCACACCACTGGACAGTCGAGCACAAAGCAAACGAAGGCGAAAAAGGAGAAATAATGCTTTCTCTTGAACTCGTTAAAGCGCATTGCAATATCGAGGCTGATTTTACTGATGATGATAAGTTACTGGCTGTTTATACAGCGGCTGCCGTGAAGTATGTCGAAAACTACACGCGGCGGAAATTGTATGAAAGCGAATCATCTACCGGTTATCAGGACGATCCCGAACCATTACTGCTAAGTGATGATGTCAAAAACGCCATGCTATTACTGATTGGTCAATGGTATGCCAATCGGGAAAATGCGGTGATTGGGTCGTCTTTTTCATCCCAGCCTCTCGCGGTTAGCGCGCTACTTCAACCTTACCGTATTTATGGTTTATAAGGAGGCGGGATGCAAGCAGGGCGATTACGACACAAAGTCACCTTTCAGAAAAACAATCCTGTTGAATTACCGTCAGGCACTTATGATGATCATTGGGTCGATATTGCGACTGTTCGAGCCGAAGTTAAACCGATTAGTGGTCGTGAACTACTCGCGGCGGATGCGGAAATGTCCGAAGTCACGGTGCGTGTTTGGTTGCGTTATCGCTCTGATATCACGCCTGTTTGCCGCATGGTTTACCGCGGCTTAAATTACGACATCCAATCGGTGATCCCTGATGTTAAATTCACACGTCTTGAGTTGTTGTGCAAGCAAGGAGTTTCCGATGGTTGATGTGCGTATTGATTTTGGCGGACTCCATGACGTTTCTAGGGAGTTGGAATTACTTAGTCAGGCAGAAAGTAACAGAGTATTGCGACAGGCGGCTTATGCGGCAGCGAGTGTGCTACGTGATGAAGCCAGAGCGAAAGCCCCAAAGCGTACAGGGAAACTGGCCAAAAACATTGTTGCAGGTAATCAACGCGGCCGTCAGCGTGGTGAGGTCTCGGCAGGGGTTTATGTTCGAGGCACCAATAAAGCAGGAACAAACAGTGATAGTAAGATGAAGGCGGATGATCCGCATAACGCTTACTATTGGCGCTTTCTTGAGGGGGGAACGTCAAAAATGCCCCCGCACCCCTTCATTCGCCCTGCATTTGACAGTAAAGCGGATGAAGCAGCAGAGTTTGCGATCAGCAAGTTAAATCAAGCCATTGATGAGGTGCTGCGACGATGACCGAAGGCGATATCATCCCTCTGTTAAAACCGGTTTTGCCGAACAAGGTCTTTTCTTATGTTGTACCACAAAACAAACCCGTCACAGCGCCTTGGTGCGTTTTGTCTATTTACGACATCCCGAGTGATGTCTTTAGTGGGCAGGCGGAAACCATGACCAATATTCAAATTGATGTCTATGCAAATACAGTTGACGAAGCGCGGATCATTCGTGATGGGATGCGGCAAGCGATTGACGTATTGAACCCTACATCAATAACGGAGCGGCAATCTTATGAGTCGGACACAAAGCTTTTTCGCGCCACCCTAGAATGTCAAGTTTGGCAATAACTTCAAATTACCCTCACAAGCTGCTTCGGCAGCTTTTTTTATGTCTATAGGAAATTAAAGAATGGCTAAATATGAAAAAACACAAGGCACCAAAATCAGTGTATCTAGACTGGCGGCAACGGATATTACTGCAGTCGAAACAGATTCGGTGTCGATTGATTGCTCAACGAAAGAAATTAGCTACACAGGCGGTCAAAAGGCCGACATTGATGTTACAACACTATGCTCTACCGAGCAGGAGACCACAAACGGGCTGCCAGCTTCGGCGGAAGTGACTATCAGTGGTAACTGGACACCTGACGAGGGGCAAGAGGTGTTACGTCAGGCGTATGACGACGACACGGTTCATGCCTTTAAAGTGGTTTTTCCCTCGGGTAATGGTTACGTCTTTTTAGCGGAGGTGCGTCAAAATAGCTGGTCAGTTTCCACTGGTGGCGTTGTTAGCGCTTCATTTACGCTGCGCTTGAAAGGTAAGCCAACGCCCGTCGTAAAAGGCAAGTCAGCACCAGCAACTCAGTCTCAGCCGACCGGAGGCACTAAGTAATGGCAAAGAAAACCTTAAACTTGCGTGATGTCGCCCTGAATGCTGCAAATTCATTTCGCACTAAAAAAGTACACGTCCCTGAGTGGGGTTCTGATGTTGTATTGCGCGAGCCGTCGGTCTCTATCTGGCTGAAATGGCTAAAAGAGCACCGCGATTTGGGGGAAACGACCGAAATGAGTACGGAAGAGGTGGTGAAGCGTAACCTTGAAACGGATGTTGAGTTCCTGATCAACGTCCTGCTTGACGAAGACTTAACCCCGGTTTTTACCCCCGAAGATAAGGGCGAGGTACTGAAAATTTACGGCCCCGTTCATGCACGGTTGGTTAATCAGGCTTTTCAACTCATTACCAGCACGAATGAGGCAGAAAAAAAGTCCGTGAGCCTGCACTAAAGTTCTTGCTCACCTTGGCCTTACGGCTAGGGAAAACCCTCTCTGAAATCAGTCAGATGCCTGCCAGTGAATTACAGCTCTGGTGGGCATTTGATTCGATAAACCCCATTGGTGATGCGCGTCAAGATGTGCATGCAGCCCAAATTACAGCCGCTATTTTTAATGCTCAAGGGGTCAAGACAACCTTGAACGATACGCTGCTCCGGTGGGATGTCGAGAGTGTGCAGGCGGAGGAGCAAGCAGGGTCGGGATTAGAAGATTTTTTTGCATCATTATCAGGGTAACGATTTTGCTGAGGGGTTTTTATGTCAAAACTTCGTGAACTTATTATTAAAATTTCGGCTAACTCAACCAGTTATCAGGCTGAAATCGCACGCGCCAGCCGAATGGGAACGGATTATTATCGTTCGATGGGGGCAAACAGTCGTCGCCTTGAGCGTGAATTACGTGCTCAGCGTCAGGCATTAAGCGACATCAATAGGCAACTAGCCACTGTCACTAACACCGCTAAGATGATGTCAGGGGCGTTAGCGGGCTTCTTTTCGGTATCAACGCTGATCACCGTTGTTGATGACTGGGGGCAGATGTCCGCACGGATAAAAATGGCATTAAATTCAGTTGAAGGCGATATCAGTCGTTATGAGGAGCTTCAGCAGCGCTTTTTAACGGTGAGCAACCGCAACGGGAAGGCGATTGAAACGACCCAAGAACTGTATGTCGGTTCAGCCTCAGCCATGAAAGAGCTGGGATATTCCACGGCAAACACGTTGGATTATATTGAATCGTTGTCGTCGGTTTTTACGGCCAATGCGACCAGTGCACAACAAACTGAATCCGCCTATAACGCATTAAACCGCGCGATGGTCACCGGCGTTTTAAAGGGTAATGACTGGCATTCTGTGTTAAATGCCATGCCTTCTGTCGTGGGGGATATAGCCAAAGAACTCTCACGCATGCGCGGTGGCGTTAAAGTCACTGAAAATGATGTAAAGCAAATGGCAGCTAAAAGCGGCATTGCAATGACATTATTTGCCAACGCGTTGATTAATGCCAAAGAGGCGAATAATGCCCTTGCGGACAGCATGGATAACACGGTTTCGGATAGTTTCACCAAGGCGACCAATGCAGCCAAATCTTATTTTGGTGAAATTAACGCCAGTTTGGGGATCACTCGTTCCATGGCGGCAGGGTTAGCTACAATCAGTGAAAACTTTAGCAGCTTTGCGACAGCGGCGATTGCGATAGGGGGAATTGGTTTATCGCGCTATATGGGCAATTTGTCGCTGAGTGCGTATGAAGCTGGTAAAAACATGCTTGTTACAGCGAAAAACAATTATGTTTTGAATGCGGCACAGGCGAAAGGGTTAGAGACCACGCTTGAGAAAATTCGAGCTGACAAGGCATTTGCTATTACCACTCAAGAGTCATTAGCAGCACAGCTACGTGCGGCTCAGACTGAAACTCAGCGTAATGCAATACGTCAACAAATGGCGAAAAACTCAGCCACAATCATTTCTCTTAATCGTGCTGAAAGAGCAACTGTTGACGAGCTTACGGCCGCACAAAATCGCTTGAATTTTGCAGCTAGAGCAGCCAGAGGAACCTTAGCGTTATTAGGCGGACCAGTCGGTGCGGCGATGTTAGCGGGCGGGGCTTTATTTTACTTCTCTCAAAAATCAGATGAAGCCAAGGAAAAACTTGATAGCATGCGCGGCTCTGTTGTGGAAACAATCGAGCAACTACAGCAGTTATCAAAAATCAAACTTGAAATAAAGCTTGATGAGCTAAACGACGATATTCAGATTCTAGAGAAAGAACGCAAGCGTCTTTATGGTGAAGCTCAAAAATATTCTGAAACTAGAGCTGCTGAAATGCAGGCAATAAAAGATGGGGGCGGCGTAGGTAAGTTTCTGGCCGATACATTTGGTACTAGTCCTGATGAGTTTTTGAAAGAAAGGAAAAAGGTTTTAGGGGCATTAGAAGATATAAATCAAGATCTTGATGCCAAAATAAAGAGCCGTGAGAACACTCAAAATATTTTAGCTAGTGGTAAATTTGATATAAAACCTGAAAATAGTAGTGAGTTGCCCGTGCCATCACTCACCAGCAACACAGACAAAGGTAAAAATAAAGCACTTAACGATTATCGGCAGTTGCGGAAATCGATTGAGTCTGAACATTTTTCAAGTCTGCAAAAGATACTTGCTGATGAAAAGGAGAACAACGACAAATTAATTGAGTTGAATAAAAAAGGCTACGTCAGTCAGTCTGAGATGAAGCGTCTAGCGCTACTGAATGAAGAAAATCATCAGCGCAAGCGCTTAGAGCTCGCAGAAAAATACAGTCCTTATGAAGCCATTGTTCGCAAAGAAAAAGAAGCCGCCAAGGAGTTGAACGAACTTCGTCAAGCCAATCTGTTAAGTGAGCAGCAGTATTATACCGCCAGCTTGCAACTGCGTAATGATTACATCAAGCAAAAGTTAACCGAAGAAGCCAACCAAAAGGCCTTACCAAGTTATGAGCTTTCGGGGGAAATTGACCCTGTTGTTAAACTGCAAAACCAGCTTAATGAACAACGAGCATTATATGAGGCCTACCGCAACAATGACTTGATTAGTCAGGAGCGGTACCAGGAACTCATGATTGCAGCAACTAATCGCTCGAAAGAGGCTCAATTAGAAGCTGCAAAAGAGCTTTATGGTGCACAGGGCAAATGGCAGAAAATGCAGATGAACTTGTTGGAAACTGTTGAGCAACGCACTAGCAATGCGCTGACGGGAATATTGACAGGCTCTAAGTCATTTTCAGAAGCGTTGCAAGAGCTATCAGCATCACTGGCTCAAGCTATTATTCAAGACCTTGTTCGTATTGCTATGCAAGCCATGATAACGAACTCACTGACGGGGTTGTTTGGCGGCTTTGCAAGTGGCGCATCTGCAGGCGCTAGCGCAGGAGCCTCTAGTGCAAATACAGGTGCCATGGGGATGTCTACGAGTTGGCAAAGCTATGTGCCGAACGCTAAGGGCGGCATGTACAACACACCGGGGCTTAGTGCTTATAGTGGTCAAGTTATTGACGCTCCGACATTCTTCCCGTTTGCAAAAGGGGGCGTTCCATCGCTAGGTTTAATGGGCGAGGCTGGTCCCGAAGCCATTATGCCACTGACTCGCGCTAAAGATGGCTCGCTGGGTGTTCGTGCTCAACTCCCTAAAATTGACATGCCTGTTAATGAAAAACCGGCTGGCGGCACAATTATTCAGCAGGAAATTCATGTTCATGGTAATGGTGATGCTGCGCTTGAAGCGGCATTAAGAGAGGCGGCGCGCCAAGGGGCGGAAGAGGGCGCGGCAAAGGCTAAAGCGGATATCATGCGAGATTTTCAAACAAATGGTAAGTTACGAAAAACACTAGGAAAATAATCCATGGATATTTTAACATGGCCTAAAGAGCTAGAACCCTCGGCGCTAGATTGGCAATTGCTGAGTAACTCCAAAACCTTCATTTCAACGTTTACTGGGAGCGCACAAACAGTGCGTTTCCCTGGTAGCCGCTGGCGCTGTGATTTAGCACTCAATAACTTAACGGATGATAAATCGCGGATACTGGAAGTTATTTTGGCTCAATTAGATGGGGAGTCGGGGCGTATCAGGTTATTTGATTGGGCGAGGAGTAGTGTTGGCAATGTGGGTGCGCCTGTTGTTAATCAACCCAATCAAACAGGGCGCTCTTTGTTAACTAAGGGTTGGATACCCAACTCGTTGGTGCTAAGAGCTGCCGATAACATCACAATCAATCATGAGCTTAAAAAAGTAACCTCTGACGTGATAAGCGATGCGGAGGGAAATGCAACTATTATGTTTTCCCCGATGCTTCGCAACTCCCCTTCAGTAGGTGAAAAAATTGAAGTGCAAAATCCTTATGGCATCTTCAAGCTAACCGACAATAATCAAGGTCGGCTGCGTCGGGTGCCGGGTATTTTTACATCAACGACACTTTCTTTTGAGGAGGCGCTTTATTGATGAATTATCATCCTTTTTCGAATGAAATGGTTAAAGCGATTAATGAAGGGTGCTATATCGTCGTCGCCGCAAAACTTGACCTAAAGTCCGGAGTAACACGGGTGCATACATCGACGGGCAATTTAATCATTGCAGGTGAAGTCTATCAAGGTGTGGGGCAGTTTGGTGCTATTGAGACGGTATCAGAAGAAAATACAACTAGCCCTCAGCAACTTATTTTATCGCTGAGTGGCTTTGACGCTTCACTCTTAGGCGATGTAATGAACGAGCGAAGTCGAGGGCGCGAAGTTAGGATAATGATGGTTGCGCTTAATGAGGACGGGCAGCCCGTTCTTGCTGAGGTGTTATTTGCGGGGCAGATTAGCAATATTGGTGTGAGTGCGGGGGATAAATGTGAGGTGGCTGTTACTGTCTCAAATCGATTTGAGCGCTGGTCGCAAGGGTTACCGGATAGGTTTACTGACGAATCGTGGTCAAAGCGACACAATGGTGATCGTATATTCCGTTATGTTGCTCAGATGGCTGAAAGGGCAATTTACTGGGGAAGCAAAAAAGATGCTCCAGCTTTCATCTATAAATAAATGCTGGCATTATAAATAATTAATTTATATTTCTGGTGGTGATTAATGAAAAAAATAGCCATTCTATGCATTATGGTAGCCGCATTACATTTAACTGCATGCGATAAGCGCGATGGTGATGCCAACAAAGTTTCCAGTAGCTCAACTAAAAACGTTATTGATGACCGGCATATTGGGCCGTTTGGTTTACAATGGGGGTCTTCGCTTGAGGGGGTAATGGTAGAAATTGGCAATAACACCGAGGTATTAAGTAGTCAGAATGAGTGCCCATTCGTTAAAGTTAAAACGCAAAAATTACCTTACGGGCTAAATAATAAAGGTGAAACCTACAAGCTAATGTTTCTTCCTGAGAATGGTGAGATAAATTTTAGCGGGCTTATGGCAGTAGAATACGACTATACAACTACAGATAAAGAAATCTATAAAATAGACTTTAATGACATATTAAAAAATCTTGAGCTTAAATATGGCAACCCAATAGAGAAAAAGGCAGATAGCGAGAAAAGCAGTCTATACGTTTTTGAAAATGGCAATAGAAGTGTGATGCTATCAGGATCTGGCTCTGATGGGGTTTATTTCATTTGGATGATACATGCATTTGTGCCAAAGGAAGATAAAAAAGAAATGAGCCAAATAATGGATAAAATAAAATTAGAGTGCCAGAAACAAAGAAACCCACTTTAAGCAATATAACAAACATACCCGCTTCGGCGGGTTTTTTTATGCCTGGAGATAATTAAATGCGCCACATCAACTGGACTACTCGACTCCCTCAAACCTTACAAAAAGCAATGAGTCGCCCTTTTTCATGGGGTGAACATGATTGCTGCTTATTTGCGGCGGATTGCGTGATGGCGATTTGTGACTTTGATCCATGTGCAAATGTGCGAGGTCGATACAAAACAAAAACAGGCGCAGCGCGTGTCCTGAAGTCTGAGTTTGGCGATATTGAGTCAGCACTATCACGCTTCTTTATTGAAATCCCCGTAAATATAGCAAGTCGCGGTGACATTGTTTTGTTTGAGGGTGGCGACGGTAAAACGCTTGGCGTGTTGTGGGCGAATAAAATTTGGGCGGTCACTGAGAGTGGTGCAATGCCTGTCAATTATCAACCAGTGAAGGCATGGAGAGTGGAGTAAATGGGTAAAGTTGTATCAAGTGTTGTTTCGACGGGTCTGATGATTGCTGGCGTTATTGTTACTGGTGGACTAGGAACAGCTTTAATTGCAGCGGGCATTGCTGTTCAGGCTGCTAGCTCAATGCTCTTCAAGGATAAATTGCCTTCCGGCTATCGCGACCAATCAGAACGCAAACAAATATTACGCTCTGCTGTAGCACCAGAAACCATTATCGTCGGTAAAACAGTGTGTTCAGGGCTGCTCTTTTTTGCCGAAGAAGAAAAGGGTGACCAAACAGAAAACGAACGCTTATTTATGGCACTAGCCATTGCAGCACATAAAGTAGACCGCATTGGCAAGATTTGGCTGAACGACGATTTGATTAGTGAATTCGGCGATAAAGCGGATTATGAGTTTCACAATAGCCGCACGGATTGTGACCCCTACATGTTAAAAAATGCCCCGTCATGGAAGGAAGACATGATAGGGGATGGCTTAGCGTGGTTACGTTTAACACTTAAATACGATGCTGAGAAATTTCCATACGGCGTGCCAAACGTCAAAGTCGAAGTGTGGGGGAAGCAAATCTATGACCCGCGCACTGGTAAAACCGTGTGGAGTAATAACGGCGCATTAGTCATTCTTGATTATTATCGTAGTTATTTAAACGTTCCTGATTCCGACATTGATTTTGATGCGTTCAAAGTCGCTGCTGATTTATGTGATGAACCTGTAATGACCCCTGAGGGTAATACGGAGCCTCGCTATACAATTAATGGCGCTTATGAGCTTTCCGAATCGCCAGCGTCAGTGCTTGATCATATGCACAAGTGCATTGCTGCCGAGCCGACTTACGTGGCAGGGAAACATGGCATTCTGATGCAAGCGTACAATGGGCCTGCTGTATTGCGTATCGAGCCAAATCAAATCATTGATACAGTCAATATCACACCAGAACTAGGGTTACGTGATGCAACCAATGCGATTTACGGTACGTTTGTCGATGCAGAGCAACAATATATTCAAACAGACTTTGAGCCTGTTATTGTTGAAGAGTGGGTTGAAGAAGACGGATTAGAGATAAAAGAGAACATTGACTATCGTTTTATTGTTAGCCCGTATCAAGCCGCAAGAGTCACAAACTTGTATCTACGTAAAAAACGTGCCGGTCGTCGTATTCAGTTAAAGATGAATATGGATGGTTATGCATATAGACCGGGGGATGTTTGCTTACTTAACTTGCCCCATATCGGTATACAGAACTTTGAGTGCCGCGTGGCTGAGTGGAAGTTTCATCCGCAAGAAGGGGTCGAGTTACTGCTCGAAGAGGATGGACCACATATCTATGAAGACATCATTGGTAAGCCTTTTGTGCGCCCGCCATTTACGGTTTTACCGACTGGCGGTGTCGCTCCACCACTAAACCTAACTTTTGTGCCAACAAATATTGGTGAAGTCGTTCAAGGCTATCTGAGCTGGCAATCAGCCGCTGCGGATGTTCGCTATAACACCGTGAATATTCTTGAAGCTGGCAAGGTCATCCAGTCGATTCAAGTGCCGCAAGATAGAGTTGATTTATCTGGGCTTGTGCGCGGCTCTTATCGTGCCGAAGTTCGCTCTATCAATGCGGCGGGCGCAATGTCTGCCCCTGCTATTGTTGACTTTGATATTCAAGCCCCGCCTAAACCCGTGAGTGTTGAAATGGTTGGCGGCATGTTCTCATTGACCTGTATTCCGCATGGCGGAGAAACTGCCCAACATGGGTATACGTTTGAATTCTGGTTCAGCGACAAAAAACTGGCCAGCACGAATGACACCGAAGTTACCACTAAAGCCAACCGACAAGGTCAGGGGCAATTCTGGACTAAGGATAACTTAAAGGCGGGTACTGACTATTGGTTTTATGTTCGAACAGTCAATAGTTATGGAAAATCGCAATTTGTCGAAGCTGTAGGTCAAGCCAGTGGAACGCCAAAGGATATGGTTGACGAGCTGGGCGACACCTTCCTCACCACCGAAGCTGGAAAGCAGATGCAAGAGCAGATTGACTTTAATCAATCCAATGTTCAGCTGCAACTTGAGCAAGCGGCAGAAGCGACACTTAACAACACTGTGATGTTGAATCAAGTCTCATTTCGCTTACTAGAAGAGGAAGGTACTCGCAGGTCTGAAATATTCCGTCTTGAGCAAGTGCGAATTTCAGACCAGGAGGCGCTAGCACGCTGGCAGCAGCAAGTTAAAACCGACTACGAGCAAACCTCATCGGCTGTTCTAAAAGTGCAAGAATCAGTGTCAACACTTGAAAAGTCAACGGCAAAAGACATATCGCAAGTCAAAGCTGAGATTAAGCAAGTTGATGACAAGTTAGGGCCGATGGATGCTCGTATTACAGACCAATCAGAGGCGATAGCTAAAGTTGATGAAACTCAAACGAAACATATTGAGACCGCCGAATCTCGATTTACTGATAATGAAGCGTTAATTAATCAGTTATCACACTCACTTGCTAATACTGAAAGTTCACTAGCAGAAATGGGGATGCAGCTGACAGCGGAGGTTGGAAATCAAGCAATTGAGCAACTGAGAATTAAAGCGTCAATTACTCGTTTAGATACAGTAACAGCCGATAAGTTTCAGGCATTCGCACAGTCATTTGAGAAAATTGAAGCGCAATTCAATGATGTAAACTCAAGCATTACGACTCTCAAGAAAACTGTATCAGATAATGAGAGGTCACAAGCTGAAATTAACGAGCTTATCAAGTCTGAAATTGGAGAGAATAAAGCAGCGATTGAAAAACGTGCGGAGACATCTGTAGATCAGCAGGGGAACTCTCGCGCTTACTTCAGCATTAAAGCGGGTGTATTGCATAACGGGCAATACTACGATGTTAAAATGATGATGAGTGCGCAGGTTAAAAACGGACAAGTTGTTACACAAATCGCTTTTGCCGCTGATGAGTTTATTATTTTTAATAATGCCAATGGTCAATTTGTTACTCCATTTGCCGTGGTTAACGGACAAGTATTCATCGGCTCGGGTTTTATTCAAGATGGTTCGATTACTAATACTAAAATTGGAAATGTTATTCAATCAGATAACTATAAAGCAGGTGAGGTCGGATGGCACATTAATAAAAATGGACTTGCAGAGTTTCAAAGTATCAAGGCGCGAGGGGAGATTAATGCGACAAGCGGAACGTTTAACAACGTTATTATCGATGAAAACTGTGATGTGCGCGGGACTATTTATGCTGAAAAAATGATAGGAAATATTGTATCAGTTACAAAAGATATCTATATAAATAGAAGTTGGTTCGGCTCACACGTTGTCGAACTTTTTAAAGTTAAAAAGCGATCTCAAAAATGTCATGTATGGGTACAGGGAGCATTAACACCGATTGATGTGGTGCCTGGTCATACTGGCTTTAAAACACCAAACCGAGCAGCAATGACGTACAGAGCTCCATCACTCGGGCAGAATATGGGGTTGTGTGATATTTATGTAGATGGCATCAAGCAGAATAGGCCAAACGTGTATTTACTTGAGAGTGATTTCTATGCACTGAATGAGTTTGTTGTCGACGTGCCCTCCGGCGATGGCGAATCATCAATCGGAATAAGCATCCCTCAATTCAGAAATGAGACGACTCGATTCATTATGCGCGCTAGAGTTATTGTCTTCCCATCAACAGATGAAGTTATTTATTAAATAAAAAATCCCCACAAAAACAAAAGCCGCCTAGTGCGGTTTTTTTGTATCTAAATTTCGGAGAATATTATGTACAACGTAGGAACAGTCACAACGACAGCAAACAGCACAAAGTTAGTGGGAGTAGGTACTAAGTGGAAAGATAACAACTCGCGAGTATCCGCAGAGCAGGTTATTTTAATTCAAAATGGCGCAACGATTTACATTAACAGCATTGCGTCTATTCAGAGCAACACAGAGATAACACTGAGTTTCCCTGTGCCTGCATCGGTGAGCAATGCACCGTATCAAATACTGACAACGATGGTGAATTCCGTTTCAGATGCAGCAAACAAAGTTGTTGCCATGAACGTTGCGAATGTGCAGTTCAGCGATATCTTAAATCGATGGGCGACAGAAAGCGGTACAATTACAGTGACGTTACCCGATGGCACAACACAGCAGCTGAGAACGGCGAAAGAGATGGATAAGCAGCTTGATGGGAAAGCATCACTGGACTCTTCTGGAATTCAGTCATTTAAAAAAGAAATCAGAAATGAAGAAGCTATTGGCGTATGGTCTGCTGATGACAAGCAAGCCATGATGCTCTCACTAGCGAGAGAAACGCCTGATATTTATTATCGAACCAATGGTGTCACTTATTATATTAAACTGCCGTCAGGTAATGGCACGCTAATGAAGGCGGGTGATTTTGGCTTCGGCGGTTCGGGTGATTCAATCTCGCTAGATGCGCAAGGAATGATTGATTACTATAAAAACAAGGGCAGAGTTTCACATGTTTTTAGAAATGCAGCGCAGGATTCACCTTATCACTTCACGTATGGGGCAACCGCTTTTTTCAAGGCAGGTGATACCTATACAACAATTAGCGCGGATTATACTGGAAAAGGCGTTAGGGCCATTGGTGGGAATAATAATAAATTTTTCGATTACAACATCTGGACAGATAGAAACACCACCAAAGACTCCAATGGCAACTTAAAAGCCGCATCACCGATTGTGAAAGTCTTTGCTGACCACATCGAGCTTAATGAAGAATCCGAGGGCGTTGAAATGGAGCACCTTGGTATAGGCCATTACCTCATTAAAGGCGTTGTCGGCTTTAACTCGGATGGAGCATGGGGTATCAATAACGGCTTTGTTATTCCTCAAGACCATAACGGTAAAAACATGGTGCTTATTGATTATGAGGTGAGACCTGATGGTGATATTGAAGTTTTTGTTTTCCACCAACAGAACGCAGACATGCCAGAACGCTTCCAGAACAAGCGCATTAAGTACATAGATAAAGACGGCAACCCTGTTTACTACAAAAACTATGAGCCGTGTGACGTTCCTGAATCGCGCTGGATAGATATGCGTGTCGAAATGCCACCTAACTCTATCTACAATCTCAAGCAAGCAGAAGCAGAGCGATTAGCAAAAGAGGAGGCGGATAGGCAAGCGGAGGAGGAGGCTGTAGAGCGCTAAATAAGCAAAAGCCCCTATGGTATTTAGGGGCTTATTCTCAGTGCTGACTTAGTTTGCTATCGCTACCTGTCGCGCTGGCTACTTGTCAAAATATTCTATATCTTCCGTTTGTTTTCCTTCGGGGAGCCAGCTATCATCTTCCCAAATCTCTTGCAGCACTTCTTCGATGTAGTCTTTTTTTTCATTCTTTTTTAGCCCATCAACATTTAGGCTAGTATGGGCTCCCCAGCCAATATCCACATTTAATTCAGGGTATTTGTTTTTTAATCTCTTCTCAACTTGAGCTTGAAGTGCTTGAAAGGTGCCGATAGGGAGCTTCCCTTTCATGTTGAGATCAAGTCTTATTTTGATATTAACCATAAATGCTCCTTCATAAATTAAATGGCTGGGTTTATATACAGTAAAATATAACTGTTATTATATACAGCGGATTGCAATCAAAGGTCAATGGATATCTCAAAGTTTATTTGTTGCTTTAATTGTAAATAAGGGCTGACAAGAAATTTTTGTGTTAGGTAACTGTTGTATGTAGAATGCAATTCATTGTGAATAAATCCCTGTTTTATAGGGTTTGGTCTTGTGTCCATGAGTGTGTCCAAGGCTGATTTTGTAGGCAATTTAAAAGAAGATATTACCTTGAAAATCAATAACATAAGAAACTTTTCTATCATTGCTCACATCGACCATGGTAAATCCACGTTGTCTGACCGTATTATTCAGATTTGTGGTGGTTTAACGGACAGAGAAATGGCGGCTCAGGTTCTAGACTCTATGGATTTAGAACGTGAACGCGGAATTACAATCAAAGCGCAAAGTGTGACGCTGGATTATAAGGCCTCCGATGGTGAGACCTATCAATTGAACTTTATCGATACCCCAGGCCACGTTGACTTCTCTTATGAAGTATCACGCTCATTAGCTGCCTGTGAAGGTGCGCTGCTCGTTGTTGATGCTGGGCAAGGGGTTGAAGCTCAAACGCTAGCTAACTGCTATACAGCGATTGAAATGGATCTTGAAGTTGTTCCTGTGTTGAACAAAATCGACTTACCAGCGGCTGATCCTGAACGCGTTGCAGAAGAAATTGAAGATATTGTGGGCATTGATGCGCATGATGCGGTACGTTGCTCGGCAAAAACGGGGATTGGCGTTCAAGATGTTATTGAGCGTTTAGTGCAATCTATCCCTGCGCCAGAAGGTGACGCAGAGGCACCTTTACAGGCGCTTATTATCGACTCATGGTTTGATAATTATTTAGGTGTTGTATCACTTATCCGTATTAAAAACGGTACGTTACGCAAAGGCGATAAAATTAAGGTGATGAGCACGGGCCAAGTGTACAACGCGGATCGTCTTGGTATTTTCACACCAAAACAAATTGATCGCGACTCTCTCAGTTGCGGTGAAGTTGGTTGGTTAGTGTGTGCGATTAAAGATATCACAGGGGCACCTGTCGGGGATACTTTAACGGGCGCTCGTAATCCTGCTGATAAAGCATTACCTGGGTTTAAAAAAGTTAAACCTCAAGTTTATGCAGGTTTATTCCCAGTCAGTTCAGACGATTATGAAGCATTCCGTGATGCACTAGGCAAGTTGAGCTTGAATGATGCGTCACTCTTTTATGAGCCTGAAACCTCTAGTGCTCTTGGCTTCGGATTCCGTTGCGGGTTCCTTGGCCTGCTGCATATGGAGATCATTCAAGAGCGCTTAGAGCGTGAATACAATTTAGATCTGATCACCACGGCTCCGACCGTTGTGTATGAAGTTGTGCAAACGAACGGTGAAATCGTTTATGTCGATAGCCCCGCTAAGTTGCCACCATTGAATAATATCGAAGAGTTGCGTGAGCCAATTGCTGAATGTCACATGCTGATGCCTAAAGAGTATCTTGGCAACGTTATTACACTTTGTGTGGAAAAACGCGGCGTTCAGACAAATATGGTCTATCATGGTAATCAAGTTTCATTAACGTATGATATTCCAATGTCAGAAGTGGTATTGGATTTCTTCGATCGCTTGAAATCAACATCTCGTGGTTATGCTTCTTTGGATTATGCATTTAAGCGTTTCCAAACGTCAGACATGGTTCGTGTTGATGTTATGATCAACGGCGAGCGTGTGGATGCCTTGGCATTGATCACTCACCGAGCTAACTCACAGTATCGTGGTCGTGAATTGGTTGAAAAAATGAAGGATTTAATCCCTCGTCAACAGTTTGATATCGCGATCCAAGCTGCAATTGGTAACCATATTATTGCTCGCTCTACCGTTAAACAATTGCGTAAAAACGTACTGGCTAAATGTTATGGTGGTGATGTTAGCCGTAAGAAGAAACTGTTGCAGAAGCAGAAGGAAGGTAAGAAGCGCATGAAGCAAGTGGGTAATGTTGAATTACCTCAAGAAGCTTTCCTCGCTATTTTGCATGTTGGTAAAGACAACTAAAATTACAAGGAGTCTCAATGGCTAACACCTTTGCCTTGATCCTAACACTGGCGACAGTGATTACGGGGATTATTTGGTGTTTAGATCGCTTTAAATTTTCGCCTGAGCGGAAGAAAAAGCTCAAACATATACAGGAAGTGAGTCAAGGCTCATTAACTCAAGATGAGATGGATAAAGCTGTACGCCGTCCATCGTGGGTTGAAACAGGCTCCTCGATTTTCCCAGTATTAGCGATTGTATTGGTGGTTCGTTCATTTATTTATGAACCCTTTCAAATTCCATCTGGGTCAATGATGCCAACGTTGTTGGTTGGGGATTTTATGCTGGTTGAGAAGTTTGCTTATGGTCTAAAAGATCCCATTACGCAAACGACGTTAATTAAAACGGGAAAACCTGCGCGTGGTGATATTGCCGTATTTAAATATCCAGAAAATCCAACAATTGACTATGTAAAACGGGTTATTGGCTTACCGGGTGATAAAATTGTTTATGATCCAAACGCTAAAGAGCTGACAATTTATCCGAATTGCGCAGATAATAACTGTACGAAACAACTTCCAATAAAATATGGTCCGTTAGCGCCGAGTGAGTGGACCATGTTTTTCAATGTGGAGTCTTTGGTCGATAGCCAAAAAGGTAACTATGAAATTCCTCTTGACGAACCATTGCCAAGAAATGCATTACGTCAATATCAAAGAAGTGAAACTCTCGATACCGTCGAGCACCAGATTTTGATTATTCGTCAGGCCATTACGGAATCTCGTTACATACAGCCTAATATGCCGCCAAATGAGTGGATTGTACCTGAGAAACACTACTTCATGATGGGGGATAACCGAGATAATAGCTCAGACAGCCGTATGTGGGGCTTTGTTCCAGAACAAAATTTGGTTGGTCGCGCTGTATTTATCTGGCTAAGTCTTGAGAAACAAGAAGGTGAATGGCCGACAGGTATTCGCTTTAGCCGAATTGGGCCACTAGGTTCATAAGGTAGATTTATACGGGTTTTCGTGTGAAAACCCGTATAAACCGAAGCATTATTGTTTATCTCGGTGTACAATATAATTTAAATTAATATTTATTGGCTTCTTAATTAACTCTTATCATTTTATTCATTAATAGTGTTATGCTGAATTTTAAGCTTAGTTCTATTATATAAATGAAAGATAAAAGCGTTAAGAGTCAGTGCAAACGCAACAGTTTTGTTTTTTACAGGTCTGTTGCGTGTGCTTTTTTGTCAATCAGAGAAATGGCTGAACGCGCATGAACCCCTCTTTACTTGAGCAATTGCAACGAAAACTTGGTTATAAGTTTAATCAACACGATCTTTTAATTCAGGCGCTTACGCATCGCAGTGCAAACAGTAAGCATAACGAGCGCCTAGAGTTCCTTGGCGATTCTATTTTAAGTTTTGTGATCGCAAATGATTTATATCATCGCTTCCCGAAAGTGGATGAAGGAGATATGAGTCGCATGAGAGCAACGCTAGTGCGCGGAAATACACTGGCGGAAATTGCTCGTGAATTTGAGCTTGGCGAGTGTTTACGTTTAGGGCCAGGCGAACTAAAAAGTGGCGGTTTCCGCCGTGAATCTATCCTCGCTGATACAGTGGAAGCATTGATCGGGGGGATCTTTCTCGATAGTGATATCCAAACAATAGAAAAAATTATTTTAGATTGGTATCAAACTAGGTTGAATGAAATCAGCCCGGGTGACAAGCAAAAGGACCCGAAAACGAGACTACAAGAATATCTACAGGGGCGTCATTTGCCTTTGCCTAACTATATCGTTGTCCAAGTTAAAGGTGAGGCTCATGATCAGGAATTTACTATCCACTGCCAAGTCAGTGGTATTGAACAACCTATTAACGGGGTTGGTTCAAGTCGACGTAAAGCTGAGCAGGCCGCTGCGGAGCAAGCATTGAAAATTTTGGAGATTGAATGAGTGAAAAATTACCCCACTGTGGCTTTGTAGCTATTGTTGGGCGACCAAATGTCGGTAAGTCAACGCTATTAAACCAGCTATTGGGGCAAAAAGTTTCAATTACGTCGAGAAAGCCTCAAACGACGCGCCACCGTATTATGGGGATCCATACTGAAGATGAATATCAAATCATCTATGTGGATACGCCAGGCCTGCATATTGAAGAAAAACGAGCAATCAATCGTTTGATGAACCGTGCAGCTTCAAGTTCAATAGGGGATGTTGAGCTAGTTATTTTTGTCGTAGAAGGCACGAATTGGACTGACGACGATGAAATGGTACTCAACAAATTAAAAGGTCTTCGCTGCCCTGTGATTTTAGCAATTAACAAAATTGATAATGTCACGGATAAAACAGTGCTGTTACCGCATATTGGCTTTGTCAGCCAAAAAATGAACTTTTTGGACGTTGTGCCAATTAGTGCTGAAAAAGGTAAAGGCGTTGATACGATTGCAAAAATTGTTAAGCAGCACATTCCTGAAGCTGAGCATCATTTCCCTGAAGATTATATTACCGACCGCTCTCAGCGATTTATGGCATCAGAAATCATTCGTGAAAAATTGATGCGTTTCTTAGGTGATGAACTTCCTTATTCTGTGACTGTTGAAATTGAGCAGTTCAAAATGATGGAAAGGGGGGGATACCATATCAATGGCTTGATCCTTGTTGAACGTGAAGGCCAAAAGAAAATGGTGATTGGTAATAAAGGTAGTAAGCTTAAAACAATCGGTACGGAAGCCCGCATCGATATGGAAAAGCTGTTTGATACCAAAGTACACCTTGAACTGTGGGTTAAAGTGAAAGCTGGCTGGGCGGATGATGAACGCGCATTACGCAGCTTAGGCTATGTTGATGACCTAAAATAAATTTATTGGTGAAATTGTGAGTGGCTGGCAACGTGCGTTTGTACTCCATTCTAGACCCTTTAGTGAAACGAGCTTATTAGTCGATTTCTTCACTGAAGGGGAAGGCAAAATCCGCTTATTAGCAAAAGGGGCTCGCCGAAACCGTTCACCTTTTAGGGGCTGCTTGCAGCCCTTTACACCTTTGTTAATCCGCTGGGGTGGCAAAGGTGAGATTAAAACATTAACCCATGCAGACCCTATTTCACTCTCATTACCACTAACGGGAACCGTACTTTATAGTGGGTTATATCTCAATGAATTAGTGACGAGAGTCATTGAATTTGGTACTCCGTATTCAGCATTATTCTTTGATTACCTTTCTTGCTTACAATTACTTGCTGCTAGTGAACACACACCTGAAGCTGCGTTACGCCAATTTGAGCTAGCCTTGTTATCCTACCTTGGTTACGGTGTTGATTTTCTTCATTGCGCAGGTAGTGGCGAGCCTGTTTCAGACACAATGACTTACCGTTATCGAGAAGAAAAAGGTTTTATTGGTAGTTTAGTCATCGACCAACTTAGTTTTACTGGTAAACACCTTAAAGCCTTGGCAGCACGCGAATTCCCCGACAGTGACACACTGAGAGCGGCTAAACGCTTTACTCGTATAGCCTTGAAACCCTATTTAGGTGGAAAACCGCTAAAGAGCCGCGAACTATTCCGACAATTTACTAAGCCCCCTGTTGGTAATACACCAAAATCATGAGCTAAGTGTGACCGACAATGGTCAGTATGCCAAATCAAAATCTGCACCACGCCGATATTTTACGAGCCGCTTCCCAAAATCTAATAAGTTTGCTGAAAAAGTCGTCAAAATATGGAAAGGCGCTCGAAGCGATAGAGATTTATTCCCACTCAATATTAAATTGCAGTAGGATAGGGGCATTGAGCGTACTTGACTGTATTTATGATAGGGAGTGAAAAATGGCTGAGCTTTTGTTAGGTGTAAACATAGATCATATCGCAACAGTGAGAAATGCACGGGGAACACAGTATCCTGACCCTGTACAAGCCGCATTTGTTGCAGAACAAGCAGGAGCTGATGGTATTACTGTGCATTTGCGAGAAGATCGCCGCCATATTACTGATAGGGATATTGAGCTGCTAAAAGAGACTATTCAAACCAGAATGAACCTTGAAATGGCAGTGACAGAGGAAATGATTAACATTGCATGTCGAGTGAAGCCAGCATTTTGCTGCCTAGTACCTGAAAAGCGTGAAGAGGTCACGACGGAAGGGGGGCTTGATGTGGCGGGGCAATTACCCAAAATTACTGATGCTGTTAAACGCTTGACTGAAGCCGGTATTCAAGTATCCCTGTTTATTGATGCTGATCACACTCAAATTGATGCGGCGCAAGCGGCAGGTGCACCATTTATTGAGATACATACAGGTGCATATGCAGATGCGAAAACGGAGCAAGAACAAGAAATCGAATATCGTCGAATTCGTGATGGCGTAGCTTATGCGGCAGGGAAAGGCCTAAAAGTGAATGCGGGCCATGGTTTAACTTATCATAATGTTCAGCGGATCGCGCTATTACCTGAAATTTATGAATTGAATATCGGGCATGCCATTATTGGGCGAGCGTTATTTAGCGGCCTAGCGAATGCGGTGGCAGATATGAAAAAACTACTCAGAGAAGCGCGTTACTAATGGCAATCGTAGGTCTTGGTACGGATATTGTTGAAATAGCCCGAATAGAAGCGGTGATTAAACGTTCAGCTGACAGCTTAGCGAAACGGATATTGACTGAAAATGAATTTGCGCAGTTTCAACAACAAGCTCAGCCAGCTCGTTTCTTAGCAAAACGTTTTGCGGTTAAAGAGGCGGCAGCTAAGGCGCTCGGTACCGGAATTCGTAATGGATTGGCCTTTAACCAATTTGAAGTCAGTAATGATTCTTTGGGGAAACCGCTACTAACATTGGTGGGGGAGGCTGAAAAACTAGCGCAGCGTATGAACGTAACGCATATTCACGTATCTATTACGGATGAGCGCCATTATGCCGCTGCAACGGTGATTATTGAAAGTGTGTAATTGGCACACAATAGGCTCAATAACTCTTCTTATCCAGAGGGCATATTTGATAAGAAGAGGATGATACCTCGCCGTTATGCGGCGGGGGGAATCAACACTCAGCGATAGCGCTGGGTCGTGAGTAAGTGTCAGGGAACAGGTAGAAAGTGCTAATAGGCTAAATTTTATCAGCATGATGGATCATGACAAACTTATCCCATAATTGTTCTTGTGTTTCAATATGTTGTGGGTCTGTGATAATCGTATTGTTGATAGGGCAAACCGATTGACAGGTCGGTTTATCATAGTGGCCGACACATTCAGTGCAGAGGTCTGCATCGATTTCATAAATTTCGTCACCCATATAGATAGCATTATTAGGGCATTCGGGTTCGCACATATCGCAATTGATACATTTTTTAGTAATTAATAGTGCCATTTCAATCAGTTAAATCTGTTACCATAAATAATTCTAATGAGGTGACTAATTCTACACGGAAATAGGGAAATTAAATACTAATTCTATCAATTTCACCTAACATCTTCTTTTTATGTTAAAAAATTGTATTATTTATTATGCATAACTGGAAAAGGGATAAGCGTGGCTATAATTTCCATAGCAAAGATAATAAACATTGTTCAATATGATAACATTTATTATTATGTCCTAAATAGAATGTGTATTAGTAATATTATCTTAGAGAGTATGAGCTATCTCTATTTAATAGGGAAAAATAGAATAAACACATCGAAGTCGATTGTATTAAGTTAGCCTGTTTTTTAGATATACAATTTTTTGTATTATTTAGTGTTCTTTGTTATGTGTCATTAGTTTATTATGGATTAAAGGTTTGGCATTACAGTGACTATAAATTTTAGACGGTGGGGTTTTGTTATTTATCGGGTTAATTAATATTGAAAACGCTGACTGTAAGGCTTATCTAAAATTATCTTATTTAGTGTGGTTGCTTTAATCTTATATAAGAGATAACTATTAAAATAAAGGATTGGGGTTACCAATCCTTAAAAGGAACTCTTTAGCTATCAAACACTATTATTTTACAATTACGACAGAGAATGATTCCCAATTTTTTGATTTTTCATACTGGTAGTAATAGTATAAAATGCCGTTGATAACGAAGAACGACGCTGTTCTAATTTGCATGCCGTTAGCGTTAAAAGTAAAGTCGTAAACATTTTCAAGATTGCCATTATCTAAAACAACAAAGAATTGAATGGTCTTTTCTTCTAAATTATAACCATAAATATACTGTTTATTCAGCGTTAAATCTTGTACATATTGTAGATTGCTAAGGTAGCTGTTTAATTTCCCTTTATGGATAGGAGCACTTGTATCAATAATCCCTTTATCACTAACATTATAAATAAAGTAGGCCTTATCTTGAGGAGTATGGCCTAAGAAGAATATTTTTTTTGCAGCAGTGTAGACAAGCGTGGTTGGGTAAAACTGTTCAAATATACCCGCTTGAATACCTGATTGGATCAGAGACATATCAGCTCCTTTATTTATTAGTAAGTTAAATTGTTTATAAGCACTTTGATATTATGAAAATAAGGCATATTTAAAAATAATCATTATTATTAGCTTATTTCATATTTTTAAATGTTATTGTAATAATTGAATTTATAAATATTCACAACTGATTAAGATTGTGATAGTAATAAGAAAAAAATGGTTAAGGTTTTCATTATGTTTGAAAGTTTTGGTGTTTTGAATTTCTGGACTTATATGGCAGGGTTGATTTTTATCATCATAGTGCCGGGGCCAAATTCATTATATGTTTTAAAATCAAGTACATCTCATGGTACTCAAGCAGGGTATCGGGCTGCATTAGGCGTATTTACCGGTGATGCAATACTCATTTTTCTCTCATTTATTGGGGTTGCGTCAGTGATAAAAGCGTCGCCTACACTTTTTATGGTCGTAAGGTATTTAGGCGCGGCGTACCTGTTGTACTTAGGTTGCAAAATTCTTTATGCGACTTTTAAGCAAAAAAAATTAGCAAGTTCAGATGCTGAGCCGATGGTGGTTAAATCAGAGAAAATTTTTACGCGTGCGTTGATCCTAAGCTTAACTAATCCAAAAGCGATTCTATTTTATATCTCCTTTTTTATTCAATTTATTGACTTTAATTACTCGCACGCTTGGGTTCCATATTTGGTGCTCGCGTCTATTTTGGAGCTTGTCAGCTTTATTTATCTTAGTCTGCTGATTTTTAGTGGTTATCTTATCGCGCGTTTTTTACGTGAAAAACAAATATTGGCTAAATTGGGTAACTGTGCGGTAGGAAGCTTTTTTATGGGGTTTGCTGCAAAATTAGCGATTTTTAGTAATTAAGGCGAGATTTTGCCTTGTTCACACTGTTGTCTATTTATCAGTTATCGTGGCACATCAAAACCACGGTAACTTCCTCTCTATGCAGTGATTGATAAATTTCCTCATTACCGCCCTACAGCAACTCAAATAATTTACGGTATAATCTATTTAAATAGATAGATTAGAGGTTGCTGTGACACAAGCCGAAGTTGATGAGTTTTGGATGAAGCGCGCTTTAGAATTGGCGAAAAATGCTCAAGATGCAGGAGAAATACCTGTTGGTGCTCTATTAGTGAAAGATAATCAATTAATTGCATCGGGTTGGAATCGTTCAATCGAAAGTCATGATCCTACAGCTCACGCAGAAATAATGGTGTTACAGCAAGGTGGTCGTGCGCTTAGTAATTACCGATTATTAGACACAACACTTTATGTAACGTTGGAGCCGTGCATTATGTGTGCTGGCGCATTAGTACATAGTCGAATAGGGCGTTTAGTCTATGGGGCGAGAGACTTTAAAACCGGTGCTTGCGGTTCATTTATTAATATCTTAGAGCGCCCCGGATTAAATCATTATGTGGATGTGAAGGGCGGGGTTTTAGAAGAAACCTGCTCAGCGATGTTAAGTAATTTTTTTAAAATGCGTAGAGCGCAAAAGAAAGCGCAGAAACAGATGTTGGCGCAAACAGAAGGTGAGTGCGGAGGATGTCAGCAGCAAAAATCACCTTAATCCCTCTTTCATAATAATTAGCTATGATTAAGTTTCTAATTATTTGTTGTTACTGGCTCTGTAGGCTCCTTGGCATGGGAGCCTTCCTGTGTATGGGGCGAAAGAAAATATTGCCCCAAAGTGAGCGTATCCTTCGGGGGAATAGCGGGTAACTTCTGCTGTACTGGGGTAGATTGAACGTGTTTTAGGCTAACCTTTTCTTGGTGGGGATTTTGTGTTGAAGATGCTTGTGGTGCGTTTGAGGTCACATCATCCTGTTTTACGGTGTCTGCATTTTCAACAGCCGGCTTCTGCTCGTTAGGCGTTGTAAGAGGCGGAAATAAAATGAGCGATTTTTCCGCAATCGCTAGTGCACGCTGTTTTTTATCTTGGTTTTGTAAATACCCAACCAAACTTTGATGGTAGCGGCGAATATTTTCAACATAGCGGTAGGCTTCGTGACCCCGTGCGTAACCATAGTTAAGTTGAGAATAATATTTTTTTTGTGTTAGAAGAGGTAACCTTGATTTCACATCTAGCCAGCGGTCAGGATCACCTCCTTGCATTTCAGTTAGCTTTCTAACATCTTGCATGTGGCCATAGCCCATATTATAGGCGGCTAAAGCAAACCAAATTCTATCGTCATCAGCAATGGATACTGGCAGGCGCTGCATCAGATATTCGAGATAGGCAGCTCCTCCTTTAATACTCTCCTCAGCGTCTAACCTATCAGCGACACCCATGGTTTCCGCCGTTGGTTTTGTAAGCATCATTAGTCCACGTACACCTGTTGGTGAGGTAGCCAAAGGATCCCAATGGGATTCTTGCCATGCAATAGCGGCTAAGAGTTTCCAATCAAGGGTCGTGGCATATTTTTCAAATAGTGGCTGATAATTGGGCAGTTTTTTGTTGATAGCGTTAATAAATGAAATGGTATCAAAATAATCGAATGAACTAACGTGACTGAAATATTTTTCATCAAGTCTTGCGAGTAAGTCTATTTCATTACTGACATTGAAAAAGTCGAGAAGGGCAGCGTTTAGGCTATCGTCATTAAGACGTTTCATATACCAAGTAATGGCGTGATCATCGACTAAATCGAATCCAACAGCAATTTCTGGATGAATGCGTTGTTGGAGGGCAACGGAAATTGAATCTTCGAGTGTATAGTCAATCAGCCCTTCGGCAACCATTTCTAACAATTGATTGGTTGTGTATTCGGTAGTTTCTTGCCAAGTCAGCTCTGGGTATTTATCGGCTAATGATTTGAGGGTGCTGGCGTGTGCAGAGCCTGCCATAACCACCAATTTTCCTTTAATATCATTAAAGCTCTTAGGGCGAGTAGAACCTTTTCGGTAGACCAATTGCTGTGTCACATTTAGGTAGCTTGGCCCAGTTTTCATTTTTTGTAATCTATCTTTATTATAGAGCAGACCAGCAACCCCGATATCTGCATTCCCCTCTTCAATATCATCAAAAATAAGTTCGACGGTGGGTCTCATGGTGATGATTAGTTTTACGCCGAGGTAATCGGCAAAGCTTTGTACAAGCTCATAATCAAAACCATGCAGATTCGCTTCATCGTCAAGATAAATCAGGGGGGAGCTAATCGCGCTGACTCGCAATTCACCTCGAGAGAGGATTTGATTGAGTTGATTATTTTGTGTATTGGGCCAGCGGAGATTCAGTCCGATAATCATGGCCGCAACAAGCGCAATAATCCCAATAATGAAATAATTAACCTTGATGTTATTCAAAAAAAATATCTCGTATGTATACCCTTTATACTTCAAGTCCAGATTGCTTTGCACTGTTTAGCAATCGAAGCTGCTATCCAAGCGAGTCAATAGATGAATGTTGCTATCTCTCAATCGCCCAGAAAATTGTGGGTGTTTGTATGCCGGTGTTGTAATAAAAATTGTTATAAGTAATGGTTATATTTCCAGTGTTTGGACATTTTGCTCAACAATTATGATCCGTGCAACCAATATTGTGCTATTTCGTTCCTAATAATTTTTAACGGTTTGCTTTATTTTTAGTCACGCAAACGGTTTCGTATTGATTCGCATTGCTCTATAATGTGTTCCGGTTCCCCTGCTTTTATGATCAGGGCTGGCGTTTAAATGAGAGAATTTAAGACTATGGAAATTTTGCGTGGTTCACCTGCTCTATCAGCATTTCGTATTGCTCGCCTGTTGGCGTTGTTTGCTGAAAAACAGCTTCCTGTTACGGATATTTATGCTGAATATATGCACTTTGCTGAACTATCAGCGCCTTTAAGTGAAAGCGAGCAAGGCAAACTGCGTAGTTTGCTGAAATACGGTCCTTCTCTCGCGGAGCACGAGCCTTTTGGTAAACTCATATTAGTGACACCACGCCCAGGAACAATTTCTCCTTGGTCATCTAAAGCGACAGATATTGCTCACAATTGTGGTTTATCTCAGGTCGAAAGAATTGAACGTGGTATTGCTTACTATGTGCAAGCCGATTCACTATCACAAGCACAGTGGCTAGACGTTGCAGCGCTACTACATGACCGCATGATGGAGAGTGTTTTTGGCTCTTTTGAGCAAGCTGAGGCACTGTTTGTTCATCATCAACCCGCACCAATGAAAGTTATTGATATCAGTCGTCATGGCCGAACTGCCCTCGAAAAAGCTAACGTAGAAATGGGGTTAGCACTTGCTGATGATGAAATTGATTACCTTCTAAATGCATTCACTGAGTTAAAACGCAACCCAACGGATGTTGAACTGTATATGTTTGCACAGGCAAACTCAGAACACTGCCGCCATAAAATTTTTAATGCAGATTGGATCATTGATGGTGAAAAACAGCCTAAATCGCTGTTTAAAATGATTAAAAACACCTTTGAAACGACGCCAGACTATGTGTTATCTGCTTATAAAGATAATGCGGCAGTGATGGAAGGATCTTCCGTGGGGCGTTTCTTCCCAGAATCAGATAGCCGTACTTATCGTTATCATCAAGAAGATGCTCATATTTTGATGAAAGTCGAAACACATAACCATCCTACAGCGATCTCTCCATGGCCGGGGGCAGCAACGGGCTCGGGCGGTGAAATTCGTGATGAAGGGGCGACAGGGCGCGGTGCCAAACCGAAAGCGGGTTTAGTTGGCTTCTCAGTATCGAATTTACGTATCCCTGGGTTCGAGCAGCCATGGGAAGAAGATTTCGGCAAACCGGAACGTATCGTTACCGCTCTCGATATTATGCTAGAAGGGCCATTAGGTGGCGCGGCGTTTAATAACGAATTTGGTCGCCCAGCACTATTAGGTTACTTCCGTACCTATGAAGAAAAGGTTAACAGCCATAACGGTGAAGAGCTACGCGGCTATCATAAACCTATTATGTTAGCTGGAGGGATTGGCAATATCAGGGCGGATCACGTGCAAAAAGGTGAGATCCCTGTTGGAGCAAAACTCATCGTCCTTGGTGGGCCATCAATGAATATCGGTCTTGGTGGTGGTGCCGCATCTTCTATGGCTTCTGGTCAATCAGATGCTGATCTGGATTTTGCATCAGTGCAGCGTGATAACCCAGAAATGGAGCGACGTTGCCAAGAGGTTATTGATAATTGTTGGCAGTTGGGTGAGAACAACCCCATTTTATTTATCCATGATGTGGGAGCGGGTGGCTTATCGAATGCCATGCCTGAATTAGTGAGTGATGGGGGCCGTGGTGGTTGCTTTGAACTGCGCAAAATTCTGAATGATGAGCCTGGAATGAGCCCATTAGAAGTATGGTGTAATGAGTCTCAAGAGCGTTACGTCTTAGCCGTTGCTCCAGAACAAATGGCTCTATTTACGGCAATTTGTGAGCGTGAACGTGCTCCTTTTGCAGTAATTGGTGAAGCAACCGAACAGCGTGAATTAGTTTTAAAAGATGCGCATTTTAATAATCAACCTATTGATATGCCTCTTGATGTGCTGTTAGGTAAAACCCCTAAAATGTTGCGTGATGTGAATACATTAAAGGCACAACCAGGGGCGTTAGATAGAACGTCTATCCATTTAAATGAAGCAGTAAAACGCGTGTTGCATCTTCCAGCCGTCGCGGAAAAAACATTTTTAATTACTATTGGTGACCGTACAGTGACTGGTATGGTTGCGCGTGATCAGATGGTTGGGCCTTGGCAGATCCCTGTCGCGGACTGCGCGGTCACAACAGCGAGTCTTGATAGCTACTATGGCGAGGCTATGTCAATTGGTGAAAGAACCCCTGTTGCATTGTTAGACTTCGCCGCTTCTGCCCGTATGGCGGTAGGGGAAGCATTAACTAATATTGCTAGCGCATATGTGCAAGATCTAAAACGAGTAAAACTTTCAGCTAACTGGATGGCGGCGGCGGGGCATCCCGGGGAAGATGCAGGTCTGTATGAAGCTGTGAAAGCGGTAGGCGAAGAACTGTGTCCTGCTTTAGGGTTGACTATCCCTGTTGGTAAAGATTCGATGTCAATGAAAACACGTTGGCAAGATAATGGTGAAGAGCGTGAAATGACATCACCACTATCACTGATTATTAGCGCATTCGGTCGTATTGAAGATGTGCGTTTGACGGTGACACCTGAATTAAAAACGGACGTTGACTCTGCCTTAATGTTAATCGATCTTGGTCAAGGGCATAATGCTTTAGGCGGCTCGGCTCTTGCGCAAGTTTACCGTCAGTTAGGTAATAAAGCACCGGATGTGCGCGACCCTAAATTACTATCTGGTTTCTTTGCCGCTATCCAACGCTTATTGTCAGAGCAAAAACTGCTAGCATACCATGACCGCTCTGATGGTGGTCTGTTCGTGACATTAGCTGAGATGGCATTTGCAGGCCATTGCGGTATTAATGTTGATATTAGCGAATTTGATGAAGATATTCTCGCCGCGCTGTTTAATGAAGAGTTGGGCGCCGTTATCCAAATTAAACAGCAAGATAAGCAATATGTTGAAAATTGCTTTGCTGAAGCGGGTTTAGGTGAATGTTTACATTATCTAGGTACGGTCACCCAAGAAGATGCATTAGTGATTAATAGTCGTGATACTGTTGTTTATCAGGAATCTCGCAGTACATTACGTGAGTGGTGGGCTGAGACAACATGGCAGATGCAACGCTTACGTGATAATGAGGCGTGTGCAGATGAAGAGCATAAAGCGAAGTTGGATAGCCAAGACCCTGGTCTAAATACTCAGCTTACTTTCGATATTGCAGAGGATATCGCAGCACCTTATATCCTGTCTGGTGTACGCCCTAAAGTTGCGGTGTTGCGCGAACAAGGTGTTAACTCTCATGTGGAAATGGCAGCTGCTTTTGACCGTGCTGGTTTTGATGCGGTTGATGTCCATATGAGTGATCTGCTCGCGGGGCATCTATCATTGGCAGGCTTCCAAACCTTAGTTGCATGTGGTGGCTTCTCATACGGTGACGTATTAGGTGCTGGGGAAGGTTGGGCAAAATCAATCCTGTTTAATAACCAAGTACGTGATGAATTTGCTGCTTTCTTTGCTCGTCAAGATACATTATCCCTTGGCGTGTGTAATGGTTGTCAAATGATGTCCAATTTATATGAGTTGATCCCAGGAGCAGAACTGTGGCCTCGTTTTGTACGCAATCGCTCAGAACGATTTGAAGCGCGCTTTAGTTTGGTCGAGGTAGCTAAGAGCCCTTCCTTATTGCTTCAAGATATGGTCGGTTCACGCATGCCGATTGCGGTATCTCATGGTGAAGGTTTGGTTGAGGCGCGTAATCCTGCCCATATTCAGCAATTGGAAAATCATTCATTAGTAGCACTGCGCTTTGTGAATAACTATGGGCAGGTCACAGAGCAATACCCTGCTAACCCTAATGGCTCAGTGAATGGTATTACTTCGGTGACATCAATGGATGGCCGCGCAACAATTATGATGCCGCATCCTGAGCGTGTATTCCGTACTGTAAGTCACTCTTGGCACCCAGAAAATTGGGGGGAAGATGGCCCATGGATGCGTATTTTCCGTAATGCGCGTAAGCAATTAGGCTAAGTAGCCTGAATCTGATAGCCCCGTAATACGGGGCTATTTTTTCGTCGTTGCCGATTAGACAGGAACGGTTTCAATGATAGCAATATGGCTTTCTGTTGGAATAATTCGGTTGATTTTTAGACCTGCTTGCGAGAACAATGCGTTAAATTCAGCTTCTGTATGCTCGTTACTATCGTGAATAACACTAAAGCATATAAGCTCTAATTCCTTTCCAAAATGGGGGCGATTATCTTCGGGGATAATCGCGTCCATGACCAGTAATTTTGAGGTTGGTTTCATGGCGCGACGGATGGTTTTAAATATCTCAATAAGCTTATCATCACTCCAATCATGAGTTATGTATTTCAATAGGTAGATATCAGCTTCTGGACACTGCTCAAAAAAAGAGCCGGGTTGTAATGTCCAACGGGTATCATCTTTGAGCCGATGTAGAATATTTTTTTCTAGCACATGTTTCCTATCAAATAGGATACCCTTTAATGACGGATTACGTGCCAATACTTCAAGTAGCAGGTTGCCTAAGCCGCCAGCAATATCGGCAACAATGATATTTTCTGGGAAAGTATAATTTTTTAGGATAAATTCGTTTTCAATTTTTGATAAAGAAGCTTGCCCTTCATCAAAGCCATCTGGTTGATCAGCATTCTTTTCCCAGTAATCAAAGAATGTACTTCCGAATAAATCTTCAAATACGCGCTTACCATAAGCGGATTGTGTGAACTCTGCGCTCGTTAGCCAAAAGGTTTTATCAGTCAACCAGAGAATAGCAGGGCGCAATGAGTAGGGGTGATCAGTGCATAAAAAGGTCGCTTCTGGCGTTAATGCGTAATGAGTGCCATCTAAACAAGTAAAAATTTTACGGGTTGCGAGTACTCGAAGAATTTTTTTCACGACTCTCGCATCTGCCTTTATTTCAGCAGCCAGTTGCTCAACGGTCTTTGCTTCCTGCATTAAATGATCCGCAATATTTAACTGCACCGCGGCGCGTAGTGCTGCTTGAAATACAAAACCAATAGTTTGCTCAAGCACATACAACGCGGCTTGCATATCGTTCTGCTCTATTGTGTTACTTGATTGCATATTCATAAATTTCCTCATCGAATCTTTATTATCAAATCAATAAGTAAAAGTTAAGTATTGTCGTGAAGTATAGATTAGTAAAATTATTTCTTGGAAAGTACTCTTAATTTTTATCAATAAAAATTAGGGGTGCCATAGTGTTTATTATTTTCGCTTTAATTTGAATTTCTGTTGGTCTCGCAATAAATATCAATTTTATTAATTATTCTGAGGTTTTTTTATTCAGGTGATGAGGTTTTTTTTCGAGGTGTATAAAATTGGCGACAAACCCCTTATTTGGGTGTCTCCAAATGGAGACATTTAATTTGTTGAAAAATAAAAATAATTTTCTATGCTGTGGTGGGTGTCTTTAAAAGGAGACAGTATAGAGGAAAGAAAGAAAAATTTTAGAGGTGAAAAAGAAGAAATAAGAAACCGAAAAAATAAAAGTGCTTATCTTTCAATTAATTAATAAATATATTGAAAAGTTGGCACGATGTGTGCATAATAATATTCAGTTGCTCATTCAACATTATTATGTCGGTCCACATTAGGGTGGGAACATACCACATAAAGCAAGAATGATGCCAAAGTAAGGTGCCTACCGTCCAACAGCACAGATATTCGCTTTCGAGCCTTATCAAACACAGGGCGACACGTGGAGTGAGGCACCACCTATATGATTATAAAGAGATAATCATATATCACATCAGTAAATCGCTGGCGGAATAAAGTTGAACTCTTTATTCCGCCTTCCTGTATTTATCCCCCCATAATTTTTCTTGTTTATTCTCAATGAGATTGGCACATTGCTTGCTGTAACTAGCGTGACTCTTATGAAATAAGAGGGAAAATCGAACTGTGGTGATCATCAAGTTCACGTAATTCATTCAGTTCTGTTACCATGGAACCTCGTTTAACAGGTGTGAGATGAATGCATTGAGTAAATGGCGTCTATTTCCGCGCTCCTTGCGCCAATTGGTTGTCATGGCATTTTGGTTAGTGCTATTGCCACTATTGGTTCTGGCTTATCAGGCTTACCAAAGCTTGGAGCAATTAAGTAATCAAGCTGCTCAAATCAATAAAACAACACTTTTAGATACCCGGCGAAGTGAAGCGATGGGTGGACTAGCTTTAGAAATGGAAAGAAGCTATCGCCAATACTGTGTTTTGAAAGATGCTTCATTACATACCCTCTACCTCAAGCAGTTTTCTGATTATCAGCAGATGTTTGAGCGGCAAAAAACGATACTGCCTAAAAATGCAGATACATCGGCACTGACTCGCGCGTTAGAAGAATTAAAAACGGTAGTTTGTGAGAATAGTGAACCGCCTAAAGAAGTCACCGCAGCATTAAGCCAATTCTCAGAGCAGAATAATGCATTAATACAAGAGACCCGCGACGTAATATTTAGTCGAGGGGAGCAATTACAAAAAGCAATTGCCAATAAAGGACAGCTTTTTGGTTGGCAGAGCCTTATCCTCTTTTTATTGAGTGTGCTCTTAGTTGCTTTGTTTACTCGAATGATTATCGGGCCAGTGAAAGGCATCGAACGTATGATCAACCGATTAGGCACAGGCAGAACGCTGACAAATAATTTAAAATTATTTAAAGGGCCTCGAGAGCTACGCTCGTTAGCGCAGCGGATTATCTGGTTAAGTGAACGCTTAGCTTGGTTAGAATCGCAGCGCCATGAGTTTTTGCGGCATATTTCCCATGAGCTGAAAACACCATTAGCAAGTATGCGTGAAGGCACTGAATTACTGGCCGATGAAGTGGCGGGGCCGCTTACCGAGTCACAAAAAGAGGTTGTAGAAATTCTTGATAACAGCAGTAAGCATCTTCAGCAACTTATTGAGCAGCTTCTTGATTATAATCGTAAATTAGCAGATAGCCCGCCAGAAGCACAACATGTTGATTTGCAAAAATTGATTGAAGACATTGTTATGGCTCATAATTTACCTGCGAGAGCGAAAAATATTCAAACGGATATTCGTCTACGTATTGACCATTGCCTTGCTGAACCAACGCTACTAGGACGGGTTATTGATAATATCTACTCCAATGCGGTGCACTATGGCAGTGAATCAGGTAATATTTGGATCACAAGCCGCAGAATAGATAATAAGCTTGTTATTGAAGTTGCTAATACTGGCACACCAATTCCTGAGTCAGAACAAAGTATGATTTTTGAACCTTTTTACCAAGGGTCGCTTGTGAGAAAAGGAGCTGTCAAAGGCAGCGGATTGGGGCTAAGTATTGCACATGATTGCATTAAGCAAATGGGGGGTGAACTTTCACTAGTACCCAATAAATTAGCAGATGTCTGCTTTAGAATTGAACTGCCTTTAACTGCAGAGAATGAATAATAATGGCAAATAGGTCTACAGATGTTTTGGTTGCATTACGCTTTGCGGTGTTACCAAAGCGATATATCGGGTTAACGAAAAAAAACTCTACATTCATCCAAAAGCAAAAAGCGGTGCATATAGGCGCGTTATTGTTGTCACTCATTTTAACGGGTTGTACGACTCAAAATGGGCAATCTTCTTTAGATACGTTAGCTCAAGTTGTTGTCCCTGAAGTTAAAGTGACCGATTACCGCTATGCGGCATGTGAGGGCGTTTGGGAAAATTATCAGCCTAATGCGCGAGAAAATGCACTTTTTTGGTTGAGGATGATGGACTGTGCCGATCGTCTCGACCCTGCTACAGCACGCAAGCAGGCATCACAGATACAGATTGAAAATTGGTCGGACGCATTTCAGCACAGTATCTTAATGGGCGCGGCTGAACCCACAATTGCTGAACGACGCAAAATGGTCGACAGTATGAACACTTTTAGCCTTAATTTCCCCACGGCAATTCGCCCGTTATTACAACTTTGGCGTGAACAACAGGTACAAACAATTAATCTTGCTGAAGCCAATTCTCGTTTTAAGCGGCTACAGCAAGATACAGACAATAAACTTGACCGTATGAAAGAAGAAAATGCCAGACTGGTATTTGAACTGAATACAACCTCACGTAAATTAGAAAATTTAACTGACATTGAGAGGCAACTCTCCTCTCGCAAACAAATTACCAATGAAACGGAAAAAGAGGTTGAAGCGGTAGATAAAAAGCAACCAAAAGAAGCGGCTAAAACGGAAAAACCAGTCGCTGAAGATGGTAACTCTTCAACTAATAACCCATCGGAGAATGAGCGCAATGACCAACCGTAAATCAGCAAATCTTCTGCTGGTGGATGATGACCCTAGTCTGCTGAAATTACTGGGTATGCGCTTAAGCAGTGAAGGTTTTAAAGTCACCACCGCGGAAAGTGGGCCAGAAGCGCTAAAATTGCTTCAAAAAGAAAAAATAGAGTTGGTGATTAGTGACTTGCGAATGGATGAAATGGATGGAATGGCTCTGTTCGATGAGATCCAGAAGCAACACCCTAATTTACCCGTGATAATCCTCACCGCCCATGGCTCAATTCCCGACGCCGTTGCAGCAACACAGCGCGGCGTATTTAGTTTCCTAACCAAACCTGTTGATAAAGATGCGCTCTACAAGGCCATTGATGAAGCATTGGCATTATCTTCAACACCAATCAGTGATGAAGAGTGGAGCGAAGGCATTGTTACTCGCAGCCCATTGATGATCCGACTGTTAGAACAAGCCCATATGGTCGCGCAATCGGATGTGAGCGTATTAATTAATGGGCAGAGTGGTACAGGTAAAGAGGTCTTAGCACAGGCAATCCATAAGGCAAGCCCACGGGCACGCAAGCCATTCATCGCGATTAACTGCGGCGCATTACCAGAACAATTACTTGAATCTGAGCTATTTGGCCATGCAAAAGGGGCCTTTACAGGGGCTGTGAGTAGCCGAGAAGGGCTATTCTTTGCCGCAAATGGGGGAACGCTATTTCTTGATGAAATCGGCGATATGCCAATGCCGCTGCAAGTTAAATTATTACGCGTATTACAAGAGCGCAAAGTACGTCCTCTTGGCAGTAATCGTGATTTAGATATTGATGTGCGTATTATCTCTGCAACACACCGTAATTTACCGAAGGCGATGGAAAAAAATGAGTTTCGTGAAGACCTCTATTATCGTCTGAATGTGGTGAATTTGCGCATCCCAGCCCTGAATGAGAGGGCGGAGGATATACCTATTTTAGCTAACCATTTACTACGTGAATCGGCATCAAGGCATAAGCCGTTTGTTCGTAGCTTTTCGACAGAAGCTATGAAGTGTTTGATGTCAGCCAGTTGGCCGGGCAACGTACGTCAATTGGTTAACGTCATTGAGCAATGCGTCGCATTGACTACAACACCTGTGATCAGTGAAGCGCTGGTTAGCCAAGCGTTACAAGGTGAAAATACGGCACTTCCAACGTTTGTTGAGGCACGTAACCAATTTGAGCTTAACTATCTACGTAAACTATTACAGATGACAAAAGGGAATGTGACACAAGCCGCTCGCATGGCAGGCAGAAATCGTACTGAATTTTATAAATTATTGGCACGTCATGATTTAGAGGCTAATGATTTTAAAGAATAATTGGCCTTATCATCTAAATTTATCGTGTTTAAGTCACTCAATTTATCGCTGCCGTGGTAATGGCTAGTGAAGAGTGAATTAAGGTATCAATATCAATGCTCGGGAGAAGAAATACCTTATGAGCCGTAAGCTTAATATTTCACTAGCTCAATTAAATTGGTTAGTTGGCGATATTGAAGGCAACTGTGAACGCATGTTGCAAGTTTTTGAAGAACAAAAGAATATCGCTGACATTGTTGTGTTCTCTGAGCTGTCACTCACGGGGTATCCACCGGAAGATCTTTTATTCCGTGCGGATTTTACCCAACGTTGTTTAGTGCAATTAGAACGCTTACAAAATGCGAGCACGGAAACAGCGATTGTTGTTGGTCACCCGTGGACAGAAGCGGGGAAAATGTATAACGCCCTCTCTTTTTTCTACCAAGGAAAACTCCTCACCCGCTATTTCAAACAAGAGCTGCCAAACTATGGTGTTTTTGATGAGCTTCGCTATTTCTCTGCGGGTGATAAAACTGGTGTGGTTGACTTTAAAGGTTACCGTATAGGCTTATTAATTTGTGAAGATATTTGGTTCGATGGGCCAGTGGATGCCGTTAAGCAAGCCGGTGCCGAACTATTGTTGACGATTAATGCCTCCCCATATGATCGTAACAAGGATCATAGTCGGAGTGATTTATTGGTAAGGCATTGCCAGCGTACACAATTACCTATCATCTATTTGAACCAAGTGGGCGGTCAGGATGAGTTAATTTTTGATGGTGGCTCTAAAGTGCTGGCGAGTGACGGTAAAATCACACATCAGCTGGTTGATTTTGATGAGCAAATCGTTAATTGCCAGTTTAATGAGTTATCCGCGGTACCGATGGAAAAGCTAGCACCAGCACTGTCACCAGTTGCACAGGTTTATCAAGGCTTGGTGATGGCAACTCGCGATTATATCAATAAAAATGGTTTTAATGGCGCTATACTCGGTTTATCCGGTGGGATTGATTCGGGATTAACAGTGGCAATAGCGGTGGATGCGATTGGCAAAGAACGCGTTCAGGCCGTGATGATGCCATTCCGCTATACCTCAGAAATGAGTATCCATGATGCCAAAGAGCAGGCTGAATTGCTTGGCGTTGAGTTTGATATTGTCTCAATCGAACCTATGTTTGATGCTTTTATGTCACAACTTCAACCAATGTTTGAAGGTACTGCTGTTGATACTACCGAAGAGAATTTACAGGCGCGTTGCCGTGCTGTTATTTTAATGGCGATGTCCAATAAGCGCCGTCGTTTAGTTTTAACGACCAGTAATAAAAGTGAATCTGCCGTTGGCTATTCAACCTTATATGGTGATATGGCGGGCGGTTTTGATGTTTTAAAAGATGTACCAAAGACATTGGTTTTTGAGTTAGCGAAATATCGTAATACGATCTCTCCTGCGATACCGCAACGTGTGATCGATAGGCCACCATCGGCGGAGCTGGCACCAGGGCAGCTCGATCAAGATAGCTTGCCGCCATACGATATTTTAGATGCGTTACTTGAAGCTTATGTGGAAAAAGATTATTCCGTGGCACAATTGATTGAGCAAGGCTTCGATGAAGCAACGGTTCATCGCGTTGTGCGTCTTGTCGATATTAACGAATATAAACGCCGTCAAGCGCCAGTTGGACCACGTATTACGGTGCGTAATTTCGGAAAAGATCGTCGTTATCCAATCACGTCAGGTTTTGGCCGTAAAAACTGGTCATAACAGGAATTATTTATGAAAAAAATTGATGCAATTATTAAGCCTTTTAAGCTGGATGATGTCCGAGAAGCGTTAGCGGAAGTGGGGATCACTGGGATGACGGTAACAGAAGTCAAAGGTTTTGGTCGTCAAAAAGGTCATACCGAGCTTTATCGTGGCGCCGAATATATGGTGGACTTCCTGCCTAAAGTCAAAATTGAAATTGTTGTGCCCGATGATATTGTCGAAAGCTGCGTAGAAACTATTATGCAGACGGCACAAACTGGCAAAATTGGTGATGGCAAAATTTTTGTCTACGATGTTGCTCGCGTGATCCGTATTCGTACTGGTGAGCAGGACGAAGAGGCGATTTAATTTCCATGCTTTTTTCGCGGCTCTAGTCACATTTCAAGGGAGCCGCGCCATCGACCCCTACTTACTACGCATTATTTAGGGAATGGTCGTGGGGCAAACATCATGGAATAGCTTAGTCATTATTTAATAAAAAGCGGTAACGGCATAAACACAGGAATGGGATTAAAAGAGTGTTTAGTATGCAAAACCGTTACCGCGAAATTTAAATAGGTTATTTAAAATTAATTTAAAGGTAGAACTTTATGAGGGCCAAAGCACTCATAATGAATATTCTCTGCTGAAACGCCCATCTCAATCAGTTGTTTAGCGATGTATTGCATAAAGCCAACTGGACCACAGAAATAGAACTGCATATTTGGAACGCCTAACCACGCTTTAACCTGCGAAAGATCCATTAAGCCACTAAATTGATAATCAAATCCTTGTTTATCTTCTGCACGTGGCTGATTAAACCAAACAGCGGATTGGCTATGTGGATGGTGAGCAAGGTGTTTATTTACCTCATGATGGAACGCATGAACGGCACCATTTTCGGCGGCATGTAGCCAGTTAACTTGTGCTTCATGGCCTTCCTGAGTTAATGAATTGAGCATGCTCAGCATCGGTGTTAAACCGACACCCGCTGAAATGAGAGTGACAGGGGTTTTATTATCGATATCAATAAAGAAATCACCGCATGGTGGCGCTAAATGAACAATATCACCTTCATTTAAGTTTTGGTGAATATAATTGGAGACAACACCATTATCTTCACGTTTAACGGCAATACGATAACTACGACCATTTGGTGCTGTGGTCAGTGAATATTGGCGAATTTCTTGGTTAGTTAGGCTGTCATCATTGATATAAATAGTGATGTATTGGCCTGGACGATAATCTGCGACAGGCTGACCATCGACAGGGACAAACTCAAAGCTTGTGATCACATCACTTTGCGCCTGTTTAGCCGCAACACGGAATTCACGTAAACCTTCCCAGCCCCCTGTTTTATCTGCATTTTGGCGGTAAATTTCTGCTTCACGGTTGATAAAAATATCAGCAAGGACACCATAAGCTTTACCCCAAGCATCTAACACTTCTTGCCCTGGGTTGAGTAACTCATCGATAGCAGCCAATAAATTTTCCCCGACAATAGGGTAGTGTTCAGGTTTGATATTCAAGCTTGCATGTTTTTGTGCGATTTTTTCTACAGCAGAAATCAATGCTTCGGGCGTCTCAATATGTGTTGCATACGCGCAAACCGCATTAAATAAGGCTTCACGTTGTGAGCCGTTACTTTGATGCGTCATGTTAAAAATATCTTTCAGCTCAGGATGTTGTTTGAACATTCTGTCGTAGAAGTGAGCAGTTAGTTTGGGACCCGTTGCAGCAATGGCTGGGATAGTGGATTTAACAATAGCGATAGTTTGGCTGTCTAGCATACAGGCTCTCCTGAAATAATTTCATTCGATGATGAATTTTATAACATGTATTTTAAATGCAATTTATAACTTTTAACACACAAAGTAAATAGGTCTATTATAAAAAGAGTTTAAAAATAGAAACTTTATAAAAGAGTCACCCAATAAATAGGATTTAATCTTTTAGCAATGCGAATATGGCTGATTTTATCTTGGTATGCTTGATAGTCTTTTATGACTGAGAAAATTTATGCAAACGTTTGCGTATATTTTTTCTTTAGGGCTATCACCCTGAAGAAAAAGAGTTTACACTGTGTGCTATTGCGATAGTTTTGTTATCAACTTATTGAATGGCTGAGGCAGGAGAAGCGAATGTTAAAGCGTGAAATGAATATTGCAGATTATGATCCACAACTGTGGGAAGCAATGGAACAAGAAGTCGTCCGTCAAGAAGAACACATTGAGTTAATTGCTTCAGAAAACTATACCAGTCCACGAGTGATGCAAGCTCAGGGATCTCAGCTAACGAATAAATATGCAGAAGGCTACCCAGGCAAACGCTATTACGGTGGTTGTGAGTATGTTGACGTTGTCGAGCAATTAGCTATCGATCGTGCAAAAGCGCTGTTTGGTGCAGATTATGCTAACGTACAACCTCATTCAGGTTCACAGGCTAATGCGGCTGTTTATATGGCGTTGCTGCAACCGGGTGATACCGTATTGGGTATGAACCTTGCTCATGGTGGTCACTTGACCCATGGTTCACCTGTCAACTTCTCTGGCAAACTTTATAACATCGTTCCTTACGGTATCGATGAAAGCGGAAAAATCGACTACGAAGATATCAAAGCACAAGCATTGAAACATAAGCCAAAAATGATCATCGGTGGTTTCTCTGCATATTCTGGTATTGTTGATTGGGCTAAAATGCGTGAAATCGCAGATAGCATCAATGCTTATCTATTCGTTGATATGGCTCACGTTGCGGGTCTAATCGCAGCAGGCGTCTATCCTAACCCAGTTCCACACGCACATATTGTTACTACAACAACCCATAAAACATTAGCTGGCCCTCGTGGTGGTCTGATTTTGGCGAAAGGTGGTGACGAAGAACTGTACAAAAAACTGAACTCAGCCGTCTTCCCTGGCTCTCAAGGTGGCCCGTTAATGCATGTTATTGCAGGTAAAGCGGTCGCATTGAAAGAAGCGATGGAACCTGAATTTAAAGTTTATCAACAACAAGTTGCGAAAAATGCGAAAGCAATGGTAGAAATTTTCCAACAACGCGGTTATAAAGTAGTGTCCGGTGGCACAGAGAACCATCTGTTCTTAGTGGATCTGGTTGATAAAGGTATTACAGGTAAAGATGCTGACGCTGCATTGGGTCGTGCAAACATTACGGTGAATAAAAACAGCGTTCCTAACGACCCGAAAAGTCCATTTGTTACCTCTGGTATCCGCATTGGTACGCCAGCGATCACACGTCGTGGCTTTAATGAAGGCGATGCACGTGAACTGGCTGGTTGGATGTGCGATGTTCTGGATAACCTCAATGATGAAGCGACCATTGAACGTATCAAACAAAACGTATTGAATATTTGCGCAAAATACCCAGTTTACGCATAAAATAAAATTAATTTAGTTTCAAAACCCGCTTCTACACTTTGGTAAAAGCGGGTTTTTTGCATTGAAAAACAAGGAGGAGTGATGGTAATTCCATCAACTCGCTGGCTAGCGATTGATTATTTTACCTATTTTTTCGCTTACAGTATTTTTCTACCATTCTGGCCAATTTGGCTACAAGGTGAAGGTATTGATGCTGAAATGAGCGGGGTGTTATTAGGGATTGGGTTAGCTGCGCGTTTCCTTGGTGCAATGTTTATTACACCGATGGTTAAAGATCAATCCAAACTCATTAACGCATTAAGAATATTGGCAGGATTGTCTCTACTCTTTGCTGTTGCCTTTTCCTTTGGTTCCCATTGGGCATGGCTATTTTTTGTCATGACTGGGTTTAACTTATTTTTTGCGCCATTAGTGCCACTCGGTGACTCGCTGGCAGGAACATGGCAAAAGCAGTTTCCCTTTGATTATGGCAAAATTAGGCTTTGGGGGTCCGTCGCTTTTATTATTGGCTCCATAGCGATGGGATATTTCGCCGATATATTAGGTCATCAATCCATTATGGTGGCTTTAATTATTAGCTGCTTAGCTTTATTACTCACGGCAATGTTAACGCCTGCAATTATGCCTAAAGGCATACCTAAAGTTGCAGGAGAAGATAAACTCTCATTTAGACAACTCATTGCAGATAAAAACGTAGTGACGTTCTTAATTTGTGTCACCTTGTTGCAAGGCGCACATGCTGCATATTATGGCTATGCCTCTTTATTTTGGAAGGAAGCAGGCTATTCTGACATCGTTATAGGTCGCCTCTGGGCACTTGGCGTTGTCGCTGAAGTTGTGGTTTTTATGTTGAGTAACAAACTATTTCGTCGTTGGAGTTCACGAAATCTACTTTTGTTATCTGCTATCAGCGGCATCATTCGTTGGGGGCTAATGGGGGCATTTACCTCACTACCAGTCCTAATTGTTGTTCAGATATTGCACAGTGGAACCTTTACCGTATGCCACCTCGCTGCAATGCGTTTTATCAGTGCTCGAAAAGAAAATGAAATTATTCCATTACAAGGTGTTTATTCAGCATTAGCAACAGGGGGCGGTTTAGCTATCATCACTGTTGTGGTGGGGGCTATCTATGAGCGTGTGCCAGACAATCACGGTTTAGTCTTTTATTTAATGGCACTATTGGCGATCCCTGCTTTGTTTATTAGACCGAAAGTTGTAGCACAATCATAAGGTTAACTTGGGTTTGTTCCTAAATATCAGGGTTAGATATATATCTGAAGTGAATGAACAATCCAAAATCACTAACAAGAAGGCATTTTGGTGGTGTAATCGATAGTAAAAAACGTGACACTAAAATGCTTTCTATCAAATTGAGTTATCTTATGGTGGGTTATATGAGAGGGGAGAATTAAAGGCATTGGGGGAAGCCCCAACACCTTTATTAAATCATTAACGTTTCAGTGACTCGGATAATTCTTCACGCATCACAGATAAAATCTCTTTAACAATGCGTGGGCTACCCGCAACAATATTACCTGAAGCTAAGTAATTATGGTTGCCAACAAAATCCGTCATAATACCGCCAGCTTCACGCATGATCAGTTCACCACCTAAGAAATCCCATGGTTTTAAACCAATTTCATAGTAAGCATCGACACGACCCGCAGCGACGTAACACAAGTCAAGAGCCGCTGAGCCTGTACGGCGGAAGTCTGCACAGCTCTCAAACATTTTGCTCATGATGTTCATGAACACAACGGCGTGCTGTTTTTGCTTAAAGGGGAAACCGGTTGCCACGATCGCGCCATCGAGTTCGCGAGCATCGGCACCACGTAGGCGATAACCATTTAATTGTGCGCCTTGACCACGAACAGCGGTAAATAACTCGTTACGCATAGGATCGTAAACAGCGGCGACTTCTGTACGGCCTTTAATACGAACCGCGATAGAAACAGCAAAGTGAGGGAAACGTTTTGTGAAGTTAGTGGTGCCATCCAGTGGATCGATTACCCATTGAATATCATCTTCTTTACCAAGTAACTCACCACTTTCTTCAGTAATGATAGTGTGGTCAGGATAAGATTTACGGATGACCTCGATAATTAAATGTTCTGCTTCACGGTCAACGTTGGTGACGAAATCGTTAGAGCCTTTTTGAGTGATTTGAACATTGTCAGGCGTTTCATAGCTTTTTGCTATGTGGTTGCCAGCCTTACGCGCAGCACGTATGGCGATATTTAGCATCGGATGCATGGGCTTTTTCCACTGGAATGTTAAAGAACGAAAAACTTTGAGTGGGCGGATTATATAGATGTTCGTCACAATAAGCAATTTTGTGTTAGACTCTTGCGATTATTTTTTAGAAAAACGACTAAACCATGTTAGACAATATCCGCATTATCCTTGTTGAGACCTCACACACTGGCAATATGGGCTCTACTGCTAGAGCCATGAAAACCATGGGTTTATCCAACCTTTATCTCGTTAATCCACAAGTACAGCCTGACTCGCATGCGATTGCGCTTTCTGCAGGAGCCAGCGATGTTATTGGCAATGCCACGATAGTCAATTCATTGGATGAAGCTCTAGAAGGGTGTAAATTAGTCATTGGCACGAGCGCGCGCTCTCGGACACTTTCTTGGCCGATGGTTGCACCGCGTGAATGTGGCGAAAAATCAGTGATGCAAGCGAAAACGGCGCCTGTTGCCATAATTTTTGGCCGTGAGCGTATTGGGCTGACCAATGAAGAGCTGCAAAAATGCCAGTACCATCTTTATATACCTACCAATCCTGAATATGGTTCATTAAACCTTGCGATGGCGGTTCAGTTGGTCAGTTACGAAATTCGCATGGCCTATTTAGCCCTAGAGGAAAAAAACGCAGTGAACTCGGAGGAGGATGAGGTAGAATATCCGCCGGTAGAAGATATTGAGCGTTTTTATGTGCATCTTGAAAGTGTGTTGAATGAATCAGGGTTTATTCGTAAGGCGCATCCGGGTCTAATTATGAATAAATTGAGACGTTTATACACCCGTGCACACATTGAAACTCAGGAGCTACATATTTTACGTGGTATCCTGACTTCAATGGAAAAATGGGCAAAAAAATGAGTTATCACTCCGTGAAAAATACTTGAGTAAATTAGTCAGGTAAATAGTTGACTAAATTAGTCGGGAATGTCACAATTGGGCAATATTTTACCACGGAGTATATGTTATGAGACTCACTTCCAAAGGGCGTTATGCAGTAACGGCGATGTTAGATGTCGCATTACACTCTCAGACAGGGCCTGTACCTTTAGCTGATATTTCTGAGCGTCAGGGAATTTCCCTCTCTTATCTTGAGCAACTTTTCGCTCGTCTACGCAAAAACGAGCTTGTTTCGAGTGTTCGTGGCCCAGGTGGTGGTTATTTGCTAGGCCGCGATGCTGATCAAATTTTTGTTGCTCAAGTAATTGCCGCGGTTGATGAATCTGTTGATGCGACACGTTGTCAAGGCAACAAAGAAGGTTGTCAAAATGGTGACCGTTGTCTAACGCATGCGCTGTGGCGTGATTTGAGCGATAGGATCACAAGCTTCCTAAGCAGCATTAGCCTTGATGAATTAGTGAAAAATCAAGAAGTCATAGATGTCGCCGATAGACAAGATAACGAAAAACGTCGGGCAACATTAGGTGGTCTTTCACCTGAAACGATTATTAATGTCCGTGCTTAATTATATAATATTTTAATAAATTGCAGTTGATACACAAAGTGATGGGGTTCGAATGAATGATCATCATAGGTATCGTTAGAAAATGAAGACAATTTTGTCTTTTGGAGTAAGTGAGCAATGAAATTACCGATTTATCTTGATTATTCAGCAACAACACCCGTTGACCCACGTGTTGCTGAAAAAATGATGCAATGTCTAACAATGGACGGCATTTTTGGTAACCCCGCTTCGCGCTCTCACCGTTTTGGGTGGCAAGCAGAAGAGGCCGTTGATATTGCACGTAATCAAATCGCAGAATTGGTGAATGCCGATCCACGCGAAATTGTCTTTACTTCAGGTGCAACAGAATCTGATAACTTAGCTATCAAAGGTGCCGCTAATTTCTATCAAAAGAAAGGAAAGCACATTGTCACTTGTAAAACAGAGCACAAAGCAGTTTTAGACACCTGCCGCCAGCTTGAGCGTGAAGGGTTTGAAGTGACTTACCTTGCACCACAAAGCAATGGTTTGATTGACCTGAAAGATTTAGAAGCTGCTTTACGCGACGATACTATCCTTGTTTCTATTATGCATGTGAATAATGAAATTGGTGTCGTTCAAGATATCGCAGCCATCGGTGAAATGTGCCGTAGCCGCAACATTATTTTCCATGTCGACGCCACTCAAAGTGTTGGTAAACTCCCTATCGACCTGTCCACTCTGAAAGTGGATTTGATGTCATTCTCTGCACATAAACTGTATGGCCCTATGGGTATCGGTGCTTTGTATGTGCGTCGAAAACCACGTGTTCGCCTTGAAGCTCAACAACACGGTGGTGGTCATGAGCGTGGTATGCGTTCTGGTACATTACCTGTCCATCAAATCGTTGGGATGGGTGAGGCTTACCGTATCGCAAAAGAAGAAATGGCTGAGGAGTCAGCACGCTTACGTAAACTGCGCATGCGTCTTTGGAATGGCATTAAAGATATTGAAGAAGTTTACCTCAATGGTGATTTAGAGAACGGTGCTCCACACATTCTGAATGTCAGCTTCAACTATGTTGAAGGTGAATCGCTGATGATGTCTCTTAAAGATTTAGCGGTATCATCTGGCTCTGCATGTACTTCTGCAAGCCTAGAACCTTCTTATGTTCTACGTGCCCTTGGAATGAATGATGAACTTGCTCACAGTTCTATTCGTTTTTCTTTAGGTCGCTTTACAACAGAAGAAGAAATTGACTATGCAATCAAACAGATTCATGGCGCAATTGGCCACTTACGTGAACTGTCTCCTTTATGGGAAATGTTCAAAGACGGCGTAGATCTTAACAGCATCGAATGGTCTCACCATTAATCAGACAGTTTCAGGAGTTTAAAAATGGCATATAGTGAAAAAGTCATCGATCATTATGAAAATCCACGTAATGTGGGTTCATTCGACAATAACGACCCAAGCGTAGGTAGCGGGATGGTTGGCGCGCCAGCTTGTGGTGATGTGATGAAACTGCAAATCAAAGTAAATGATAATGGAATCATCGAAGATGCGCGTTTCAAGACTTACGGCTGTGGCTCAGCAATTGCTTCAAGTTCACTTGTCACTGAGTGGATGAAAGGTAAAAGCTTAGATGAAGCCGAAGCGATTAAAAATACAGCTATCGCTGAAGAGCTAGAATTACCACCAGTGAAAATTCACTGTTCGATTCTTGCTGAAGATGCAATTAAAGCAGCCATTGCGGATTATAAAAGCAAACGCCAAGGCAAATAAGGCTTTAATTCCGGCTAATGGGCACATGGACATAAATAACTAAAATCCGTGTGATGAAAACATCGGTCGGTATAATTGATTAATTTTTAAGGCGGATGCTACCAATTAGTGAGTATCTGCCTTGTTTGTTTCTATAGTGAGGTTCGCAATGTCTATTTCTCTAACAGAAAGTGCTGCGCAACGTATTCAAGCTTTCCTCGCAAGCCGTGGTAAAGGTGAAGGTTTACGCCTTGGTGTCAGAACATCAGGTTGCTCAGGCATGGCCTATATTCTCGAATTTGCAGATATTATCAATGAAGAAGATACCGTTTTTGAAGATAAAGGTGTCAAAGTGATCGTTGATGGTAAAAGCATTGTCTACTTAGACGGTACTGAGCTAGATTTTGTCAAAGAAGGCTTAAATGAAGGTTTTAAATTCAATAACCCCAATGTCAGCAGTGAGTGCGGTTGTGGTGAAAGCTTTCACGTATAATGTCTTTTTATAGGCAATATTTTTAACTAATGCATTTCGTGGCTCCTGACACCTATCGAAAGTGAATATTCGCGCTGATTATTTAACATTGTGAGTGAGTTTTGATAGCTAACTAGACGAAGTGCATGAGTGCGTCAGTTCGAGAAACTAAGTACTTATGGATTATTTTACTCTTTTTGGGTTAACGCCCAACTATGCGATCGATAATGAACAATTAACGCAACGTTTTCAATCGCTACAGCGCCAATACCATCCAGATCGCTTTGCTGCCTGTACGGAACAGGAAAAAATGCAAGCGCTTCAACAAGCGGCAACGATCAATGCGGCTTACCAAGCTCTTCGTCATCCACTAAAACGTGCCGAATATATGTTATTACTACAAGGGATTGATATTAATAACGAACAACATACTATGCACGACACTGCATTCTTAATGGAGCAATTAGAGCTACGAGAAGAGCTCGATAATATTGAGCACCATAATAATGCGACTGATTTGCTTACAGCGTTCATGACGAAAGTAAAACAAATGCAAAAAACACGTTCCGCATTGATGGTTGAGCAACTCGATAGTGCACAGTGGGAATTGGCGGCAGATACGGTACGTAAATTGCGTTTTCTCGATAAATTACAGCAACAAGCTGAACAACTCGAAGAACGTTTACTGGATGATTTTTAAGAGAAACGATTATGGCTTTACTTCAAATCAGCGAACCAGGCATGACAGCCGCACCACATCAACGTAAATTGGCGGCGGGGATTGATCTTGGTACGACTCACTCTTTGGTCGCCACGGTACGTAGCGGTGAAGCAACGGCTTTACCTGATCATGATGGGCGTTATTTACTACCATCGGTCGTCAATTATCAATCCGATAATAAACAAGTGGGCTGGGCGGCAAAACAGCTAGCAGAGCGTGACCCTGTTAATACCATTATTTCGGTAAAAAGAATGATGGGGCGTTCATTGGCTGACATCCAACAACGTTATCCCGACCTACCTTATCGTTTCACTGCTAGTGAAAATGGGCTTCCTTTTATTCAAACGGCAGCAGGGCAAGTTGATCCGATCCAAGTTTCTTCAGATATTTTAAAAACGCTAGCAAAGAGAGCGGAAGAAACATTAGGCGGAGAAATGGATGGTGTCGTGATCACCGTACCCGCTTATTTCGATGACGCACAACGCCAAGGAACAAAAGATGCAGCCCGCCTTGCCGGTTTACATGTTCTCCGTTTATTAAATGAACCGACAGCGGCGGCTATTGCCTATGGTCTTGATTCAGGCCAAGAAGGGGTCATCGCTGTTTATGATTTAGGAGGCGGAACATTTGATGTTTCTATTTTGCGCCTAAGTCGTGGCGTGTTTGAAGTCCTTGCTACAGGGGGCGATACCGCACTGGGCGGCGATGATTTTGACCAAGCATTAGCCAAATGGATTGCCGAGCAAGCAGGTATTCAGACACAAGGTGACCACCATTTAAATCGTCAATTACTGAATGCTGCAACCGAAGCGAAAATCGCACTTAGTGAGGCTGAAACCGCACAAATTTCATTACCACAATGGCAAGGAGAAATTCAGCGTGAGGTGTTTGAACAGTTAATACAAAACCATGTGAAACGCACATTAATGGCCTGCCGTCGTGCATTGAAAGATGCACAAGTAGATGCTGATGACGTGTTAAATGTGGTGATGGTTGGTGGCTCTACCCGCGTACCTTTAGTCAGAAATAAGGTTGGTGAATTTTTTGGTAAACAACCATTAACTTCGATTGATCCTGACAAAGTAGTAGCCATTGGTGCAGCCATCCAAGCTGATATTTTAGTGGGCAATAAGCCTGATAGTGACATGTTGCTGTTAGATGTTATCCCATTGTCGTTAGGTCTTGAAACGATGGGGGGATTAGTCGAAAAAATTATCCCTCGTAATACCACGATACCTGTAGCACGTGCCCAAGAGTTTACGACGTTTAAAGACGGGCAAACAGCGATGTCTGTGCATGTGGTACAAGGTGAGCGTGAAATGGTTTCAGATTGCCGTTCATTAGCACGTTTTTCATTACGCGATATTCCGCCAATGGCTGCTGGTGGTGCTCATATTCGTGTCACTTTCCAAGTGGATGCGGATGGCTTGTTAAGCGTCAGTGCAATGGAAAAATCGACGGGAGTAGCCGCTTCTATTCAGGTGAAGCCCTCATATGGGTTAACTGATACTGAAATTTCAAGCATGATTAAAGATTCAATGGCTAATGCGCAAGATGATTTAAATGCGCGCCGTTTAGCGGAACAAAAAGTTGAAGCAGCAAGAGTGCTTGAGAGTTTGACTAGTGCATTAGAGCAAGATGCTAATCTATTGACTCCCGACGAAGAGTCAGCGATTGATAATGCCGTCAATATATTAATTGAAGCAGTAGAAGGCACAGACCCTACTGCTATTGAAAATGCCATTAAACAACTGGATAAGCAATCACAGGGGTTTGCGGCGCGTCGAATGGATGCTTCTATTCGCCAAGCGCTATCAGGCCAATCTGTGGATGAGATATAATTATGCCTAAAATAGTTTTTCTACCTCATACAGAATTATGTCCGGAAGGTGCAGTTGTTGATGCACAACAGGGCGAGTCAATTTTAAATGCAGCATTGCGAGTTGGCATTGAACTTGAACATGCATGTGAAAAATCATGTGCTTGTACAACTTGTCACTGTATTGTTCGCGAAGGCTTTGATTCTCTCGAAGAGAGCAGCGAATTAGAAGATGACATGCTGGATAAGGCATGGGGATTAGAACCAGAAAGTCGCTTAAGCTGCCAAGCTTTGGTCGCTGACGAAGATTTGGTTGTTGAGATCCCAAAATATACAATTAATCACGCTCGTGAGCATTAATACTGATATAATCCGCTGTGTGGGGAAGCAAATATGAGCCTTAAATGGTCGAATAGCCGAGAAATCGGTGAAGCACTGTACGATGCGTATCCTGATTTGGATCCAAAAACTGTGCGCTTTACGGATATGCACCAATGGATTTGTGAATTAGAAGAGTTCGACGATGATCCACAAAAATCCAACGAGAAAATCTTAGAAGCCATTTTATTGGTTTGGTTGGATGAGTTCGAATAATTTTCAAATTTGATAGATAAACCGGGCAACTCGTCCGGTTTTTATTTATGAGCACTATCTTGATACCTATTTGGCCGTTAATCGGTTAAGTTACTTCTATCAGCGACTGATTTAGACAAGAGCTGCCTGTAAAAAACAGATACAGATAAAGTGGGAGAAACGATGACAAAACAAATTATGCCAGTAATGATTTCATTTGAAGCCGCGGCACCTTGTTGGGGTGAAGGGGCGTTAGTGAGTTCTGGCGATAAAGGAATAACTATTCATTTAAAGCATCCGGGTAAGTTGTGCGCGGTACAAAGTGCAGGGCGTAAATTGGATAGCCAAGGTATTCGTAATGTTTCTTTAACGGGTGAAGGTTGGGATCTAGAAAAAAGTTGGGCATTTTGGCAAGGTTTCCGTGCACCAAAAGGGGCAAGAACAATAGAGTGGCCAGTTTTGCCAGAAGCGGATCGCCAAGAATTAGAAAACCGTATCCGTACAATTGATTGGGTACGCGATGTGATCAATGCGCCAGCGGATGAGTTAGGGCCAGAGCAACTGGCGCAACGGGCGATTGATTTGTTGTGTCATATTAATGCTGAAGATATCAGTTACCGTATCATTAAAGGTGATGATCTACTTGAGCAAGGGTATGCAGGTATTCATACGGTAGGTCGTGGTTCAAGCCGTGCGCCTGCTTTATTAGCGTTAGATTACAACCCTACAGGCAACCCCCACGCGGCTGTTTTTGCCTGCTTAGTTGGGAAAGGGATCACATTTGATTCAGGTGGCTATAGTATCAAACCTTCATCATCCATGAACTCAATGAAAGCAGATATGGGTGGGGCAGCAACGCTGGTTGGTTCTCTGGCACTCGCTATTAATCGTGGTCTGAAAAAACGCGTTAAATTGTTCCTTTGCTTGGCTGACAATATGGTTAGCAGTAATGCCTTTAAATTAGGTGATATCATCCGTTACCGCAATGGTAAGTCTGTTGAAGTGATGAACACAGATGCAGAAGGTCGTTTAGTTTTGGCTGATGGCTTGATTGATGCAAGTAAAGAGCAGCCATCGCTGATTATTGATGCGGCAACTTTAACGGGGGCTGCAAAAACCGCAGTTGGCAACGACTATCATTCAGTGCTTAGCTTTGATGATAAACTGGTTGCTGAGCTTATGGATGCTTCAAATGAAGAGTTTGAACTGTTTTGGCGCTTACCACTGGCTGAATTCCACCGCCAGCAATTGCCGTCGGGGTTTGCTGACCTAAATAACATTGCTGCACCATCCCATACAGCAGGTGCAAGTACCGCAGCCGCATTCCTATCCCATTTTGTTGAGAATTATCGTCAAAACTGGGTGCATATTGATTGTTCAGCAACGTACCGTAAATCACCAGTGAGCCTGTGGGCTGAAGGTGCAACGGGAATTGGTGTAAGAACGATAGCAAACTTACTGATGAAAAAAGCAGGCTAAAAAGTTTTATCTTAATAAACATTAGCGGGGACGAAGGGGGCGACTTTTCGTGCCCGTTTTTTTATTATAGGGTTAATTATTTTTCTATGAGGCATAAGCATGTCGCAGCAATCCGAATCGAATAAACCTTTTAGTAACGATAACAATATCGAATTTACTGAGTTGGTTATTCCTCAAGGGGCATCGTTAAAATTAAGCGCACTTGAAGAAGAGCCTGAAGCATTAGTAGGGGTCTTAACTGAATGTTTTAAACAGCATAAGGTGGTACGCCGTGCCTTTTTAGTATCTGCCCAAGAAGAAAACCAAGAGGGTGATGAAGCTATTTTAATGGTGGCATTAGAGTTTGTGCCAGGAACTGAGAATATCGATGAGATTATTCATCAAGCGGGAACATTAGCGTGTGAATATTTAGACGATAATGAGTCCATTGATTTTTGTTTAGTTAATGAAGCAGAAAAGGGTATTAGCCATTTTATTACCGAACATATTCAACCTTTCTATCAACGTAAGTTAGGCAGTTGGTTACGTGATTCAATCCCAATTAAAAACACCAAATAAGCTTCTGCAGTGGGTTAGTGGCCCACTGTGGGGTAGTTATCCCTCATTAAACCAATAGCTTAAATAACCTAAGCAGCGAGCGTCATTACATATAGCGTTTCAGAATCATGCTATTTTTCAGAGAAACTTTTGTCGTGAGTTAATTGAGCGACTAATGACCTTTTCAGTATTGAGATGATAGGTTTGTCATGTAATGACAAATAGTAGGGTACATCGTCCATATTGATGGTTAAATAGTTTAAAGTCATAAATATTGCTGTGTCGATAACGATATGGCTAGTGTGAGTGTAGTCAGTAACGACTTAATATATGACGAGTTATAGTGGTCATTTAAAATACGATGCTCCCTTCTAAGGCAATCACCAAAATCGCCTGCAAATAAATATCACAATGATTTTTATAGGTCTGCTTAGATAAGGTTCGCTAATGAAGAAAGTACAACGACACTCAGCTCACGATGCGGCATTTAAAGGTTTCATGGCGCAAATAGAAAATGCTAAAGATTTTTTTCATTTTCATTTACCAGAGCATATTCATGCATTATGTGATTTTGAAACATTAACTCTCACTAATTCTTCTTTCATAGACAAACAATTGCGTTCACGATTATCAGATGTGTTGTATTCAGTTCAAACGACAGAAGGAGAAGGGTATATTTACTTACTCGTCGAACATCAATCTTCACCAGACAAATTGATGGCATGGCGATTAATGCATTATGCATTTTTAGCGATGAATCAGCATTTGCAACAAGGGCATAAGAACTTGCCGCTAGTCGTACCTGTTTTGTTTTATCACGGGGAGAGTTCACCTTATCCATATTCACAATTATGGACTGACTGTTTTCCTCTCGCGGATGTGGCTAATAACTTGTACACACGTTCTTTTCCTTTAGTCGATGTCACGGTTATTGATGATAATGAAATTGTTAATTATCGTAAGGTTGCAATTATGGAATTGGCTATGAAACATAAGCATTTGCGGGAGGAAAGTGAGCATGTGATCTCCCTATTGGCTCAAGCGCTCAATAATCACTATAATACTGATAGCGATGTCATCACTATTCTCAACTATCTATTTTTTACGATGGATGCAGAAAATGTTGAGAAAATAGTCCAACAGTTGAGTGAAAAAACTGAAAAGCATCAAGAGGTTATTATGAATATTGCACAACGTTTGCAAGATAAAGGTGTAAAAGCAGGCTGGGAAAAAGGGCATCAACAAGGCCTGGAAGAGGGCATTGAAAAAGGTATTGAAAAAGGTATTGAAAAAGGCAAACATGAGGCAAATCTTGCCACCGCTAGAACACTTTTAAAAAATGGAATTAGTCTTGAGTTAATTATGGAAAGTACAGGGCTAAGCCAAGAAGAACTTATTTCCCTCCAGTGATGTGACAGGCGCTCTGCTTTGTTGATGTGAAGGGCTCTATTTTTTCTTTGTATCTTACAAAATCATCACAACACCGCCTACTGATACATTAATGGATTATCTTATGTGCGTTAATATCTGTTTTATCTGTACTGATGCCTAAAATAGTTAGGGTTTTTTCCGCTTTGTCTTATAGGTACTAATCGCACAATCTGTTAAATTGTGTAACCGATTTACGCACTATCTCAGTCTTTGCTTATTTTAACATCCAGCCAAGATTTCTGTAGCTTCCAACTTATAGATGGAAGTAAAAGCACCATATATTAACTATAAAAGGAAGAATCGGTCATGAATCAACATATTCGTTGGGCTTCATTGGCGGGTCTAAAAACAAAAAAACGTTATATTGTAGCAGCATTAGCCTCAGTTATTGCACTAACAGGTTGTGATAATTCAGACAACACAAATAGTAAAGAAAACAGCGTCGTAGCCGAAAAAAGTGCAACGACAGAAAAAGTGATTCAAACGGCACCGTTAGCGGCGGCAAAGGGAGCTACGCCGAAATTATCAGCAGCTGAAATGATGAAGCGCTATGCGGGTAAAGAGTTAACTATTCTTGATGCCTCTGAGTTGCAACTAGATGGGGCAAGCGCAATGGTTGTCACCTTCTCTGTGCCGCTATATGAGGAGCAAGATTTTAGTCAATATTTAAACTTAGTTGATGTGAAATCAGGAAAATTGGATGGTGCTTGGGAACTATCCGATAATAAAATGGAGTTACGTTTTCGTCACTTACCGCCATCAAGAGAGTTAAATCTCACAGTAAATACAGGGATTAAGGCGATAAATGGGCGTACGATAGAGCAACCATTTGAGAAAAAACTGCAAACAGCACAGATTATCCCAACAGTTGGTTTTGCAAGCAAAGGCTCCTTATTACCGAGCAAAGTAGCACAAGGATTGCCCGTTATTGCGCTGAATGTAGATAAAGTCGATGTGAATTTTTTCCGTATTGACGAAAAGCAATTACCACAATTTCTGTCAATGTGGCAATACCGTAGTAACTATGAATATTGGTATTCAGAAGAGTTTCTCAATAAAACCGAACTTGCTTATACAGGGCGCTTTGACCTCAATCCTGATAAAAACACTCGCCAAACCGTTTTACTACCTTTAAAAGACATTAAAGAGCTACAGCAAGACGGCGTCTACCTAGCTATCATGCAAAAAGCGGGTAGCTACAGTTATCAGTTCCCTGCAACAGTATTCACCCTGAGTGACATAGGGGTCTCACTGCATAGCTATCAAGATCAGGTCGATGTTTTTACACAATCGCTCGCAAAAGGTTCCGCCCTTAAAGGTGTTGAGCTGCGTATCCTTGATGAAAAAGGTCAATTGGTTAACCAAGCGACTACTGATAGCGAGGGGCATGCCAAATTAGATAAATTGGCGGGTGGAAAATTATTGCTAGCGACCCTTGATGGGCAAACGAGCATGATTGACCTCACTCAACCTGCTTTAGACCTCTCTGAATTTGATATTTCAGGCCCTACTGGATACGCAAAACAATTTTTTGTGTTTGGGCCACGTGACTTATATCGCCCAGGTGAACTGTTATTGGTTAATGGGTTATTACGCGACGGTGATGGAAATCCACTTAAAGCGCAACCTGTTAAAGTGGATGTTTTAAAAACGGATGGACAGGTTGTTAGAAGTTTTGTGTGGCAACCTGAGAAAGACCATGATGGTTTGTATCAATACCAGTATGAAATTCCTCAATCAGCGGAAACGGGGGGCTGGTCATTACGCTTTGATTTAGGTGACGGGTCACCACTACGTTACTATAAATTCAATGTTGAAGACTTTATGCCTGAACGCATGGCATTAGATGTCACTACAAAAGATAAACCTATTTTGAATAATCAGCCTGTTGAGTTTGATATTCAAGGCCGCTATTTATATGGTGCACCCGCCGCGGGTAATGAACTTCAAGGGCAAATATTTATTCGTCCTGATCGTGAAGCCGTAGCTAAATTACCTGGATTTGAATTTGGTTTTGCGAGCGAAGAAGGGTTGCAACGTAAGCTTGATGAATTCGATTTAACGCTAGATGATACGGGTGAAACCGCCATTAGTGTGCCACAAAGTAATTGGGAATCTTTACGCTCCCCAATAAAAGTTATTGCGCAAGTTAGTCTATTGGAGGCGGGCGGGCGTCCGGTGACCCGTCGTGCTGAGCAAGCCGTATGGCCAGCAAGGGAGATGGTGGGTATTCGCCCATTATTCAATAAAAAGGAAATTTATGATTATCGAACTGACCGCTATGCCCAACGCTATAATGTTGATGAAAATTCTTTAGCGGAGTTTGAGCTTGTCTTTGCTGATGCTGCCGGAAATAAATTAGAGGCCAACAATTTAACTGCACGCCTAATTTATGAGCGTCGTGATTATTATTGGAATTGGTCTGAAAGTGGTGGTTGGACATCAAACTATGATCAAAAAGATTTAGTGATGGCCAATGAAAACATCAAGATTAGTCAAGGTCAGACAACAAAAGTCTCATTTCCTGTTGATTGGGGTGCCTTCCGTCTTGAGGTTATCAATGAAAATAACCAATTAGTCACCAGTCTACCGTTTTGGGCCGGTTATTCATGGCAAGACAATACGGGCGGTAATGGGGCTGTGCGCCCTGATCAAGTTAAGCTGAGTTTAAATAAACCGGCTTATTTACCGGGTGAAAAAGCAAAAGTTCGTGTGGAATCACCAAAAGCGGGTAAAGGTTATATTTTACTTGAATCAAGTAATGGTCCACTGTGGTGGCAAGAAATTGATGTTCCTGAAAAAGGAATGGAAATTGAGGTACCAGTGAATAAAGAGTGGGCTCGCCATGACCTATACATTACTGCGGTCGTTGTTCGTCCAGGAGATGACTCGAAAGAGGCAACGGTTAAGCGAGCGATTGGGGTACTTCATCTTCCGTTAGCGGATGAAAATCGCAAGATTGGATTAGCGCTCTCAGCACCAACCCAAATGCGTCCAAACCAAGACCTTATCGTTAAAGTGAAAGCGACGGCACAAGATGGCAAGCCATTACCTGAAAAAGTCAATGTATTGCTATCTGCTGTGGATACTGGCGTGTTGAACATTACTGATTTTAAAACGCCCGATCCGTATGACGCCTTCTTTGGTCGTAAACGTTACAGTGTCGATCAGTACGATGTGTACGGTCACCTCATTGAAGGCCAAGGTAAGTTAGCAAATTTACGTTTTGGTGGTGATGGTGAAGATACTTCATTAGATCGTGGTGGAATGAAGCCACTTACAGAAGTGCAAATCATTGCGGAACAGGCGGCACCTGTCACATTAGATAAAAATGGTGAAGGTGAAATTAGCTTACCGATCCCTGATTTTAATGGTGAGTTGCGCGTAATGGCTCAAGCATGGAATGAGAAGGATTTTGGTCATGCTGATAGTAAAGTCGTGGTAGCGGCGCCGCTTATCACTCAAATGTCGATGCCACGTTTTATGGCTGGTGGTGATAAATCTTACTTCTCATTAGATCTCACTAACACGACGGACAATACACAAAATGTGACAGTGACTTTTAAAGCCTCTGGAATGGTGAAATTAGAAGGAACCGCCACGAAAGAGCTAGCCTTAGTGAAAGGTAAACGTACAACGGTAACGTTGCCAGTTCGCGCGGATTATGGTTATGGTCAGGGTGAGGTTTCAATGACAATCAATGGTATTGATTTGCCAGATGAATCATTGAAAGCGTATAGCAATAGTTGGAAAGTTGGGGTTCGCCCTGCACAGCCTGCGGAAACGGTCTCTTATGCTGTTGCTATTGAGCCGGGTGAGCAATGGTCATTACCAACCGAGAATTTACAAGGTCTCTCCCCTAATACGCTCGAAGGTCAAGTTTTACTAACTAGCCGTCCACCATTGCAGATTGCCCGCTATATTCGTGAGCTATTTGCTTATCCATATGGCTGTCTTGAGCAGACAATCAGTGGCTTGTATCCATCGTTATACTCTTCACAAGCAGAGCTGAATAAGTTAGGTATAAAATCGCAGACAGATGATGACCGTCGCAAAGCCATTGAATTGGGGATCCCTCATTTATTAAGCATGCAACGTCCTGATGGTGGTTTCTCGTTATGGGATCGTAACGGTAGAGAAGAGTACTGGCTAACGGCATATGCTGCGGATTTCCTTAACCGAGCAAATCAGCGTGGTTATACGGTGCCGAAAGAGGCATTAACCAATGCTAATAGTCGTTTATTGAGCTATTTACAAGATGGTAATCAAATTAATTACCCCTATGTAGATGATCAATCAGCCGCACGTTTTGCAGCCCAAGCCTATGCGGGCTTAGTACTTGCAACACAGCAAAAGGCGCCTCTCGGAGCATTACGACAACTCTACTCAAGAAGTCAGGAAGCCAATAGTGGGTTGCCACTAGTACAGTTGGGTATCGCTTTAAATTTGATGGGCGATAAAACACGGGGTGATAATGTAATTGCTGATGGGTTGAAAAAGCAGCGAGCTCGTTACAGCTACAGTGGGGATTATGGCTCAATCATTCGTGATGATGCGATGATCGTTGCGTTACTGAATGAATACCAATTGATGACAAAAGCACGTGATCAAAAACTGCAAATTCTTTCAAACAACTTGGTATCTCAACAGTACTTCTCAACTCAAGAGAGCAATGCGCTGTACTTGGCGGGACGTTATTATGTGAATAATACAGAAACCCCATGGAAAGCGGTCATTAATGGTCAACAACCACCGATGACCTCAGATAAGCCTATCAATGAGTTTTTAACTAAAGAGCAGCTAAAAACAGGTTATAGTATCGAAAATACAGGAACGAACACGTTGTATGGCCAATTGAACGTAGTGGGTTATCCATTGTATACGCCAACACCAAGTTCGAATGTGTTGAATGTGAAACGAACCTATTTAGATCTGCAAGGTCGTCCAATTTCACTCGATCGTTTAAGAACAGGTGAAATGGTCGTGGTGAAATTAGAAGTTAATGCTTCACAAAGAGTACCTGATGCTTTAGTGGTTGATTTATTGCCTGCTGGCTTAGAGCTTGAAAACCAGAACTTAGCAAATAGTAGTGCTAATCTGAGTGAAACTGCGCCAAACTTGCAGGAAGTGATTGATGATATGCAACAATCACAAGTCAACCATATGGAATATCGGGATGATCGCTTTGTGGCAGCCGTTGAGGTTGAGCAATATAGACCGACAACATTAGTCTATTTGGCGCGTGCCGTGACACCGGGGGTATATTCTATCCCGGCTCCACAAGTGGAATCGATGTATGTTCCTGAATGGCGTGCGGTAGGTAAAGCTAACGGCCAGTTAGAAGTCGTTCGTTAATCTTTAATCAGCCCTTATACTGGATGCGTGATGATTTCGGTATAAGGGCTATTTGTTTGCGGTATATCCATCTATGAAAAAAAGATTACGACGCGCTGGGTTGGTTTTGCTCTGCTTGGTGATTTTTTTGCCTCTTTTATTTTTGCTGGCAGATAAGATTTGGCCATTGCCGATAAAACAAGTTGAGATGGCGCGCACGGTCGTTGCCCAGGATGGTACACCACTTTGGCGTTTTGCGGATAAAGAAGGAATATGGCGTTACCCCGTAAAACTGGATCAAGTTTCCCCTGAGTTTATCGAAGCATTATTGACCTACGAAGATCGTCATTTTTATCAACATCCCGGTGTTAACCCATTTTCATTACTGAGAGCATTGTGGCAAGACGTCAGTTCAGGGCACATTGTCTCTGGTGGAAGTACGATCTCAATGCAAGTTGCTCGGTTAGTCGATCCCCATGACCGCACCATAACAGGGAAATTGAAACAGTTATGGCGTACTGCACAACTTGAATATCACTATTCAAAAGATGAAATACTGGAAATGTATCTTAACCGAGCTCCCTATGGAGGTACGATTGAAGGTATCGGTGCGGCCAGTTGGGTCTATTTAAACAAAGCACCTGATAAATTAACCTCGGGTGAAGCGGCATTGTTTGCGGTGTTGCCACAAGCACCTAGTCGACTAAGGCCAGACCGTTACCCCGAAAGAGCGCAAGCTGCACGCGATAAAGTGCTCGATAGACTCGCGGAATATCAGGTGTGGCCAGCAGATAAAATTGAAGATATTAAACAAGAACAGATTTGGTTAGCGCCACGCAAAAATCCGAATTCTGCGCCTTTGTTGGCGCGCCGAGTTGTCAAGGATGCACAAGAAACGGTCATTGAAACCACCATTGATGCAGGGTTGCAGCGCCAATTGGAAGAGATGGCAATTAACTGGAAAAACCAGCTTCCTAAGCAGACATCGCTAGGGATATTGGTAGTAGATCATACTGATATGAGTGTGAAAGCTTATATTGGGTCAATCGATTTTCAAGATAATAGCCGTTTTGGTCATGTCGATATGATCACGGCTTGGCGCTCACCGGGGTCAACATTGAAGCCCTTTTTATATGCCTTAGCGATGGATGATGGTTTGATCCACGCTGAATCTTTACTGCAAGATGTGCCTCGACGCTTCGATGATTATCGACCGGGGAACTTTGATAGCGGTTTTAATGGGCCTGTGAGTGTGAGTGACGCATTAGTCCGTTCACTGAATTTACCCGTAGTACAAGTGCTTGACGTTTACGGAAGTAAGCGTTTTACGGCGAAATTACGTAATGTGGGAACAGAATTACGTTTTCCTTTAGCTAGCGAACCTAATTTGTCGTTAATTTTAGGAGGCACTGCCGCTCGTATGGATGAGTTAGTTGCGGCTTATAGTGCTTTTGCTCGCCAAGGGAAAGTGTCGCCATTGCGCTATCGTCCAACAGACACAATACGTGATCGCCAATTAATGTCAGCGGGTGCGGCATGGATTATTCGGCGTATTATGGGTGGTGAAGCGCGCCCTGTTCCTGATAGTAGTTTGACCGCGCAAGTTAATTTAGCGTGGAAAACAGGTACTAGCTATGGTTATCGAGATGCTTGGGCTATCGGGGTAAATCCACGCTACACAATAGGAGTGTGGGTGGGGCGGCCCGATGGTACTCCTGTTGCCGGGCAATTAGGTTATGCGACCGCGATCCCCATTATGAATCAAGTGAATAATTTATTGTTAGGGCGTTTGTATCAATCGAATCAATTGATGCCAAAAGACACCAAGCCATCAACGGTCAGTCAAGCGATGATCTGTTGGCCTAGCGGCACTGTATTACCAGAAGGGGATAGTAATTGTCGGCAACGCCGTTTAAGTTGGATTTTAGATAATACGATCCCGCCAACATTAATGGCGAAAGATCAAGAATCATTATTGGGGTTACGTCAGAAAATATGGGTAAATGAACAAGGGTTGCAGGTTGCTCCTGATTGCCCTAATGCAGTGGAAAAAGAGGTTTATTTGTGGCCGATTACCTTAGAGTCTTGGTTACCACAGAGTGAAAAACGGATAAATCGTTTACCGCCAATCGACTCGTCCTGTCCTCCATTGCGTACGGAAACACCACCTTTGTTTATTTCGGGCATCCGTGATGGGGAAATTCTGCAACGGCTACCAGGAAAAACGAGTTTGGATGTGCGTCTAATGACACAAGGTGGGCAAGGGCAGCAATGGTGGTTTTTAAATGGTGAACAGATCCAAGAGACTGAGCACAATGGTAGCGTTTTACTGACCTTCGATAAGGCAGGAAACTATCAAATTTCGGTATTAGATCTTGGTGGGCAAGTCACGTCAGTTAATTTTAAAGTCAAGTAACAAATAAAAAGTGTGACTGAGTCAAAAAAATAGTGTTTTTTGCTATAAAAAGTTTAACAAAATGTTGATGTGACTGTAGGAAATTGTAATCGTAGCCCCTATAATCAACGCCTTAATTTCTGCTGCTCGTCATCAGAAGATAAACAATATAAAAAACTACAACTGACATCTACTTTGTGTTTTGATTAACATGAAAGTTAAGAATACAAAAGTAAAAGTCACGATATCGCTAAGAGGTTATTTATGACGGTTCAACGTACATTTTCTATTATTAAACCAAACGCAGTGAAGAAAAATGCTATTGGTGCAATCTATAATCGTTTTGAAAGCGCTGGTTTTTCAATCGTTGCCGCCAAAATGTTGCATTTGACTCGTGAGCAAGCAGAAGGTTTCTACGCAGAGCACAAAGGCCGCCCTTTCTTTGAAGGTCTGGTTGAATTCATGACTTCTGGTCCAATTATGCTGCAAGTACTAGAAGGCGAGAACGCAGTTCAACGTCACCGTGACCTAATGGGTGCAACTAATCCAGATAATGCACTGGCAGGTACTCTACGTGCTGACTATGCAGACAGCTTCACTGAGAATGCGGTTCACGGTTCAGATTCTGTTGAATCAGCAAACCGCGAAATCACGTATTTCTTCACTGAAGACGAAATCTGCCCACGCTAATTGGTAAACTAGTGTAATGCATTAGCATTATTCTTATAAAGTTTGTACAATGCGACGCCCTGTTAATATAATTGTTAACAGGGCGATTTTATTATGAACGTTGTGCTACCAAAGTAGCACTCGCCGAAAGTGTAACAACGAGGCAACTTAACATGTCCGATATGACAACCAGTGCACAATGTGCAACTTCCTCCGCTATTTCTGTCACACCAGAAAACAACACACAAAAAATTAACCTGCTGGATTTGAATCGCAAGCAGATGCGTGAATTTTTTGCGCAAATGGGTGAAAAACCATTCCGTGCCGATCAAGTCATGAAATGGATTTATCACTACTGTTATGACGATTTCGATCAAATGACAGATATTAATAAAGCGTTAAGAGCAAAACTAAAGGAAGTCGCTGAAATTCGTGCTCCTGAAGTTGCTGAAGAACAACGCTCAGCAGATGGCACCATTAAATGGGCGATAACGGTAGGTGACCAGCAAGTCGAAACGGTTTATATTCCAGAAGATGATCGTGCAACCTTGTGCGTCTCCTCACAGGTAGGTTGCGCGTTGGAATGTAAATTTTGTTCTACCGCTCAACAAGGATTTAACCGTAACTTACGGGTTTCTGAAATTATCGGGCAGGTTTGGCGCGCAGCAAAAATTATTGGTTCATTAAAATCCAGTGGTCGTCGTCCTATTACCAACGTGGTTATGATGGGAATGGGGGAGCCATTACTGAACTTGAATAATGTGGTTCCCGCGATGGAAATCATGATGGATGACTTTGGTTTTGGTTTATCTAAACGCCGAGTCACACTGTCAACTTCCGGTGTTGTTCCTGCGCTGGATAAATTAGGGGATATGATTGATGTCGCTTTGGCGATTTCATTACATGCACCGACTGATGATATCCGTGATGATATTGTACCTATCAATAAAAAATACAATATAGAAACATTCCTGAGCAGTGTAAGACGTTATTTATCCAAATCCAATGCGAATGGTGGTCGTGTCACGGTAGAGTATGTCATGCTTGACCACATTAATGACAGTATTGAACAGGCTCACCAATTAGCGGAATGTTTAAAAGATACGCCAAGTAAAATTAATTTGATACCTTGGAACCCGTTCCCTGGGGCGCCGTATGGTCGTAGTTCGAATAGTCGTATTGATCGTTTTTCAAAAGTATTAATGGAATATGGCTTTACAACGATTGTGCGTAAAACACGTGGTGATGATATTGATGCCGCCTGTGGTCAGTTGGCGGGAGAAGTGATTGACCGAACAAAACGGACCTTGAAAAAACGTATGGCTGGGGAACCTATTAAGGTGAAAGCAGTCTGAAGTTATAGATAAAGTCTAAATATTTGGTCTAATTATCATTTGGGTCATTTATGGATAGGCAAAATGGCCCTCATCACCTACAATGTTTTGTAGGTGATGATATTAATATAATTATCACATTAGGATTATTACGAGTAAAGCTAAGGAAAAATAGCTTTATATTTCATTCACTCGGAAACAGTGTTGCCAGCAAATGACTATCGATAACAATACCGAACAAACCCCAATCACTGTAGGAAAATTATTGTCTCAAGCGCGTGAACGTATGGGATTAACACAAGAGTCAGTCGCGGAGCGTCTGTGTCTTAAAGTTAGTACGGTAAGGGAAATCGATGAGGATGTGAAACCTGCTGGCGTTGAACCTACGTTTTTACGCGGTTATATGCGCTTATATGCGCGTATGGTTAATGTGCCTGAAAGTGAATTGAATGCGTTACTTAAAAATGATGAGCCGATTGCGGCATCAACAGTCTCATCAATGCAGAGTTACTCTTTAGGTAAAAAGCGTAAGAAGCGTGAAGGTTGGTTAATGAAACTAACCTGGCTAATTGTCATTGTTTTGATTGCTATGGTTGGTATTTGGTGGTGGCAAGATCATCAAAAACAACAAAATGAATTTGTTACGATGGCAAATCAAAATGATTTGCTTATATCTCAGCAAAATGAAAGTGGAAATCCAGTTGAGCTTTCCAATGGGTCAACAGAGACGCCAACAAATACATCTGAGACAGGTGAAGGTACCCTTGTCGACTTAAACGCCGCTCAAGCGACAGAGAATCAGCCAATTGAATCTTTGCCAGTAAAAACCGTTCCGTTACCGAATTCACCTAATACAACAGTGAGCGTTGATCGCACTCAATCAACGGAAGAGCCTGTAGCTACTCCTGTCGTTCAAGATGCGCTCACCATGAGCTTTAAAGGTTCATGTTGGCTGGAAGTTCGCGATGCGAATAATAAAGTCTTGTATAGTGGTATTAAGAACAGCGGCGACACCTTGGATTTACAAGGTAAATTGCCTTACCGCTTGAATATTGGTGCGCCCGCAAACGTTGATATCAAATTCAATGGTAATGTGGTTGACTTAAGCCGTTTTATTAAAGCGAATCGTTCTGCTAAATTAAAAATACCTGAAGCATAAAGTCACAAATTAAGAAGACGCAAACTGTATCCTAAAACTAGAATTGTGATAGTTTGCAGTTTGCGTTTTTGTGTATAGTGGTCATCGAAGCAATGATTATCAACTACACAACAGTGTTTAAGAGCACATGGATGTCCAGAGAGTAAAATTAAAATGCATAATGAATCACCGATAAAAAGACGTAAATCCACCCGAATTTATGTAGGTAACGTGCCTATTGGCGATGGTGCTCCCATTGCTGTCCAATCTATGACGAATACGCGCACGACGGATGTTGAAGCCACTGTGCGGCAAATCCAATCACTTGAGCGTGTAGGTGTTGATATCGTCCGCGTGTCTGTTCCTACGATGGATGCAGCAGAAGCCTTTAAATTAATTAAGCAGCGCGTGAATGTGCCATTGGTTGCGGATATTCACTTTGACTACCGTATCGCGATGAAAGTGGCTGAATATGGTGTTGACTGCCTACGAATTAACCCAGGTAATATCGGCAGTGAAGAGCGTATTCGCCAAGTCGTTGATAGTGCTCGTCATCACAACATTCCTATCCGTATAGGGGTCAATGGCGGGTCACTGGAAAAAGATATCCAAGAAAAATACGGTGAGCCAACACCTGAAGCATTGGTTGAATCAGCAATGCGACATGTTGATATCTTGGACAGGCTGAATTTCGATCAGTTCAAGGTCAGTGTTAAAGCGTCGGATGTCTTTCTTGCCGTCGGCTCTTATCGTTTATTGGCGCAAAAAATTGATCAACCACTTCACCTCGGTATTACAGAAGCGGGTGGGGCTCGTTCTGGTTCAGTGAAATCAGCAATTGGTCTTGGTATGTTGTTGGCTGAAGGTATCGGCGATACGTTACGTATCTCACTCGCGGCAGATCCTGTTGAGGAAGTGAAAGTCGGTTTTGATATTCTAAAATCGTTACGGATCCGCTCACGTGGCATCAACTTTATTGCTTGCCCAACCTGTTCACGCCAAGAATTTGATGTGATTGGTACGGTAAATGCTTTGGAGCAGCGCCTCGAAGATATTATCACGCCGATGGATGTCTCTATTATTGGTTGTGTAGTGAATGGCCCGGGTGAAGCCGAGGTTTCTACTTTAGGTGTGGCTGGCGCGAAAACCAAAAGTGGTTTCTATGAAGATGGCGTTCGCCAAAAAGAGCGTTTTGATAATGACAATATTATTGATCAGCTTGAGGCGAAAATTCGCGCAAAAGCAGCAATGCTTGATGAAAATAACCGTATAAAGATAAACCAAGTCGAAAAATAATTGTCAAACAACTGGCTCATTGAGGGCCAGTTTTTGTTTTTATGACTTTTTGACGGGGGTTCAACGCATAGCTTGATGTAAAAATTAAACGGACAAACCCAAAAAGAGCAGAATATTCCCGATTGAAGCGGAATATTGTGGTTTGTCGATTGAACCCAATGACATTTCGCTTTTATAATCGAGTCTATTCGATTCCGAAAAAATAGAGACATAACGTGGCAAAAAATATCCAGGCCGTTCGTGGCATGAATGACTATCTGCCGGCAGACACTCGAGTCTGGCAGAAAATTGAAGCAGTACTTAAAAATATTTTGCAGGGTTACAGCTTTAGTGAAATCCGTACCCCGATTGTAGAGCACACCCCGCTATTTAGCAGAGCGATTGGTGAAGTGACCGATGTTGTCGAAAAAGAGATGTATACCTTTATCGACCGTCACGACACAGATAAAGCAGAGGTAAGTCTCACTTTACGCCCTGAAAATACTGCCGGTTGCGTCCGTGCAGGTATTGAGCATGGTTTGCTGTACAATCAGGAACAGCGCTTATGGTATCTAGGGCCCATGTTTCGTCATGAACGCCCACAAAAAGGCCGTTATCGTCAATTTCACCAACTTGGCGCCGAAGTTTTCGGTCTTGCGGGGCCAGACATTGATGCTGAACTGATAATGATGACAGCACGCTGGTGGCGCGCATTAGGTATCAGCGAACATGTGACGTTAGAGTTAAACTCAATCGGCTCTTTAGACGCTCGTGCAAATTATCGTGAAGCATTAGTGGCCTTCCTTGAGCAGCATAAAGAAAAACTCGATGAAGATTGCAAACGCCGTATGTACACGAATCCATTGCGTGTGCTTGATTCAAAAAATCAAGATGTACAGGCGTTATTAAATGATGCTCCTGAGCTGTTTGATTATTTAGATGATGAATCTCGTGAGCATTTTGATGGTTTATGCAAATTGTTAGATGCAGCGGGTATTCAGTATCGTGTTAATCAACGTTTAGTACGTGGTCTGGATTATTACAACCGCACCGTTTTTGAATGGGTGACAACAGCGCTAGGCTCGCAAGGTACAGTATGTGCTGGTGGCCGTTATGATGGTTTAGTCGGTCAATTGGGCGGTAAACCAACCCCAGCAGTCGGTTTTGCTATGGGCATGGAACGTATGGTTCTATTAGTTGAAAGCCTAAATCCTGGCTTTATTGCTGATGAATCTGTCACGGATGTTTATTTAGCCTCATTTGGTGAAAATAGCCAAAAATCGGCGCTGTTATTAGCAGAGCAAGTACGTGATGCTCTACCAAACTTACGTGTGATGACCAACCATGGCGGCGGTAACTTTAAAAAGCAATTAGCGCGTGCAGATAAACAGGGCGCTAAAGTTGCGTTGATTTTAGGCGAAGAGGAAATCGCTAATCACCAAGTCGGGGTAAAAGATCTACGAACAGGTGAGCAAGAAACAGTATCGCAGCAGCAATTGGCACAGCGTTTAGCTGAACTGTTAGGTTAAGGAGAGGCACGTGGAAGTTTATACAAACGAAAATGAACAAGTTGATGCGATTAAACGCTTTTTTGCTAATAATGGCGTGGCATTGGTGGTCGGGCTTGTTTTAGGGGTTGGGGCTGTTTGGGGATGGAATTACTGGCAGTCACATAAAACAAATATGCTGCAAGAAAGCGCTCAACAGTTTGCAAAAGCGAGCGAAGAACTGCATTCAGGCTCTACTCAAGGTATTGAAGCTGCGCAAAAATTCGCTGCGGATACAACAGATGTATATAGCGCGATGATCGGACTAGAATTGGCTCAAGTGGCTGTCGATAAAGGCGATTTAGCGTTGGCTGAAAAATCATTGTCTGCTGCTTTAACTAAAGCAAAAACCGATGATATGCTTGATTTAATTAATTTCCGCTTAGCAAGAGTGCAGCTTGCACAAGGGAATGCTGATGCAGCATTAGCTTCTGTTGGTAACATCAAAGGAAAGGCATGGCAGGCTGCTGCACAAGATGTTCGTGGAGATGCATTACTTCATAAAGGCGACAATGCAGGCGCAAAAGCTGCATATACTCAAGGGCTAGATAGTGAAGGCTCACAGACGCTTAAAGAACTTCTTACCCTTAAACTGAACAACGTATCTGTACTCTAAATTATTAGGGTCGTATCCAATCGGTAGGCCAATCCCCCCTTAGAGCGATAGACATACGCGATAGGGGGAAATCAATGGATATCAACAGGATACGGCTTGAAATTGGATGAGTATAATTTATAAGAAGAAAGGAAACGATTATTATGCAGTTGCGGAAAACACTTTTGATTGGCTTAGTCGCTTCAGCTTTACTTGCCGGTTGTTCCAGCGAAACTGATTCTATCGTTATGGCACCACTTCCTCAGGTTGAAAACCAATTTACTCCAACGATCGTTTGGGATAAATCAGTCGGTAATGGTGTAGAGCAGTTTTATTCTGATCTATCGCCAGTATGGGATGGTAGTGCTGTTTATGCTGCCGATCGTAAAGGAATAGTGAAAGCATTAGAACTGGAGAGCGGTAAAGAAATTTGGTCAGTAGACCTTTCTAAGCGCACAGGTTTTCTTTCTGCTAACTTATCCGCACTGCTTTCGGGTGGGTTAACGGTTTCGGGTAACCATATTTATATTGGTACTGAACGCGGAACAGTCATTGCATTGAATAAAGAAGATGGCTCGGTGGTATGGGATGTCGAAGTAGCGGGTGAAGCCCTCTCTCGCCCAGTAGCCAATGATGGCTTAGTTATTGTTCATACCAGTAATGGCATGTTGCAAGCACTTGATGAGAACAGTGGTGAAATCAAGTGGACAGTGAATATGGATACACCATCATTGTCTTTACGTGGTGAATCAGCGCCAAGTATTGCCTATGGTGCCGCTATTGTTGGTGGTGATAATGGCCGCGTTAGTGCTGTACTTTTATCCCAAGGTCAACTTATTTGGCAACAACGTATCTCTCAAGTGACTAGCTCTACAGAAATTGGTCGCTTAGATGATGTTGATATGACGCCAATTATTGATGATGGTACTATCTATGCAATTGCGTATAACGGTACACTCGCAGCACTTGATATGCGTTCAGGACAAATAAAATGGAAACGCGATCTCGGCTCTGTCAATAACATGGTGCTTTCAGGTGAAAACCTTTATCTGGTCGACCAAAATGATCGTGTATTGTCTGTGCGTAAGAGCGATGGCGTAACACTGTGGACACAAGAAGATCTGCTTAATCGTGGGTTAAGTGCACCAGAAATGTACAATGGCTACCTTGTGGTTGGTGATAAAGAAGGCTACCTCCATTGGTTAGACATGAGCACTGGTGGTTTTGTAGCACAAAACAAAATTAACAGTTCAGGTCTGCATAGCCGCCCAGTTGTTGCCAGTGATAAGCTAATGGTTCAGGCAAGAAACGGAACAGTTTATCTGTTAACTCGTTAATTTTCTGACAAGCTGTCAATTTCTCGCTAAAATCAACGGTTCCTAGTGGTAGGAACCGTTTCGTTTTTTGTTTTCTGGTTGGGTTTTGTTTAAGAACCGGGATTCTTTTAGTTAATTAGAGTAGTGAGGCATCAAATAATGATACCCGTCGTAGCGCTGGTTGGGCGTCCAAACGTAGGAAAATCCACGTTATTTAATCGATTAACCCGTACCCGTGATGCACTGGTAGCGGATTTTCCTGGTCTGACTCGTGATCGCAAATATGGTCGTGCCGAAGTGGAAGGGCATGAGTTCATTATTATTGACACGGGTGGTATCGATGGTACTGAGGAAGGCGTCGAAACCCACATGGCAGCACAATCCTTACAAGCGATTGAAGAAGCTGATGTGGTTCTATTTATGGTCGATGCACGTGCAGGGTTAATGCCTGCTGATGAAGGTATCGCAAAACACCTGCGTAGCCGTAAGAAAAAAACATATCTGGTCGCCAATAAGACGGATGGTATTGATGCTGACAGTGTAATTGGAGACTTTTATTCACTTGGTTTAGGTGAAATCCACCCTATTGCAGCGTCACATGGTCGCGGTGTGACCCAGCTAATCGAAAAATCGCTAAAACCTTTCATTGAAATAGAAGAAGAAGTCGAGCTAACCGAGGAAGAAGAAAACGCGGCGTATTGGGCAGCGCAAGAGGCTGAAGCTGAGTTTGATGAAGAAGACGAGGAGTTTGATCCAACAACGTTACCAATTAAATTAGCGATCGTCGGGCGCCCAAATGTGGGTAAATCAACATTGACTAACCGTATCCTTGGTGAAGAGCGTGTTGTGGTGTTTGATATGCCAGGCACAACTCGTGACAGTATCTATATTCCAATGGAGCGTGACGGGCGTGAATACGTTTTAATTGATACAGCGGGTGTCCGTAAACGCGGTAAGATCACCGAGACGGTCGAAAAATTTTCGGTAATCAAAACGCTGCAAGCGATTGAAGATGCGAATGTGGTGTTGTTGGTCATTGATGCGCGGGAAGGTATTTCCGATCAAGACCTGTCACTACTTGGTTTTATTCTTAATGCTGGTCGTTCATTAGTGATTGCGGTTAATAAATGGGATGGAATGAAGCCTGAAGATCGTGAACATGTGAAAGACATGTTAGAGCTACGTCTCGGCTTTGTGGATTTTGCCCGTATTCACTTTATTTCAGCGCTGCATGGTAGCGGTGTAGGTAACCTGTTTGAATCCGTTGAAGAGGCCTATGAGTCTGCGACACGCCGTGTTGGTACAGCATTGTTAACACGTATTATGAAGATGGCGGAAGAGGAGCATCAACCTCCACTTATCCGTGGTCGTCGTGTGAAAATGAAATATGCGCATGCGGGTGGTCATAATCCGCCAATTGTTGTTATTCATGGTAATCAAGTTTCTGATTTGCCTGATAGCTATAAACGTTACCTGATGAATTATTTTCGCCGTTCATTGCAAGTGATGGGTACACCAATTCGTATTCAATTCAAAGAAGGTGAAAACCCTTATGCGAATAAGAAAAATCAGCTAACAGCAACTCAATTGCGTAAACGTAAGCGTTTAATGCAACATTTGAAAAAACGCTAAGCGAAGAAGTCGCACGTCAACGTGAAGCTTCTGAAAAAGCCGTAACAAATTATTCTGTTACGGCTTTTTAATAACTATCCGTTATTATTTAAAGTGAGCTAGGTTCAACCGTTTGGCTCCCTATCTATGCAGATTACAGAGGGTAACCATGCAAATTAAATCTTCGACACGTCTTAATAAGTACATTAGCGAGAGTGGAATTTGTTCAAGACGTGATGCGGATCGTTATATCGAGCAAGGAAATGTCTTTATTAATGGCAAACGTGCGGCTATCGGCGATCAAGTTTTTAGTGGTGACGTTGTCAAAGTAAATGGACAACTTATTGAACCTAGGAATGAAGAAGACTTAGTGTTAATTGCGCTGAATAAGCCAGTTGGTATTGTGAGTACGACGGAAAGTGGGGAAAGAGATAATATCGTTGATTATGTTAATCACAGTAAACGTGTTTTCCCTATTGGTCGCTTAGATAAAGATTCTCAAGGGCTAATTTTTCTCACAAACCATGGCGATTTAGTGAATAAGATCTTGCGTGCGGGTAATGAGCATGAAAAAGAGTATTTAGTCACGGTTAACAAGCCTATTACTGATGATTTTATTCGTGGTATGGGAGCTGGCGTACCTATCCTAGGCACGGTAACTAAAAAGTGTAAAGTAAAGAAAGAAGCTCCTTTTGTATTTCGGATCACGTTAGTTCAAGGGTTAAATCGTCAGATTCGTCGCATGTGCGAATATTTTGGTTTTGAGGTCACTAAGTTAGAACGCGTGCGTATTATGAACGTGAATCTTTCTGGGATCCCATTAGGTGAATGGCGTGACTTAACAGATGATGAGCTAATTAAGCTATTTGAGATGATTGAAAAATCAGAATCAGAGGCTAAGCCGAAAAAGTCTGTTAAACCGAAAACATCAACGGCAGGGAAAACGGGTAGCAAGCCAAATGCAGGCAGCAAGCCTAAAGGAATGGCTGATACTGCGTCTCGTAAACGTTTCACTCAACCAGGCCGTAAAAAGAAAAGACGCTAACCTTATGTTTTAAAATGTCAGCCGTATTTTATGGCTGACAAGCTCTGTCTGTTAGTGACAGGGCATTTTATTTGCAAACTTAAACGTAGATACCCACATTTTCCCAGCTTTTGCGAGTAAGATTAACGACATGATGGTCAAATTTTTCTGTCGCTGTTCTAATGGTTGCTTTGGCGAAATCGTCAAATGTTGCTCGCGTGCTAAGTGTCTTATCAAACATAGTACGGATCCAAATCTGTCCCGCTACCTCCCATGAGTAACCACCTAACGTTGTCGCCAGCAGGTAAAATGCTTTATTAGGTATACCTGAATTAATATGCACACCACCATTGTCTTGGAAAATAGACAGATTTTTGTAATCTCTCATATGACCGACTTGTGGGTCTCTGTTTGTTTCCGAAAGGCGATAGGCGGTTCCCGGTGCGGCCATAGAACGTAAAGCAGGAGCTTTGGCTTTATTGATAAAAAGGTTTTCACCGAGCAGCCAATTGGACTCAGCTGCTGTTTCATTTGCTACATACTGTTTAACCATAATACCGACAACGTCGGCAACGGATTCATTCAAGGCGCCTGACTGGAAAATATAATCAAAATCAGTCGTAAAGGTAATAAACCCATGGGTTAATTCGTGTGCAATAATATCAATATCATTATAAAACGGGCCAAAATAGATACTATCACCATCACCGAAATAGATAGCTTGTGAATTCCAGAATGCGTTTGGATAATTTTTGTCGAAATGAACTACCGCATTGATTTGCGAATCACAACCAAAGATCTTATCAATGTTGAGCTTCTCTTTATAAAACTGCCTAACATAGCCAATAGAATCATAAACAATCTGTACGGGTGTGTATGGTTGTGCAGGATCACCTTCTTTCATAACAATAAGATAGTCTTCATGGGGCATATGAAGTTCATCAGGACTCGGATAGGTAGGCTCCAGTGAAAGGTCAGAACGAGAGCAGATAGGTAGGTTAGAATGGGTATGGTTAGGTAAAAATGCTTTTTCCTGTGCATCGCGGATGATGCGTTCGTAGTTTGTACCTGGGCGGGCTGAACAAGTAAATAACTGTTTTAGGTGTTCTTTATCTTCCGTCGAATAGCCTCTGCTCATTAATTCATTGATATGAAGTAGTGTGGATTTAAGCTTTTGGCATTGAGATTCTTTATATAAGTGATCAACAAGGTATGGGGGAAGATAGGAACGACCAAGAATATGATTCATAAATAGACTCCATTTTGTGGGTGGAAATGGAATCATAAGCTACAAGGGGAAGAGTGTAACTAGTTGATAATTAATTATATTTGATAATTTTTGCTATTTTTTGTTACTAAAGCCGCCAAGTGCTTTGGCGACTTTATAAAAAATGATTTTTACGCTTATTTCGCCAGCCAATCTTTTTTAGAGACTAAAAAGTCACTATACAGCTTGGCTTCGGGGGTATTGGGCTCAGGGTGATAGTCATATTCCCAACGGACTAAAGGAGGCATTGACATTAAAATGGATTCTGTACGTCCTCCACTTTGTAAGCCAAATAGTGTACCGCGATCCCACACGAGGTTGAATTCAACATAACGACCACGTCGATACAGTTGAAATTGACGCTCTCTTTCTCCCCACTGATGGTGGCGACGTTTTTCTACGATAGGTACATAGGCATCTAAAAAACCATGACCAACAGCTTGTGTGAAGTCGAAACAAGTCTCGAAATCAGGTTGGTTTAGGTCATCATAAAATAGCCCACCAACGCCTCGTGGCTCATTGCGATGTTTCAAAAAGAAATAGTCATCACACCACGCTTTATATTTGCGGTAAGTTTCTGAACCAAAAGGTGCGCAGAGGTCGTGTGCAATGGTGTGCCAGTGGATCACATCATCTTCAAAACCATAGTAAGGGGTTAAATCGAAACCACCACCAAACCACCAAACGGGATCTTGACCCTCTTTTTCTGCAATAAAAAAACGGACATTTGCATGAGTGGTTGGAATATAGGGATTCAGAGGGTGGATCACTAAAGAGACTCCCATAGCTTGATAGCTACGACCTGCTAATTCAGGGCGGTGAGCGGTTGCTGAACTCGGGAGTTTTGTTCCTTGAATATGGGAAAAGTTAACGCCTGCCTGTTCAAAAATAGCACCTTGAGTTAACACACGGCTGCGGCCTCCGCCACCTTCTGCGCGTTCCCATGTTTGTTCTAGGAAGGTTTCCTTACCATCCAGTTCAGTAATTTTTTGGCAAATGGTTTCTTGTAGTTCAAGCAAAAATGTTTTTACTTGAAAAATATCAGGGTAATTCATTGTTTTCCAATAGAACGGTTGGTAAAAAAAAGTGAGTAAAGTATACCCTTTTGAGTTAAAAAAGGCATATTGAATATTGATTGTGCGCAAAAAGCGGTGATAATGGCAAAAAACTCAGTTAAAACGGGTCATGAACATGGAAATACGCATCTTTCGCCAAAGCGATTTTGAAGAAGTCATCACATTGTGGGAACGCTGTGATTTAAATGAGTTTGGGGATGATCCTGAACTTGATATTGAACGAAAACTCCAGTGTGGTGCAGATCTTTTTCTTGTTGCGGAAGTGACAGGTGAGGTTGTTGGCACTGTGATGGGAGGATATGACGGAATAAGGGGAACGGCATGCTATCTTGCGGTTCATCCAGAGTTTCGTGGCCGAGGTATTGCCAATGCTCTGATTAGTCGCTTAGAGAAAAAATTGCGAGCAAGAGGGTGCGGCAGAATTGAGTTCCTTGTGAATGAGGAGTCTGACGCTGCTATCTGTATGTTCGAAAAAATGTTATATGAAGAAGAGCAGCCAGCAAGGCTTATCTATACAAAAACACTGGATCGTGATTTGGATTTTTAATGCTGTTGCGTGTTTATTTCGTTATAAACTGGAATGTTTTCAGAAAAAGGTTGTCACAGTAAGCAGTCAGTCAGCCAATAAATAGAGGATGTTATGCCCAAAAGTGTAATTGTGAAGCTTTCTCAGATAGTCGCGCTAAGTGGTGTGTTTTTGCTATCGGGTTGTGCAGGCTCAGGGGGGTTTTGGTCTTCACTTTCACCAATGAACTGGTTTAGTAGCCCTATTACTGCGAAGGCAGCGGGTGTGGGGGAGATCACAGGGTTCACACCAATGCAAGCTGACATCATCAAGGAGCGATTAGATAACCGTTACACGATACGAAGTGGGATGCAAACTGAGCAAGGTGAAATTGTGACCGTGTTTCAAGGTATCGATGATGAGACGGTTAAAATTGAAGTGATCGGCCCTGAAAAAGGTTATGTTTCACGTATTATTGTGGATGACCCTGACATTAAAACTGAATGGGGAACGAAAATTGGTTCATCATTTAGCGGTATTTATGAAAAAGCTTTTGGCGCATGTAAAATGGCTGAGCCAATTAATAATCAACCGACTGTTGAATGTGTAGCCCCGCAAACATCCCATATCATTTATCGATTTAATGGTAAATGGCAAGGGCCAGAAGGTTTAATGCCACCGGATGATGAATTAAAGAGCTGGACGGTATCACAAATTATTTGGAAAAAATAATGGTGATTTAGCGTGATGATAGAGAGCTATTGGTCGATAGCTTTGGATTATGTTCTAAACATTTAATTGATATAACAACGTGTTTTATTAAGGTAAAATACGTTGTTATTCCCTCCTAAATATACGATCCCCTCTTAACCCACTTATCTTATTAAGAATAAATTGTGCATTTTTCTAAATGTTAGCCAATATTTGCGTTAAAACAGGTGAAAATCGTCATCGATGAGATACTATATCGCTAGACATAAATAATAAATTATTTAAAAGAGGTTGATTAGCATGTCTCATTCTCAGAGCGGTATTTTGAAAGATCATAGCCGTTTCGGTATTTTCATTGAAGCAATGGTGCAAGGGTCTCTGGCTGATATAAAAACAGGTTGTCAGCGTTTTGTTGAAACACTGACTCAATTACAAGAGCAGTATCCAACAGATAGATTAGGGGCTGTAGTGGCCTTCGGCTCTGATATCTGGAAACAGCTATCAACACCGGAAAGCGCGCCTGAGTTAAAACCATTTCATCCATTAGGTAAAGGGTTAGCGCCAGCAACACAGCGTGATATTTTTATTCATATCCAATCTCAACGCCATGATATTAACTTTTCATTGGCACAGGCGGCACTAAAAGCATTCGGCTCAGCAATTAAAGTCGAAGAAGAGATCCACGGCTTCCGTTGGGTTGAGGAGCGCGACTTAAGTGGCTTTATTGATGGAACCGAAAACCCACAAGGTGAAGAAATTGCTGAAGTTGCATTAATTGCTGATGGCATTGATATGGGAGGCAGTTATATTCTTGTTCAGCGTTATGAGCACAGCCTCAATAAATGGGACCGTTTCTCTGAACAAGAACAAGAGAAAATGATTGGTCGCACCAAAAAAGACAGTGTGGAGCTGGATGAAAGCGAACGTAATGTGACTTCACACGTTTCTCGCGTGGTGGTTGAAGAAGATGGGGAAGAGCTATCGATTATGCGTCATAGCTTGCCATATGGTACGGCAAGCGGCAAACATGGTTTATTCTTCGTTGCGTATTGCGCGCGCCTCCATAATATTGAACAGCAGCTTTTGAGTATGTTTGGTGAAAAAGATGGTAAATATGATGACCTGTTACGCATGACCAAAGCAGTATCAGGAAGCTACTATTTTGCCCCTTCAATTGACACTTTATTGTCGTTATAAATTATTCTTATTGCCGCCATCTGGCGGCAATTTACTTTTGCGTCAATATCCTACTTTTCCCTTCTATTGCTTAGCACCTTCATGAAGGCCTTTCACGCAGTCAACTTTATGATAACTAATATAATTTATTTGCTTATTGCCATAATTTCTTGAATATACCAATTTGATATATTAAAAGGCAATTGATAGCTACACAGTTATAAACAAAGCAGATAAAGTAACCTCATTAGCGTAGTTTTGGTTTAGTCATAAGTAGGTGCCTAATGCAAAAAGCGATTTTAAAGAAAACAGCCTTAGCGAGTCTCGCAACATTTTCATTGATGGGGAGCGCGCCGTTGGTAGCGGCTGAACTGCTCAATAGCTCTTATGATATCGCCCGAGAGCTATTTGTTGAACTAAACCCTGAATTTGAAAAGCAGTGGAATGAACAGCACCCTGATGACAAATTAACGATCAAGCAATCACATGCTGGCTCATCGAAACAAGCCTTAGCTATTTTGCAAGGTTTAAAGGCTGATGTGGTGACTTATAACCAAGTGACAGATGTACAAATCTTGCATGATAAAGGCAAGTTGATCCCTGAAAATTGGCAAGCAAGATTACCGAATAATAGCTCACCTTATTACTCTACGATGGCGTTTTTAGTGCGTAAAGGTAATCCAAAGGGCATTAAAACGTGGGATGATTTAGCGCGTGAAGATGTGAAGCTGATTTTTCCAAATCCAAAAACATCGGGTAATGGTCGTTACACTTATTTAGCGGCATGGGGAGCCTATGCGCAAGAAAATAAAGGTGATGAAAAGAAAACCCGCGAGCAGATGAAGCAGTTTTTGAAAAATGTAGAAGTGTTCGATACAGGGGGGCGTGGTGCCTCAACTTCCTTTATTGAAAGAGGCCTTGGGGATGTATTGATTAGCTTTGAATCAGAAGTGAACAATATTCGTCAGCAGTATGGTGAAACGGACTATGAAGTTATCGTTCCTCCTGTCGATATTCTGGCGGAGTTCCCAGTTGCTTGGGTTGACAAAAACGTTCAGAAAAATGGTACGGAAGAGGTGGCGAAAGCCTATCTTAATTACCTATATAGTCCAAAAGCTCAAGAAATTATCACTAAATTTAACTATCGGGTGAACGATCAGGCAGTCATGGCGGCAAATAAAGATAAGTTCCCTGAAACCCGCTTATTTACGGTCGAATCACAGTTTAAGAGTTGGCCTGCGGTGATGGAGACCCATTTTGCGACGAACGGAGAGTTTGACAAATTGATGGCAGAAGGGCGCCGTTAATGCGTAAGTCAGGGAAACGCTTTTTGCCAGGATTTGGCCTCACACTAGGTAGCAGCCTATTTTATACCTGTTTGATCCTGCTGCTACCTTTGAGTGCGTTAGTCGTTCAGTTATCTGAAATGACGTGGCAACAATATTGGGATGTGATCAGCTATCCGCAAGTCGTTGCCGCTTATAAAGTCACCTTACTGGCTGCACTGGTTGCGAGTTTATTTAATGCGGTTTTTGGCATGCTGCTCGCTTGGATTTTGACTCGGTATCGTTTTCCTGGCCGCACTTTTTTAGACGGCCTTGTTGACTTGCCTTTCGCCTTACCTACCGCGGTGGCAGGTTTAACATTAGCTACGTTATTTTCAGCGTCTGGCTGGTACGGGCAGTTTCTGCATCACTTTGATATTAAAGTAGTAAATACTTGGCTCGGTATTGCTGTCGCAATGGCTTTTACCAGTATTCCGTTCGTTGTACGAACGGTACAGCCTGTGTTAGAAGAGCTTGGGCCTGAATATGAAGAGGCGGCACAAACATTGGGTGCAAGCCGTTGGCAAACATTTCGACGGGTGGTATTGCCTGAAGTTTCTCCCGCATTAATTGCAGGAACAGTATTGTCTTTTACCCGAAGTTTGGGGGAGTTTGGTGCCATTATCTTTATTGCAGGAAATATTGCTTGGCAAACTGAAGTCGTATCTTTGATGATTTTTAGTCAGTTACAACAGTTTGATTACCCAGCAGCGAGTGCGATTGCTTCTGTTATTTTAGCGGTTTCATTATTACTGCTATTTAGCGTCAATGTCGTACAAAGCCGCTTTGGCAAAAGGTTGGGAGGAAAGTAATGGCTCAGGTTACACCTGTCACGGGGGCTTCTCGTCAACCGATTAATTGGGCTAAATGGTCTTTGATTATCACTGGCATATTGTTTTCAGTCATGTTGCTGGTGGTGCCAATTATTTGGATATTTTTGACCGCTTTTTCCAAAGGTATTGATGCGGTTTTAATGAATTTGAATGACGCGGACATGTTGCATGCTATTGGACTGACGGTCCTTATTGCACTGATAACGGTGCCTGTCAACTTGATCTTTGGCACCATGCTCGCGTGGTTAGTTACTCGATTTCAGTTTCCTGGTAGGCAACTGTTATTAACCCTAGTCGATATTCCTTTTGCGGTATCGCCAGTGGTCGCGGGGTTACTTTATCTACTTTTTTATGGCTCCAACAGTTGGTTTGGGGGCTGGCTAGAAAGTTATGATATCCAATTAATGTTCTCGTGGCCCGGTATGGCATTAGTGACCATTTTTGTGACCTGTCCTTTTGTGGTTAGGGAATTAGTTCCACTGATGTTAAGCCAAGGTAGTCACGAAGATGAAGCGGCAGTCTTACTGGGCGCTTCAGGTTGGAAAATGTTTTGGAGAGTTACCTTACCAAATATCCGTTGGGCACTATTGTATGGTGTTGTTCTGACTAATGCTCGAGCAATAGGTGAATTTGGTGCCGTGTCCGTTGTTTCTGGTGCCATACGCGGGGAAACCTATACGCTACCGTTACAAGTAGAATTATTGCATCAAGACTATAACACCGTAGGCGCATTTACTGCTGCTGCGATCCTAGCTGTAATGGCGATTATCACTTTAATTATTAAAAGTGCATTGCAATGGCATTTGAGCCGGCAGCAATCCGAATCAGGAGTTCATTTACCATGAGTATTCAAATTGAAAAAATTGGGAAATTGTTTGGTAGGACGCAAGTGTTGAAAGATATTTCATTAGATATTGCATCTGGTGAAATGGTGGCACTGCTCGGTCCATCCGGTTCAGGTAAGACGACACTGTTACGGATTATTGCAGGGTTAGAACAGCATAGCCATGGCTTACTACGCTTCCATGGTCAAGATGTTAGCCGTATTCATGCTAAAGATAGGCATGTTGGCTTTGTATTTCAACATTATGCCCTGTTTCGTCATATGACGGTGTTTGACAATGTCGCGTTTGGTCTCACCGTTATGCCAAGAAAACAACGCCCATCATCGCAAGCTATCAAGCAGAAAGTCATGCAATTACTTGATATGGTTCAGTTGGCGCATTTGGCCTCTCGTTATCCTTCTCAGCTTTCAGGAGGGCAAAAACAGCGTGTTGCGCTGGCTCGTGCCTTGGCTGTAGAGCCACAAATTTTATTGCTAGATGAGCCTTTCGGTGCGTTGGATGCTCAGGTACGTATTGAATTGCGCCGCTGGTTACGTCAATTACATGATGAATTGAAGTTTACCAGTGTATTTGTCACCCATGATCAGGAAGAGGCCATGGAAGTTGCCGATAGGATAGTGGTGATGAGTCAGGGGCATATTGAGCAAGTTGGCACTCCTGATGATATCTGGCAACGTCCTGAAACGCGTTTTGTGTTGGAGTTTATGGGGGAAGTGAATCAACTCCATGGGCAAATTAAAGGTTCTCAGTTACATATTGATGGTTATGAATTCCCTCTACATCATGCAAGTGCCCAACAAGGCGAGGTGGATGTGTTTTTACGTCCATGGGATATAACATTGAAGAAAGACGTTGATGAACAACACCGATTACCGGTTCGTGTGATTGAATCAGGGCCGAGAGGGCATTTCTGGCAGTTAACGGTACAGCCTATAGGTTGGGGGCATGAACCTCTCTCTGTAGTTTGGCAATCTTCTCATGCAACGCCTGTGCGTGGTGAGCACTATTTCCTTGGTAGTCAACAGGCTAAAATTTACCAAGGTGAAAATGAGCTCTTATTTCCCCAGTTAGCTAAAAGTGCCTAACCATTCCTAATATTGCGTTGATGTTGTTATTTCATCAACGCAATATCCCTCGATATTAAAACGCAATTTATGCCTGCCTGACCATTTTTGAGCTGACCAATGGCATTTTTTTGAGACTATTTTCAGTCAAATTCCCTGTAAACATATCATATATCGATATTAGTAATAACATCGACCAGAATTATTAATTACTGATATATAAGTGAATTTTTTTCATGCTGCTAATTTGTAGGTGTTAGGATACTATCTATATCATTCGAAATGGTGATTATAGATAAATAGAATAAGGAATAGACAGTGGCAACTCTGGAACAATTTATAGGTAATACGCCGCTAGTTAAACTTCAGCGTTTGACACAGGGGATGGACGCTGAAATTTGGGTCAAACTAGAAGGTAATAATCCGGCTGGCTCCGTCAAAGATAGAGCTGCGTATTCAATGATCACAGAAGCGGAAAAACGTGGTGAAATAAAACCTGGTGATACATTGATTGAAGCGACGAGTGGCAATACCGGGATTGCTTTGGCAATGATCGCCGCAGTCAAAGGTTATAAACTCAAACTATTGATGCCCGAAAATATGAGTAAAGAGCGCCAAGCCTCAATGAAGGCTTATGGTGCTGAACTCATTTTAGTCAGTACTTCAGTTGGCATGGAGGGCGCTCGCGATTTAGCTCAAGAAATGGAAGCGAAGGGGGAAGGGAAGGTCCTTGACCAATTTAATAACCCCGATAATCCATTAGCCCATTTCAAGACCACAGGCCCTGAGATATGGCAGCAAACCGATGGGCGCATGACTCACTTTGTTTCAAGTATGGGAACGACAGGAACTATCACGGGAGTCAGTCGTTATTTAAAATCACAATCATCACATATTCAGATTGTGGGCTTACAACCAGCGGAAAAAAGCCAAATTCCGGGGATCCGCCGTTGGTCGCCAGGCTATCTTCCGGGGATCTTCAATCAAGAATTCGTTGATACCGTTTTAGATATTAATCAGGAAGAGGCTGAGGAGACGATGAGAGCCCTCGCTAAACAAGAAGGTATCTTTTGTGGTGTTAGTTCAGGAGGCGCGGTTGCGGGCGCTTTGAGAGTGGCTAAAATGAATCCGGGAGCGGTGATCGTTGCCATTATTTGTGACCGAGGCGATCGCTATCTTTCTACGGGCGTGTTTGACGATTAATTAGCATCGCCATCTAGACACTGACAAAAGCATCAATGTGCTCGAATATAGGTGAGTCGTTGATTGCAACAGATATGATGGCGATGGATTTTATCCTGCCATAAAAAAACCACCAGAGGTCATACAACGCTATCTGGTGGTTTTATTTGAAAAGCTTAAAAGGGATTGCCGTTATTTTTTAACGCGCATAATAACTGTTTCACCCACGGTAACGCTACCGCTAAGCTTAGTCAGCTCTTTAATTTCATCCATATTAGAAATCACAACCGGCGTTAGAACTGATTTTGCTTTTTCTTCCAGCAATGCAAGGTCAAACTCGATAACCAAATCACCTTTTTTAACGGATTGCCCTTCTTCAGCGATACGTTTAAAGCCTTCACCTTTCAGTTCGACTGTATCAATACCGAAGTGAACAAATAGTTCAATACCATCATCAGATTCAATAGAAAACGCATGATTGGTTTCAAATATCTTACCAATAGTCCCATCTACAGGAGCGACAATTTTGTTCCCTGCTGGTTTGATGGCGATACCATCACCAACAATTTTTTCAGCGAAAACAACATCGGGAACATCTTCAATATTGACAATTTCACCCGATAGAGGTGCGATAATTTCAATACTGCCACTGCTATTTTTATCATCCGAAACCAGTGATTTCAGTTTGTCAAACAGACCCATGGACCTTCTCCTAATCGTTTTTATATGGGACCGAACTAATGTGCTGCTCCTAGCATAACGTTTTTTCTTGGATAAAGGTATCAACAAGTTTCATCAATTCGTCTGCGGTTGGTTGGGCAAGGGCTTGCTCAGCCAGTGCTTTAGTATCTGCAAAGTTTGCATTACGAATTAATTTTTTAATACGAGGAATTGAAATTGCACTCATACTAAATTCATCTAACCCCATACCAAGCAGCAACAAGGTTGCACGTTCATCACCTGCTAATTCACCACACATTCCTGTCCATTTGCCTTCTGCATGTGATGCATCAATGACTTGCTTAATCAAGTTCAATACAGCAGGCGACATTGGATTGTAGAGGTGAGAAATCAGCTCATTACCACGGTCAACAGCTAGAGTATATTGAGTGAGATCGTTCGTCCCAATACTGAAAAAGTCAACTTCTTTTGCTAAATGATGAGCAATAACCGCTGCGGCAGGGGTTTCCACCATGACACCAACTTCGATTGATTCATCAAAGGCTTTGCCTTCTTCACGTAATTGACCTTTTAGCATCTCAAGTTCTGCTTTTAGTTCGCGAACTTCCTCAACGGAAATAATCATCGGGAACATAATACGCAGTTTACCAAAACTTGAGGCTCTTAAAATAGCTCTTAACTGAGAATGTAGAATTTCTTTGCGATCAAGGCAAATACGAATTGCCCGCCAGCCTAAGAATGGGTTCTCTTCTTTTGGCAAATTCATGTATGGCAGGTCTTTATCACCGCCGATATCCATGGTACGCACAATAACAGCTTGGCTTCCCATTGCTTCGGCAACAGCTTTGTATGCTTGGAACTGTTCTTCTTCAGTTGGCAGTGAGTCTCTATCCATAAACAGGAACTCAGTGCGATATAAACCAACCCCTTCAGCACCGTTACGCTCAGCACCCGCGACATCGCGTACAGTACCGATGTTTGCACACACTTCGACTTGATGACCATCCAGTGTGATTGCAGGTAAATCTTTTAATTTTGCCAGTTCATTTTTTTCTTGCTGATATTCTTCATTGAATTTTTTCAGCTTATCAATTTCTTGATCTGACGGGTTCAGATAGATGTGGTTGTTGACACCATCTAGAATGAGGTAGTCACCATTTTTGATTTTCGCGGTGGCATCTGAGGTGCCGACAATGGCAGGCAACTCCAGTGAACGAGCCATGATTGAGGTATGTGATGTACGACCACCTAAATCGGTGATGAAACCTAATACTTTATCAAGGTTTAATTGTGCCGTCTCTGACGGTGTTAGGTCAGCTGCAACCAAAATAACCTCTTTGTCGATGGCACTCAAATCGACGATAGGCATACCGAGGATATTTTTTAATAGGCGTTTACCAATATCGCGTACGTCGGCAGCACGCTCTTTCAAATATTCATCATCAAGTGCTTCGAGCGCTTGGGCTTGATCCTCAATAACGGAGTAAACCGCGGCATCAGCTGTTTTTTTATCACTTTTGATTAGAGAGACAATTTCTTGTTCAAGCTCTTCATCTTCCAGCAGCATAATATGGCCTTCAAAGATCTCAGCTTTTTCTGCACCAAGATTTTTTTCGGCTCGCTCTTTAATGAAGCTGAGCTGTTCGGCTGATTTGTTACGTCCTTCAATAAAGTGTTGGATCTCGGTTTCTATCTGGTCGTCAGTAATTTTTTTTGTGCTGACAGTGATAGGATCTTCTTTGAGGATTAAAGCCTGACCAAAAGCAAAACCTGGGGATACTAAAATTCCTGAAATCATAATATTACCTTACTACTGCGGGTAGGTGTTCTGATGTTGAAAAGACAACAGTAAGCTTATCTGTGTGTAAACTGATATCCCTGAATGATGCCATTCAGGGATGAAGATTAATGCGGTGACACAGGCTCTCTTGCTTGTGCGGTTATTCCAACTCACCCATCAGTTTAACTAAATGCTCAACTGCTTGTTTTTCATCTTCGCCTTCGGCAGAAATTGTCACAACAGTACCTTGAGTTAAGCCTAGAGTTTGTAACTTAAATAGGCTTTTTGCGCTTGCTGATTTGCCACCAGAAGTCAAAGTAATATCAGAAGAGAATGCTTTGGCTTCTTTCACAAATTGAGCGGCAGGGCGAGTATGTAAGCCGTTAGGTGCTGTAATAGTGACTTCTTGCTGGAACATATTATTTCCTCAATAACTTTAGTTTTTTATAATGACCTAAGCTAGTGTAGTTGAATAAACTTAGGTTTGCGTATTGTTAGATTATTAACTGTTAAAAAGGTTTCCTACTTTGTTGCGTATCAACACTTTTTCAGTTTATTGGCCTAAATAATGTCAATTTAAATCGCAAAGAATATGAGTAATTGAACAAATCTTTGACTTAAAGTTGATTAATTTCGTGGCTCAAAATAATTACTATGTTTAATACTAAACCCTAGGTCAGAAATCATCTCAATACGTGCTAAAGTTTGATCCATTCCACAAAAAAAGCACCAAATAGGTGCTTTTTTAACGATTAATTAACGGTTTTTAAAATTACTCGGCGGATAGATCGGAAAATAGAACCGTTGATAAATAGCGCTCGCCTGATGAAGGTAAGATAACAACAATGTTTTTATCTTTAAATTCAGGTTCAGCTGCGAGTTTTACTGCGGCTGCAAGAGCAGCACCTGATGAAATCCCTGCTAGGATCCCTTCTTTTTCCATTAATTGGCGGGCAGTTTGAATGGCTTCATCATCACTGATTTTAAATACTCTATCAATAAGCGTGATATCTAGGTTGCCAGGAATGAAACCAGCCCCGATCCCTTGAATTTTATGTGGGCCTGGCTTGACTTCATCTCCTGCTAGCGTTTGGCTAATAACAGGGGACGTTTCAGGCTCTACCGCAACCAGAGTGACATTTTTGCCCTTGGTTTTTTTCAAATAACGACCGATACCGGTGATAGTACCCCCAGTTCCCACACCCGCGATAACAACATCAACCTTACCGTCAGTATCACTCCAAATCTCAGGTCCTGTCGTTTTTTCATGAATTTCAGGGTTAGCTGGATTATTAAATTGTTGCAGCAAAATATACTTATGCGGATTGCTGTTGACGATTTCTTCGGCTTTCTCAATGGCGCCTTTCATCCCTTTAGCGCCTTCAGTCAATACAAGATTCGCCCCTAATGCTTTAAGCAGTTTACGGCGTTCGACGCTCATCGTTTCAGGCATGGTCAATGTTAATTTGTAGCCTCTAGCCGCGGCGACATACGCCAAAGCAATCCCTGTATTACCACTAGTAGGTTCAACCAGCTCTTTTTCTTTGGTCAGAAGTCCTTTTTTCTCAGCATCCCAAATCATATTCGCACCAATACGGCATTTAACGCTGAAACTTGGGTTGCGTGATTCAACTTTCGCTAAGATATTGCCATTGCCGAAATGCTTTAAACGTACTAATGGGGTATGGCCAATGGTTAGCGAATTATCATCATAAATTTTACTCATGGGATATCCTTATAATCAGGCAGTTGCCTATTTAGAACTGAGAATGATAGATAAGATTGACTCCAAACATACGTGAACTCGCTATTATTGCAAATATAAATTAAGTATAAGCTTATAACGAATTGCTATCTTATATGGAAAAATTATAAGTAAAAGGTTGTGACACAAGCACCTATCATAAAATATGTTGCGCTGTGTCTGTGGTCTGAGGGAGGTTGAAGATGAAAAAGTGCGAGGTGTAAATTCCCCCCGCACTCTTGATCAAATCAGTGAATAATTAATAGCGTGCATGACGAGCGCGGTATTGGTCAACCCACATTAAGGTCGCGCCACAAACGGCAACAGGCATAATAATCAAGTTAAGGATAGGTATCATCATTAACACACTAACTGCTCCACCAAATTGAATATTATTCATGCGGTCTTTGGCTAAAGCATTTTTCATTTCACTAAAGCTAACGCGGTGATTATCAAATGGATAATCGCAATACTGAATTGACATCATCCACGCACCGAATAGGAACCAAAGAATGGGAGCAACAGTTTGCCCAATACCAGGGATAAAAAACAAAATTAATAAGCCAATAGCGCGCGGAAGGTAATAACCGATCCTAACAAACTCACGCTTAACCATGCGTGGAACATCTTTTGCGATATCAACAATACCGCCATCAGGGGCGGGCACACCGGTTAATTCTGATTCGAGCTTTTCGGATAACCAACCATTAAACGGTGCGGCGATAATGTTGGCAACCGTACTGAAAAAGTAAGTAAATATAAGTAAAATCGAAATAACGGAAATAGGCCAAATAAGATAATCAAGCCATTGTAACCAACTAGGAATATAGCTCATGACTTGGTCAATCCAACCACCAAGTTTGGTATATAACCACCAAAATGCACCACCAAGTAAGATGATATTGGCTAAAAGTGGTAGAATAACAAAACGTTTAATACCTGGACGTGTAACAAGACGCCATCCTTGAACGAAGTAATAAAAACCTGAATGGCTTTTTTGTTGCGAATCTGTCGATTGTATCATACTTCTTATTCTCTCCTTTGCGGTTGACTATGTATCATATAGATAGGTTTTTAGGCTGGCTAGTCAGTATTTGCTTAAAAAAGCAGCAAACGAAAGCAGAATTGTCTCTTTCTTATCAGAAAATCGTTTAGGGGGTTGCACTTAGCACGTTTGACAAATAATCTTAAGATATATCCGTCATTTTTTAAGTTGTTTTTCGGTTGACGGCGTTTTACCGCTGAAATCCCCAAAATCATACCGCAATGCGGGGCGAGGGGAGCGGGAGTGCGCCTTGGCTTGCAACTTAAAGTATTTTGGCTTATTTTTTGCCGTGGTGGCATTATCATTCAACAATTAGAGATAGCAGCGATGCAGGATTTGCGTCTGATATTAGTGGTCGTAGGTGCGATAGCCATAATTGCGTTATTACTGCATGGTTTATGGACCAGCCGTAAAGAGCGCTCTAAGTTATTCCGTGATCGTCCCGTAAAACGCCGAAAACATGACAGTCAGGATAAATCATCGGATTATGATGATGATTCTGCATTATTCAGTGAAACTCAAAAGGTAGAGCCTCCCGTCTCTTCACCGGTAGTTTCTGAGCCTGCTCGTCAGGTTCAAGAAGAACGTCGTGCCGAACCTGATTTGCCACCCATTACATCTTCTACTCGTGATACCGAGCCTGTATTAAATATTACGCCTGAGCGTTCAGAGCCTGTTGAATCTGATATTGACTCGCGCGTTAATGCTGTAAATGAACAACCCGCGATGAAGGTGGAACCAACGGTTCAACCAATAGCGACACCAGTCTCTACAGCGAATGGGCGCACTCAGCATGCGCCTGAACAACCAGAATTTGATTTTGACATTCACGAAGAGCAAGAGGGGCCACAGCCGACACACCATGAACAGGAACAGGCGCACACTGAGAAGAAAACTGAACAACCGCAAAACCAATCTTCAGAGAACAACAAGGAGACGGTTCTGGTTCTTCATGTAGCTGCACTTCAGGGGCAAGTTCTACAAGGTGAAGCGCTGTTGCAAAGCATTCTTCAAGCGGGCTTCCAGTTCGGTGAAATGCGTATTTTCCATCGACATGTGCATCCATCGGGAACAGGGCCGGTTTTATTTAGTCTTGCTAATATGGTGAAACCGGGGTCTTTTGATCCAGAAACGATGTCAGAGTTCACCACTCCGGGTATCTCTATGTTTATGATGGTGCCATCGTATGGTGAAGCAGGGCAAAATTTCAAATTGATGTTGCAAGCTGCACAGCGTATTGCTTCCGATGTGGGGGGCGTAGTCCTTGATGATGAGCGTAAAATGCTCACACCTCAGAAAATTGAGGTGTACCATGCTCGGATCCGCAACACACTGAATTAAATATCAGAATCAACGAAACCCCCTTAACTGGGGGTTTTTTATCTTTACTGGTGAAACATGACTACAAAACAACATCTCGATACACTCAAACAACAATTACGTCATCATGAATATCAATATCATGTATTAGATGCACCTGAAATCCCAGATGCAGAATATGACAAACTCATGGAAGAGCTGAAGGCTATCGAAGCGGAACATCCTGAATGGATCACCAGTGACTCACCGACTCAGCGAGTGGGTGCGGCTCCATTAGCGGCGTTTGACACCGTACGTCATGAAATACCGATGTTATCGCTTGATAACGTATTTGATGAAGAAAGCTATCTTGCTTTCGACAAACGCGTGAGAGACCGATTAAAAGATCAGCAAGAACAAACCTTCTGTTGTGAATTAAAATTAGATGGCCTTGCGGTGAGCTTACTGTATGAGAATGGCGAACTCGTCCAAGCCGCTACTCGCGGTGATGGAACTGTGGGGGAAAATATTACCTCTAATGTTCGTACAATTCGTGCTATTCCACTTCGTTTAACGGGTGAAAATATTCCTGCTAGGGTAGAAATTCGTGGTGAAGTATTTATGCCACAAAAAGGCTTTGAAGCATTGAATGAGGAAGCGCGCCGTACAGGTGGAAAAGTTTTCGCTAACCCTCGTAACGCGGCAGCGGGGTCATTACGCCAATTAGACCCACGTATTACAGCGAAAAGGCCTTTAACGTTCTACTGCTATGGCGTGGGGCTGGTGGAAGGCGAAACACTGCCAGATACTCATTATGAGCGACTGATGCAATTTAAGAAGTGGGGGTTACCTGTAAGTGAGTATGTGCAATTACGGACAGGCGCTCAGGCGGTATTGGACTTTTATCATGAGATAGAAAAAGCTCGCCCAACATTAGGCTTTGATATTGATGGGGTCGTCATTAAAATTAACGACATTGCAACCCAAGAAGAGTTAGGCTTTGTGTCTCGGGCACCTCGTTGGGCAACGGCGTTTAAGTTCCCGGCTCAAGAGCAGATGACATTGCTAAAAGATGTTGAATTCCAAGTTGGACGTACCGGAGCAATTACGCCTGTTGCACGTTTGGAACCAGTTCAAGTTGCCGGCGTGACAGTCAGTAATGCGACGCTACACAACGCTGATGAAATTGAGCGCTTAGGGGTTCATATCGGTGATACTGTTGTGATCCGTCGTGCGGGCGATGTGATACCTCAAATTGTGAGTGTTGTTGAGTCTGAACGCCCAGCCGATAGCCGAGAAATTGTTTTCCCAACTCACTGCCCAGTCTGTGGCTCTGATGTGGAACGTGTCGAAGGTGAGGCCGTTGCGCGTTGTACTGGTGGGTTGATTTGTGGTGCACAACGTAAAGAAGCACTGAAACATTTTGTCTCACGCCGTGCGATGGATGTGGATGGCATGGGCGATAAGATCATCGACCAATTAGTTGAAAAAGAATATGTGAAAAATCCGGCTGATCTGTACCAATTAAGTGCAGGGATATTGACGGGTTTAGATCGCATGGGGCCAAAGTCGGCACAAAATTTAGTGGAAGCCCTAAATAAATCGAAATCAACGACTCTCGCTCGTTTTATTTATGCGTTAGGCATTCGTGAGGTCGGTGAGGCTACCGCGGCAAATTTAGCGGCGCATTATGGCACCCTTGAAGCCCTAATGGCGGCAGATGAGGAGTCACTCAAAACGGTACAAGATGTTGGTCATGTGGTGGCTAAGCATGTCGTTAACTTTTTCCGCGAGGAGCATAATCAAACTGTCATTCAAGCGTTAATAGATAAGGCGAATATTCATTGGCCAGAAGCTGTTGCGGTAGATGTGAGTACGATAGATAGTCCATTTGCAGGGAAAACCGTGGTATTGACGGGCTCTTTGAGCCAACTGACACGGGATGAAGCAAAAGATAAATTAGTGGCACTCGGCGCTAAAGTCTCTGGCAGTGTCTCTAAGAAGACGCATTTAGTCATTGCAGGTGAGGCGGCAGGTTCAAAACTGGCAAAAGCAAATGAGCTAGGTATACCTGTCATTGACGAAAATGAGCTAATTCGCTTATTAGAAGCCTAATAATTAACGAGAGTTTGAAGTATCATTACCCAGAAAATGGGTAATGATATGATCTGTATCAATCTACCACCTAAGAATTAGAATTTACTGTAATAATGTGATCGGTATATATTTTTTGCAAAATACACTGGGGTCGTTTTCATACTAATGTGATTCCCGTCTCATTTAAATGTCGGCTATTACATAGAATAGATACATAAACCGCTTTATTAAATTTGTATGGAGTCGCATATGACCTCGATCCTGCATTTTGTTCTATCCCTTGTTGTAATTGGCGCTCTTGCAGTCTTAGCCAGTAGTAACCGTAAGGCGATACGACTACGCTATGTTTTTCAACTACTGGTTATTCAAATCGCATTAGCATACTTCTTCTTGAATTCTAATGTCGGTTCTTCATTCGTACTAGGCGTTGCAAGTGTTTTCACCCATTTATTAGGTTATGCAGCCGAAGGGACCAAGTTCGTTTTTGGTGGCATGATCGAAGGCAATCTAGCGTTTTTCTTCTTGCAAGTCCTCTGCCCAATCATCTTTATTTCCGCACTGATCGGTATCTTACAGCATATTAAGGTGCTGCCTCTTGTGATCCGTGTGATCGGTACGGTTCTATCTAAAGTCAATGGTATGGGCAAGCTAGAGTCTTTTAACGCGGTTAGCTCACTGCTATTAGGCCAATCTGAAAACTTTATTGCCTATAAAGATCAGCTAGGCAAAATGTCTGAACGTAGAATGTACACCATGGCTGCAACGGCAATGTCGACGGTTTCTATGTCGATAGTTGGTGCATATATGTCCATGCTAGAACCGCGCTTTGTGGTTGCAGCATTGGTACTTAACATGTTTGGTACTTTCGTGATCCTTTCCTTAATCAACCCATACCCACCTGAAGCCGAAGAAGAGTTACAGATGACCAATATTCATGAAGGTCAAAGCTTCTTTGAAATGTTGGGTGAATATATCCTTGCCGGCTTTAAAGTTGCGATTATCGTATCAGCCATGTTAATCGGTTTTATCGCTTTGATTGCCATGGTAAATGGTATCTGTATGGCGATTTTTGATATCAAGTTCCAAACCATGCTGGGCTACGTGTTCTACCCATTTGCTTGGATATTAGGTATCCCTGCTGAAGAAGCATTGCAAGTCGGTGGGATCATGGCGGTAAAAATGGTCACTAACGAGTTCGTCGCAATGGGCGACCTAAAAGAGGTTGCAGCAACGTTATCAACACGTTCAGTCGGTATTTTATCGGTATTTTTAGTCTCTTTTGCTAACTTCTCCTCAATCGGTATTGTGGCAGGGGCAATCAAAGGCTTAAATGAGAAACAGGGTAACACGGTTGCACGTTTTGGCTTGAAACTGCTGTTTGGTTCAACATTAGTTAGCTTCCTATCAGCGGCTGTTGTTGGCTTAATTCTGTAAAACATAAAAGCGTGGTAAAGTGTAAAACGGCGTTCATTATGAATGCCGTTTTTGCTTTTAGGAGGAAAAAATGGAAAAACAAGATCTCATTGATATGGCAAACACGCGGATGCCATTTGGAAAATATCAAGGTCGTGTATTGATCGATCTTCCTGAAGAATATCTGCTATGGTTTTACAAAAAAGGGGCATTTCCACAGGGGCGATTAGGGCAACTGATGGAAATGGCATTAGGCTTAAAAATAGAGGGGCTAGATGGCCTTGTAAAGCCTTTAAAACGAGTTTAGTTGTATTGGGTCAGTCATGGCCTAAAGCCGCAGTGACTTTCTGTGAAAGCTGGATAAACAAAGCTTGTTCATTCGCTGTTAAAGCACTACTGACTTTAGCGGCATTTTCTTTTCGGCCTGTTGCTGCACGTTGTAAAAAATCCCGACCTTCATCGGTTAAGTGAGTGATTAATTCTCGCTTATCTTGTTCAGATTGGTATTGGCTCACGAACCCAAGTGCTTTTAGTGCTCGAAGAAACTTGGATAAATTCTGCCGAGATATGCCTAACAGTTGGCTTAATTGCCCTGGTGTTTGATCCCCTTTGAGCCGAAGTATTTCTAATACATCATATTGCCCCCAAGTGACCTGTTCAGGTGTAAAGCTTAAACGCCTCGCAACCAAGGTACATTGCAAAAGTGATAGTGCATCTTCGAGTTGATTTGCCATGTTATTTCATCATGTTAGTGATTATTGACACAGTATAGCCTTATCAATCCGATAAAATCGACTATTGATTAACTAAAGTTAATCATATACAGTGTAGTTAATTAACTTTAGTTAATCATGTTGAGAGGAAGTATGCAAAATTTACAAGAGAAAGTCGCTTTAGTGACAGGCGCATCAACAGGAGTTGGTGAAGAAATTGCACTACATTTATACCAATGTGGTGCGACGGTGTTTATAACAGGACGCAACGAAATATCATTACAAACAGCAGCCAATAAGATAGACCAAAGTGGCGAACGTGTTATTCCTTTAGTGATGGATGTGACAAGTCACGAGCAATTTAAAGCAGCAATTACACAAATTGAGCAGCAGTGTGGGGCGTTACACTATTTGGTTAATAATGCAGGGATCACAGGACCTCATGGCGTTACTATTGAGGATTATCCACTAGCGGATTGGGATGCCGTTATCGCAACTGATGTGAGTGGAACTTTTTATGGATTAAAATACGGATTACCTGCAATCGTCAGGGCGGGAGGCGGAGCCGTCGTGAACTTATCTGCATGTAATGGCGTGACTGGTATTGCGGGTATTTCACCTTATACAGCGGCAAAACATGCTGTTTTAGGTCTAACTCGTGCAACGGCACTAGAGTATGCTCAAAAAGGGGTGAGGATTAATGCTATCGGTCCTGGTTATGTCGCAACGCCAAATATAATGAATTTACCAACTGAAACTCAAGAATGGATGGCATCGACTCACCCAATGGGGCGCATGGCAACGCGTGAAGAGATCGCAAAAACAGTCGCATTTTTACTTTCTGATGATAGCAGTTTTATTACAGGGGCATTTATACCCGTCGATGGGGGATATACGGCACAATAGGGATGCGGTGGTGATAGATATTCATGGCTAGCCGCAACCACTTCTTCTTACAAGAAGTGCATCAAAAACAGCCATAGTATGAGGAAGTGTTATATCTCAATAGCGGCTATTTTTCTGAAGTAAAACCGGATGACATCTCGAACCAATCTATTATATTGGGATAAAAAAGAGATAGGCTGACTAACTATTGACAGGATATAAGGTGGTGGAGCTAAGCGGGATCGAACCGCTGACCTCTTGCATGCCATGCAAGCGCTCTCCCAGCTGAGCTATAGCCCCAACAAAATGATTTTGATACCACCTAACAGGGAATTAGATGGTGGAGCTAAGCGGGATCGAACCGCTGACCTCTTGCATGCCATGCAAGCGCTCTCCCAGCTGAGCTATAGCCCCAAACAAAATCTTTTGGACGGAGGGCATAATATTCAAGCAATGTCAGGGTGTCAATCAAATAATGTGGTTTTAAGTTTAATTGCTGAATTATAGAGCATTTCGTCAATGAATAAGGGGGTGTATAGAGATTAGAGGAGTACTTATAAGGTTGATAAGGCGTGAACCCCTATGATGCTAACCATCACAGGGGCTTAATTAAATCAATTACTGGGCTGAGGCTTCACGTTCGGCGATAAACGACAACGCTTTATCAATGCGTGCAATAGCACGTGTTTGACCAATCGCATGAACGGTAACATCTAACGCAGGGGATTGACCCGCACCAGTTACAGCGACACGTAATGGCATGCCGACCTTACCCATACCAACGTCTAATTCAGCGGCCGTTTGTTCGATAGCTTGATGAACGTTTTCTGCTGTCCAATCGGTAATTGCTGACAGTTTTTGTTTCACCGTTTCTAATGGTTGACGTGCAACAGGGCGCAAGTGTTTTTTCGCGGCATCTGCATCGAACTCATCAAACTCTTCATAGAAGTAGCGGCAGGATTCAGCGATCTCTTTCAATGTTTTGCAGCGTTCACCGAGCAATTTAACTAACTCAGCTAATTGCGGGCCATTTTCAGTGTTGATGTTTTGTTGCTCAATATGCCATGCAAGGTGAACGGCAACTTCTTCTGGTGGCAATTGATTAATATAATGGTGGTTTAACCAAAGCAACTTATCGGTATTGAATGCGCTCGCTGATTTGCTAATTGCATCTAAGCTAAAGTATTCAATCATTTCTTCACGAGAAAAAATCTCTTGGTCGCCATGTGACCAGCCCAAACGAACTAAATAGTTGAGTAGTGCTTCTGGTAAATACCCTTCGTCGCGATATTGCATAACGCTTACAGCACCGTGACGCTTGGAGAGTTTTTTACCGTCATCGCCTAAAATCATTGAAACGTGTGCATATTCAGGAACAGGTGCTCCTAGCGCTTTTAAGATATTAATTTGGCGTGGGGTATTGTTGATATGATCTTCACCGCGGATAACGTGAGTAATTTCCATATCCCAGTCATCAATAACCACACAGAAGTTATAAGTTGGTGAGCCATCGGTGCGGCGAATAATGAGGTCATCTAACTCTTGATTACTAAACTCAATCGGGCCACGGATTTTATCATCAAAAATAACCGAGCCTTCTTGTGGATTACGGAAACGAACAACATGCGGCTCGTCAGGCGTATGGTTATGGGCGTGATCACGGCAGCAGCCATCATAGCGAGGCTTTTCACCTGATGCCATCTGTTGATCACGCAGCGCCTCTAAGCGCTCTTTTGAGCAGTAGCAACGATAAGCGGTACCTGCTTCAAGCATTTGGTCAATAACATCGTTATAACGGTCAAAGCGTTTCGTTTGATAATAAGGGCCTTCATCCCAATTCAAATTTAACCAGTTCATACCATCCATAATGGCATCGATAGCTTCCTGAGTTGAGCGTTCTAAGTCCGTATCTTCGATACGCAGAACAAATTCGCCTTGATTATGGCGGCTGAATAACCAGGAATAAAGCGCAGTACGCGCTCCACCAACATGTAAATACCCTGTTGGACTAGGTGCAAAACGGGTTTTAATTTTACTCATCGAGATTGCCTTAATTGCGATACGTGGTTTCTAACATGCCAACGTTCTCTAAATAATAGGGAAGCGTTAAATATAAACAGCCTATCATTGATGTGTGAGCGAAAGATTTCTTCTCGCTATCGGTCACCAGAGAAACACGTCAGCATGTCTAAAATGTTGTTCTATTCTATCACTCTAAAGTGATACCTCAATCAAGTTATCGATGTTGATGCAAATAAAATCCGTAAAAAAAGAAAAAGGATAGGCAATTTCTCAGCATAAAAATATTTTTGTTCTAATATTGTATTGGTTGGGTGATACAAAAGCTTAATTATTGGTTAAATAAGGTTCTTTTCTGGTGAATATTGGAACATCTTGCTTATTTTTACAACGAACAGAAAAAATCTATTCAAAAACCGTTGACTCAGAACGAGGGATCCCTATAATGCACCTCCATCGACGGCA